>JBAXVB010000413.1:0-3803 GCA_037129415.1 Deltaproteobacteria bacterium
AGGGTCGCCATCTTGCTGGCCTGAATGATCTGCTGTTCCGCCTCAAGCCGTTTGGTGTCATCGCCGGTAGCCAGCAGCAGAACCTTTTTCCCGTGATAATCCGCAGGAGAAATCCGGATATTCACAAAGAGGGCTTTGCCTGTTTTATGAATGTGTTTGACGCGGTTCAAGACGGATGATGTCTGAAGTTTAAACGCGTAATATTCTCTTTCTTCTTCAGAAAACAATTCCAGAAAAGATTTTAACAAGACTTCATTTTTGGCGTATCCATACACGGATTTGACGCTTTGGTTGCAGTCAAGTATCATCAGGGTATTTATATCCAGAACGAATACGGGATTGGGAATATTGTTAAAGACGGCGTAGCACTGTTTTTCAGATTCCGCCAGTTTTTCCTCCAGTTGTTTGCTTCGGGAAATATCAATGCTTAGCTCCATTGCGGCGACGATATTCCCGTCATCATCCAGGATGGGCGATGTCCGGACAACCCAGTATGTTCGGGTCCCATCCTTGTTCACCCCTGTTTCTTCACTGTAATGAGAAAGACCGTCTTCAAATGTCTTCTCCACCGGACATATTCTGCATTTTTTGGTAAGTCCCTTGTAGGCCGAAAAACAATAATCCCCAGGTTTGGGATCAAAGCGATCTGAAAATTCCCGATTGTACCGCATCAGCCTGTAGTCCCTGTTCTGAACCGAAATGATACATGGTACCTGCTCAAAAAGGTTTTGATACTCATTTCGCTGTTTGCTCAATTCGCTTCGTTTTTCGCTGATTTTTTTTCCCATTTTCTTAAACGCAGTTGCGAGCTGCCCCAGCTCGTCCTTCGATCTGATATCAATTGCCTGATATTGTCCCTTGGCGACCATGAGCGTTCCATCAATAAGCTTTTGAATCGGCAGCTTAATGAATCTTACGATAAAAATATAAATGACTGCAGAGGTTACAGCAAAAATAAAACTGGCCAGGGCAATGATCCCTTCCTCAAAAAACACGATTTCATCATCGGTTTCCTTCATCGAAACAACCACATCCAGAGCGCCAAGAATCATTTTATCCTGGGGATGAACATGGCAGATATCGGTAGCGCAACTAATTTCATTTCGGATGGGTGTAATTACGCCGATCTGGCGGTATCCCTTTGGATCGTCAAGAATTCGAATCCGTTCAGACAGATCAAGATTGGCCTGTGGCGGCTCTGTTTTATGGCAGATAAAGCAGGCTTCGGCCTTGATATTGGTTTTTTGTCCAACCTCATCCGACGAGTCTGAAAACTTGATTTCTCCTTCTTTGTTATAAATACGGATATGCTCAATCGTTTTCTGTTTACCCATGTTCCTGATGCTTTGGTTGATATTTTCCCTAGCGTTTAACATCATGGCATAGTGGGTTCCCAGCTTGATGGTTTCACTCAGTCGGTCCGTCCATACCACGATGTCTTTTACAGCCTTATCTTTCTGGTATTTGATGTTAAAATAAGCATATATGGAAAAACTGACAAAAAGTGTCAGACCCATTATGAAAATCAACCGATAAGACAGGCTTTGGCGAAAATCTTTGAAATGTTCCAGCATGGTTTTCCACCTATCGCATGAGTTAAAAGATATTGCTATGTGATAATCATATCTTGATGATTCTGTAAATGCTTTTTTCAGTACCACGCAATCAAAACCGTTCATCGTTGACGGTTGACGGTGAACGGTGAACGGTGAACGGTTGACGGTCAACGTTTCTCTTCTGGCGCCGAGAGGAACAACCGCCTTGACATTCTTAAAAATGGGGCATAAATTGTCAACGAATTATGTTTTGTCTGTTGTTGATAAGGGACGGTCTTTTTTCGATTTATTGGAGAGTTAATTTATGAAATTAAATGCTTATGTTAAGTGGTTTTTGGTGTTGTGTCTTTTGGTGCTTCCCATTGTATCCGGCGCCGAGGACAAGGTAGATGAGAATCCTTTGTATGTCGTGCCGGAAACGCAGTTTACCTTTCAACCTGTTGTAGAAGGTACTGAAATTGTTCATGATTTTGTCATTCTGAATAAAGGAACCGAAGAGTTATCCGTTCTTAACGTCAAAACTGGCTGAGGATGCACTGCAGTCTCTTATACGAGACAGATCCCTGCCGGCGGCGAGGGAAAGATTACCATCAAAGTTAATACCAGCGGATATGGTGGAACCTTACTGAAAAAAACTATTCAGGTTGAGACCAGCGCTGCAAAACAGCCCAATGTGTCGATTGAGATCGCCGGCAACGTTGAGGTATTTGCGAACATCACGCCAAATAAACTGATTCTGCGCGGAAACGCGGGCGAGCCTATCATCGGAACAGTAACTATTACACCTGATTCCAAGTATCCGTTCAAGGTTTTGGAAACCAAGCCGAAAAATGGAACCGATATTCAGGCCAAAATCGAAGAGAAACAGGAAAACGACACAACGAAATATATTATCACTGTCGAGAACCTTAAAAAAGATCCCGGTCGCTATTACGATGTCGTTACGCTAAAGACCAGCAGTCCGGTCAAGCCGGAAATTCAGATCAGCGTTTATGGGCAGATACTTGAAGCCGCCAAGAAAACAGAATAACAGGCGATAATGAAACACATTCAGGTAGTCGCCTTCGACTGCGACGGGGTCATGTTCGACACCGAAGCCGTAAACAAAGAGTATTATAACCAGATTCTGCGGTATATGAACAAACCGGACCTGATGCCCGAACAGTTTGCTTTTGTTCATGCACATACCGCAGATGAGGCCGTTTTCTATCTTTTCCGGAATGAGGCCGAAGCCGTCGAAGCCAATGTCTATCGCAAGCTTATGCCTTATCTTCCGTTTCTGGAAAAAATGGAAATCGAACCGTATCTGATACCCCTGCTTCACAGGCTGCGGCCCACATACCCAACGGCGATTGCAACCAATCGTACCAACACCATTCAAAGGGTGGTGGAGGGCCACGGCTTGGTTGGTCTCTTTGACCTTGTGGTCAGCGCTTGGGACGTTGACCATCCCAAACCCCATCCAGACATCTTGAACAAAATCCTGCACCATTTTGATATTGAACCGGATCAACTGCTTTATATCGGCGATTCCGAAGTGGATCAGATCGCCGCAGAAGCAGCCGGAGCCATTCTGGTTGCGTATAAAAACCCTTCCCTGCGATCCGATTTCCACATTACCAGCCTCAAGGAGATAGAACAGATACTTGGGCTGTAACGAAAGGGTTTTATGCGCGCTGTTATTATCGCCAATGGTATTATCGGCGGCTTACGCCCTGTCATTTTCCCTGAAGATATCATCATTGCCGTTGATGGCGGCCTGCGCCACTGCCTGGAACTGAACCTGCGCCCCTATATCCTCATAGGGGATATGGATTCTCTGTCCCCTGAAGAAATTGATGCTGTCACCCGGTCCGGAGTCCCGATTTCTCGTTACCCGGCGCGCAAAGACCACACCGATATGGAGCTTGCCCTGCATTTCGCCGGAAGTCTGGGCGTCGATGACATCGTGCTGCTGGCCGCTCTGGGCGCCAGGTGGGACATGACCATCGCAAATATCATGCTTCTGGCCGCACCGGAGCTTGTCGGTCGCCGGGTTCGAATTCTGGATGGAATGCAGGAAATCTCTCTTATCCAGTCAGGGGAAACGTTGCGATTTGAAGGCAATGTCGGCGATCTGCTTTCCCTGATTCCTTTGAAGACGGATGCTCAGAATGTCTGTGTTACCGGCCTGGAGTATCCGCTGAGCGGAGAAACCCTTCATTTCAGCGCAACACGGGGGATCAGCAATGTATTTCGTGATCAGAC
>JBAXVB010000414.1:0-3797 GCA_037129415.1 Deltaproteobacteria bacterium
ACTCTATCCGCTTTAGTGCTTACAGATAACAAATCGCTCATTGCACATATTGGGGATAGTCGAATATATCGATGCAGAAAAAATTCATGTGAAAGAATGACGGTTGATCATACGAAGAAGCAGGCGTTAATCGACACAGGTAAAATCCGACCGGATGACGAAAGCAGCCTCTACTACGGCTATATATTAACTCAAGCATTAGGTGGCTATGATGATTTGACCGAAGTATTTACCAGAGTGGATAATGTGCAGTGTGATGACATATTCCTTCTCTGTACGGATGGCTTGCATGATCTTGTAACAGATAACGAAATCATGGGGATACTTACAGCAAATTCATCTCCAAAGACAATTTGCGACAAACTGGTTCAAGCAGCAATCAGGAACGGTGGGAATGATGACGTAACCGTTATTGTCATCCAGTTGTAACGTCCTTTTGTAATTTCCTTACCGCGCAGAAAGCTCTGATATTATGCCTTCCAACAGGTCGGAAATTACGGATAAGTCAGAGTTCCTGTCAAGGTGGGGCAGTATATCCGGTTCTGGTAGCTCCCCTTTTATTTCCTTGGCCAAAACCCTACAGAATACGAGCATGATCTTGTTATCGAACTGACTTTCAAGGTTTTTTCTTAATTCGCCAATCGCAGTCTGTACGTCCATCTTTTCCCTGTATGGCCGCTGGGAAGTCATTGCATCGAACGAATCAGCAAGCGTGAGTATTCTTACCCCATCGCTTAGGGAGTCCTCTGCGAGTGCATCCGGGTATCCACGCCCATCAAGACGTTCGTGGTGGTGCCAGACTATATCCTCTACGTTTTTCCATGGGAATTTTATCTTTGTTGTGATATTGCGGGACAGTGTCGAGTGTTTTCTTATTTCTATACGCTCCTCCGGTGTAAATGGTGTTACCTTGTTTAACAGAGTATTACTTATCGCCAACTTGCCGACATCGTGCAGGTAACCCGCTACATACATGCCTTCTATTTCGTGTTCGTTCCATCCAAGTTCCCGCGCAATGGCGACTGAATACTTCGCGACCCTGTGGGAGTGATTTTTCGTGTACGCGTCTTTCGCATCAATAGCTGCGGCGAAGGCCTGAAGTGTGCCGTGGTAGATGTGCCTCATCTCTTCATATAGTCTGCGGTTATCTTCGAGCTTGTCCGAAAGGTCCATAAAAAGGGAATGGTTGTTCAGGGCGATTGCAATCTGGTTTGCTATGACGTTTAGAAGTTCGAGGTCTTCCGATGCTAAAGGGCCTGCGGTTAACCAGCCGCCAAGAAGTAGAGCACCTATAAACTCGTCTCCTACCCATATAGGAGCGAGTATCTCTGCTCCGGCAACTGCCAGGACAGGGGCATCTCCGATGAGGCAAGACTTGTTTCTTCCGAGCGATATCAGCTCTACGGGATTGAGACGGTCCAGATCAGCTTGGGCAAAACCCTTTTGCGTCAAAGTATTCAGACTTTGTGTCGATTTGTCATAAAAGAGGATTGCGCCCTTATTCGCCAGAAACGTACCGGTGATTACATAAAGCACAGACTGAATCTTTTCATGAAAAGCGTCTTCAGAGGTTATCGCCTGCCCCAAGTCCGCCAAGGCGGATATGTTGTACATCGCTTTTTCTAGTTTTGTACTCATGATTTTCGGGTTTTAAGATATTCTAATGCATCATTTTCGACCGGAAAAACCAGCATATGCTGCATAAGACCAAGCATCTCGAAGGTGTCACTGAGGAATTTGGACATATTGGTACAGCAAATCGTGCCATTGATGTTCCTTAGGTCTTCCATGATCTGCAGAAGCATGGATATGCCGATAGAATTAATCAAGTCTGTTTCGCTGAAATTCACCACAATTTTCGTTATACCCTTGCCGATATAAACACCACATTCAATAACCAGGCTTTCGCCTGAGAGATTGTTAAGATAGCCCTTGGGGTAAATAATCGCAGCGGCTCCTTCAAGCCTTGAAGCTACGCTGAATTGAACCGATTTCACTTAAGCACCTCTTTGTCTTTTATGTTTTTTGTCAGGATTACCCTCGTTCTGTCGTTTATTCTCTCCACCTTAACGCTGTCCATAATTTTATATAAAAGCTTATAGCCCCAGCCTCTCTTCATGCCCAGCCGCAGCTTCTCTTCTACTGGGACTTCTTTTAACGATTCGAGAGCGAAAGGTTTGCCGGAGTTCTCTATGACGATATCGAGTTTGTCCGGTCTGGTGATGAATTTAATAAAAAGCTTTTTTTCGTAACTTCCGCTATGCTCAATTGCATTGATGCAGACCTCAATCAGCGCCAACTGTAAAAAATTCAGGAATTCGGAGTCAAGATTTATGTTTATGCCAATCTGTTCAACAGCCTTTGCAACCACAAGCTCCGCATTGGAATTCATCGGGATCACCAGCTCAAAACACGATTCTGCTCTTTCCGATATATATTTTGCTGCTATCTCTTTCCGTGCATCGCTGGCATTTCTACCCTCTATTTCCATCAAATGGAGACAATGTATGAAATCCTGGAAGACCGCGTCATTGTCATGCATCATCCCTGATTTCTCTATTGAGCTGAGGATCATTTCTGTTTCGGCCTCGCCCAATCCGGAAATCATTGAGAGCCTTTTGCCGTCCTCAATTCCCCCATTTTCAATCGAATACATGAGAATTTTAATCAATGCCTTTCTCTTTGCCGAACTTTCAGCATAACGGCTGAGTACGGAGGACCAATAAAATGCGGTCTCACCTTCGGAAACTTCGAAGCAATGACACTCTATCAAATCCTTTTCATTGATATCCTTCTTCTGCATTTTCCAGGCGGCTTTTGCGATATTCCTTATATAAAGGGGATTTCCCCTCAATGTATCCAGAAATTCAAACTGCAAACCTGGTGTGCAGGTTATCTTCAGATTTGCGAGGTGAGCAATGAAAAGCGCAACCGCCAAATCTTTCGGAAGCGGACCCAGCCGCATCTGTTCCGTCATTCCTATGAGTGAATGCTCTGCATAAATAGACTCAAGTGCTTCAGCCGATCCGGTAATGACATGAGGGCAGCGACGGTTTTTTAACGACTCCCCGAAAAGGCTTATAAGGCCATGTGCATCGCCGACGCTTGATTGATAAAGATGTGCAGCAGCGTCAAAGTCGTCTATCATCACCATAACCGGCTTTTTGATTTTTTGTGCGACAACGACCGGGGCGGATATGGCAGCGACAAGCTGCCAATAAAAATCATTTTTGTTTATGTGTTCCTGAAAGTCTTCTATACAATCGATCAGCCAGTACAAGCCAAGCGATGATATCGCCGGCATAAGACGCCGCAGAGGCTCGGACACACTGTCTGCAATGGAGGGCTCTTTTTTAACGAAGGAGATATACTGCCTGACAAACCCTGTGAAATAATCCCTTGCGAAATATGTCCCCTTAAGGTTGGCCGTCTTGAAGGAATAGTAAAACGGTATGACATTATTTTCCCAGAAGAGTACGCGGTAAAGCTGTTTGAGGAGTTCTGTCTTGCCCATCCCCCTTGCACCTGCAAGGAACACATCCCCGCCCAATGCGTCTTCCTTTAATTTGGACAGCCCTTTCAGATAATCAAGCTCGGGCTCCCTGTTTAGAAAGTCTTCTGCGGAAATGGCATTAAACGGCATGGACGCCCCCTCACTGCTACTGTTAAGGGACATGGAAAACGCCAATATACCTTTTGTAAAATAATATCCATCAGTAAAAATGGCATTCTGTGATTAAAAATTGGATTTGGTCGGGGCGAGAGGATTTGAACCTCCGACTCCCTGCTCCCAAAGC
>JBAXVB010000415.1:0-3796 GCA_037129415.1 Deltaproteobacteria bacterium
ATCCACCACATCATCATCAGCCGGTTTTGATGAATGGCTCTCTGATCCGGTACCGGTACCGCCTGCACTTCCTGCTGCGCCATCGTTGGGATCACCACCGGACTGAGATGCTTTCTGATACATGGCCTCGGCGATCTTGTGAGATGCCTGCATAAGCTGATCTGTCAGGCGCTTGATCTGCTCAATGTCGTCACCTTCGATCGCCTTTTTAAGCGGCGACATTGCAGCTTCCACCTGGCTGCGGGTTGCACCGTCAACTTTATCTCCCATATCCTTCATGGACTTCTCTGTTGAATAGATCAGTGTATCCGCGGCATTTCGAGCCTCGACAAGCTCTTTTTTCTTCTTGTCCTCTTCGGCATGCAGTTCGGCATCCCGGATAAGCTTATTGATTTCGTCTTTATTCAGTCCGCTGGAGGCTGTAATCTTGATGGACTGTTCCTTGCCGGTTCCCAAATCTTTTGCAGAAACATTCACTATACCGTTGGCATCTATGTCAAAGGTTACTTCGACCTGTGGCACGCCGCGCGGCGCCGGCGGAATTCCGACCAACTCGAAACGGCCCAGGGTTTTGTTTCCGTTTACCATTTCCCGTTCGCCCTGGAGTACATGAATGGAAACTGCGGGCTGGCTGTCTGCGGCTGTTGAGAACACCTGGCTCTTTTTGGTGGGTATGGTGGTGTTCTTTTCAATCAACCGGGTCATCACACCGCCAAGTGTTTCGATACCGAGTGACAGCGGTGTAACATCCAGAAGTAGAACATCTTTAACATCTCCGCCTAAGACTCCGCCTTGAATGGCTGCTCCGATTGCCACAACTTCATCAGGGTTAACGCCCCTGTGTGGTTCCTTGCCAAAAATACGCTTAACCCGATCCTGAACCGCCGGCATGCGGGTCATACCGCCGACCAGAACCACTTCCTGAATATCGGAGGGAGTCATGCCAGCATCTTTCAGCGCAATTCGGCACGGACCCTCAAGGTTGTCCAGCAAGTCTGCAACAAGGGCTTCCAGCTTTGCCCGGGTGATCCGGATATTCATGTGTTTGGGGCCATTGGCGTCGGCAGTGATGAACGGAAGGTTGACATCGGTTTCCATGGAGGTTGAAAGCTCCATTTTGGCTTTTTCCGCCGCCTCTTTCAAGCGTTGAAGCGCCATTTTGTCGTTTCGGATGTCGATTCCCTGTTCTTTTTTAAATTCGCTGGCCAGGTATTCAATCAGCCTAAGGTCAAAATCTTCGCCACCAAGATGGGTATCTCCGTTTGTGGATTTGACTTCAAATACACCTTCACCGATCTCCAGGATGGAAACGTCAAACGTTCCGCCACCCAAGTCAAAAACCGCAATCTTTTCTTCCTTTTCCTTGTCCAATCCATAAGCCAGCGATGCCGCAGTAGGCTCGTTGATAATGCGAAGCACATTCAAACCGGCAATTTTCCCGGCATCTTTTGTGGCTTGGCGCTGGCTGTCATTAAAATAGGCAGGAACCGTAATAACGGCATCTGTAATGGGCTCTCCCAGATAATCCTCTGCGGTCTTCTTGATATTGGCCAGAATATAAGAAGAAATTTCCGCCGGACTCAGGTTCTTGTCCCGCAGATTAATTCGAACATCCCCGTTGCTGGCTTCTTCCAGTTTATAGGGAAGAACCTTGATGTCTCTTTGCACTTCCTGAGTCTGAAATTTCCGGCCAATCAGCCGTTTGACAGCAAAAACGGTATTTTCCGGGTTGGTAATGGCCTGACGCTTGGCGATCTGTCCGACAAGACGCTCTCCGCTTTCTGAAATGGCCACAATCGAAGGTGTGGTTCGACCGCCCTCAGCATTTGTCAATACTTTGGCCTCGCCCCCTTCCATGATGGCCACACATGAGTTGGTGGTGCCTAAATCAATTCCAATAATTTTGCCCATGGGGTAATCCTCCTTGAATATATAAAAGAAAAAATCTTTGAACGGTATGTGTTGCAGCCGGAACAAGATGCCGCGACTGCCGTATAAATGTTATTCGGTTTTGCCGGGTCCTTTGGAAACTACTACCATGGAAGGCCGCAAAAGCCTGTCGTGAAGCATATAGCCTTTCTGAAACTCACTGATGATGGTGTTTTCAGGGTATAAATCCGATGCTTCCTGCATCATGGCCTGGTGAAAATTTGGGTCAAAGGGTTTTCCGACAGCTTCTATGAGTTTGACTGAAAATCTTTCAAAAATCTTCAGCAATGCCTTCAGGGTCATCTCAACACCCTCTATGACACATCCTGCCTCGTTATTTTCGCCGCTTGTAGATTGAATGGCGCGTTCCAGATTATCCACGACTGTAAGCAGCTCCAGAAGCAGCAGTTCATTGGCGTACTTTCTGAAATCATCAGTTTCCCTGAACGAGCGTTTTTTGAAATTCTCGAAATCAGCAGATACCCTGAGCAATCGCTCATAATTCTGCCTGGACTCCTGCTCAGCCATTTCACATCGATTTTCCAATTCCTTGACAGGATCGGAAACCGTTTCATTTTCTAAAGTTTTATCGTCAGCAGGGGGTTGTAGGGTATCCGCGTCGGGAGATGATTTTTCATTTCTTTTTTGAGAGGATTGGGTTTTGATCATGTGCCAGAAGGATCTCCTTCAATTCATGGTAAATTTTTTTCTGTTTTGTTCAATAACTACCAGATGATGATTTGGTTGACTGAAAAATAATACTGGTACGACTGATGTCAAGAAAAGAATCATGAATTACGAATGATGAATTATGAATGAAAAACATTCAGCCCTTATCATTTGCCTTTTTGGCCAGTGGATACCTTCTGCCGTATCCAAAGGCTTTAGATGTGACTTTAAGTCCGGGGGCGGCCTGGTTGCGCTTGTATTCATTGCGGTCAATCCTGGAAAGGATATCCCTGACTATAACCGGGTCAAAGCCCATGCGGACAATTTGGTCGAAAGTCTTGATATCTTCAATGCTGGCTTTAAGGATGGCATCCAGAAGTTCGTAAGGCGGCAGATCGTCCTGATCTGTCTGGTCGGGCTTAAGTTCAGCAGAAGGTGCCTTATCCAGAATGCGCTCTGGAATGATGGGACTGCGGGTATTGACATATCGGGCAAGATCGTACACCAGCGTCTTGGGAACGTCCGATATCACTGCAAGGCCGCCGTTCATGTCGCCGTAGAGTGTGCAGTAACCCACGGCAAGCTCGGATTTGTTTCCGGTGGAAAGAACCAGGCTGCCGTTCATGTTTGAAATGGCCATCAGCAGGGTTCCTCGAATTCTGGCCTGAATATTTTGTTCGGCTATTCCCGGATCATCGGTCTTGAAGCCGGGGGACAGGACAGCCGTGAATTCCCTGAAAATGCCGTCGATTGGAATGGTGCTCAATTCAATGTCAAGCCGTCGACAGAGTTCAGCCGTATCCTCGTAATTATCCACGGAGGTATAAGGCGATGGCATGAATACGGCCGAAACATTTTCCCTGCCAAGGGCCATTTTCGCAATTACAAGGGTCAGTGCGGAGTCAATTCCACCGCTGAGGCCAATGACCGTTCGGGAAAATCCGCATTTTTTAACATAATCCCGTGTGCCGGTAACCAGAGCCTTTAATACCGAAGCTGTCTGAGATTCTGAAACGGGATGAATTTCCCGGCTGCCGGGGATATTTAAATCCACAGCCACCATATCTTCTTCAAAATCCGCTGCTTGAGCAATTTTTGCGCCGCTGGAGTCAAACGCCATACTGGATCCGTCAAATAAAACGCTGTCATTGCCGCCTACCTGATTGGCATATATCAGGGGAACGCCGTATTTTCCGGC
>JBAXVB010000416.1:0-3792 GCA_037129415.1 Deltaproteobacteria bacterium
CAGTTTTTTGTCAAATTCATCCGAAAAAATTTCAACCTCTTTCGAACATGAAGGACACTTACAGGTAAACGATTTCAAATTCTTGAATTGTTCAAAACCTGGACAATGCGATGGTGTTGTCATGAATTCCTCCTTTAAATTGTCAATAATTTTGCAATATCTTTGCCGTAGTTCTGAGCCATTTGAATGCCGCCACCTATAGAACTGGATTTGAGGCGCAGCGGCGCTCCAACCATTTTCATCTTGAATATATGCGTCATGGTATCATAAATCCGGTCGGGAGCTTCGCCGCTCCAGCCGAATGCACCGAATGCACCGCCGACTTTTCCTTCCAAAGCGGCTTTTTCCGCCAGAAACAGAAAAGTTTTCATTCCCTGAATCATATCTCCATGATAGGTCGGCGCTCCAAACACCAAGGCATCATAAGCATTCAGTTCACTGGCGTTCTTTATATCACCGGCTTTCATTATGTCAACATCAACTCCTGAAAAACGCAAACCTTCGGCAATTAATTTGCCGATGTTTTCAGTTTCGCCGGTTCGTGTTGCATATACAATAAGTGTTTTTGGCATAACATAACTCCCATACGAATATTATTTATTACCGATACGTTTGTCCATGCCATCACCTGTACAATCTGGCGTGTAGCAGGAGTTGTCCACAAATTCACATTTTTCCTTGCAGGATGGGCATTTTTCGGGTGGCGCATCTGCTGTAAAGGTGTAGCCGCAAATCTGACATTTCCAGCTTGTCATTGTCTTTCCTCCATGATTCAAGAGTGTTGTTCTTTAACCGAAGTTGCAGCCGATTATGCCTTCCAGAGGCCGTGAAGATTACAGTACTCTCTCGCTATAACGGTGGCAGCCTCCACCATGAACGTGGCTTCAGGAACCTGGCCAGGGTTCAGAAATTGACGATATGCCTTTCCGTCCGCCAAAATTTCAATCCATTCGATGAAATGTTTTTCTTCCATTGGATGAGCCACTGCGCCTACCGTGACTTTGACTCCGCCAGCGATTTTTTCAACAACCGGAACGTGTTTTTCCTTTGCTGCGTCAACCGTATTTTCAACTCTCTGTTTCATGGGCTGTCCACAACAGACAAGCTCACCGCCGCCGGCATGAAGGACTTCAACCATATTGCCACAGATTTCGCATTTGTAAACTTGAAGTTTCTCGGTCATACAATTTCCTTTCTTGTGGTAAAAATATACAATGGTCCGTTTTGAAAAAACGGGGAAATGAGGTGTTGTTAGTAATTTTCTCCAAGAAGTTCAAAATGGGCCTGGGGATGTGCACATGCGGGACACATTTCAGGCGATTCTTCACCTTCATGAAGATAACCGCAGTTGCGGCACCGCCAGGATACTTTTTTGTCTTTTTTGAATACTTTCCCAGCCTGAACATTGGCGGCCAGATCCCGATAACGTTTTTCATGCTGTTTTTCGGCAACTGAAATTTTTTCAAAAATAAAGGCCACTGCTTCAAAACCTTCTGCTCTGGCGACCTTGGCGAATCCAGGGTAAATATCCGTGTGTTCTTCGTGTTCCCCTGCTGCTGCCGCCAGCAGGTTCTCAAGGGTGGTTCCGATGACACCGGCAGGAAAACAAGCCGTTATCTCCAGAATTCCGCCTTCCAGAAAACTGAAAAACCGTTTGGCGTGTTCTTTTTCCTGATTGGCTGTTTCAGTAAAAATATCGGCAATCTGAACATAACCTTCCTTGCCAGCCTTGCCAGCAAAATATGTATAACGATTTCTGGCCTGTGATTCGCCTGCAAAAGCCTTCATCAGATTTTTTTCAGTTTGAGTTCCTTTAATAGATGCCATGTATTGTTCCTCCTGTTTAGTTGATATTTTTATTTTATCCCCCTGCCAGTTGCAGTGACACAAACAAGCCCGCCATTTTAAAGGGGAGCCAATGGGAGTTGTGTTTTCAATGCAGATGTCAGAAAGACAATGCCTCGCTACTATTGGTGGTCATTCCACCAGCCCTTTTGCTGGTGCGTTTTTTTCTCCTGCTCTGCAATTTTTTTCAATCGGTACGCCGCGTCCCGCAATATCCCATACATAATTCCACAACCAACGTCCTCTCTTTCTACATCGCCCTGATCTGCAAGTGCAATCATCTCTTCCACGAGTTTGAGCGTCCGGTTAATGTTGGTATCGCAGGGTTTCACAGCAATTGCTTTCTTTCAATTACAAGGGTTATCTGAATTATCGTCTCCAACTTCAACTGCTTGCTTATCAATTTCTGTGCCACCAATAATATTTTCTTGAAATTATTATTCTTTAAATATATACAGATGGTTATATAATACAGAATATTATTTTCGGAAACAGGGCCAATCCGGACATTTCTGGATGATACAGCAGCAGAATGACACGTTAACGTCCTGGAAGAAGATAACCTATAATAATCTATTGCTAAAAAAACGTTTATCATCTGTGCGTCATAAACTTTAGATACACTTATGTGTCATGAGACATCTTGATGATATTGTCTCAAAACCGCTCTATCGGCAAGCCATTGTTGGCGATGCAGGAGGCATTTATGGCATTTCGAACTATCAGACGCATTATCCTGGGGCTTTTTCTGGCCGCTTTATGTTGTGGAATCGGTTTTTTTCTGGTGATTACCAACCCTTCAGTGCAACGTTATGCGCTTAATCACATTTCTCAGAAAATAGGCTACGACCTGAATACCGGAAATATTGGTTTGAGCTTGGAAAGAAAACCAGGCATCCATATTCAGGACATTCAGGTCTGCACAAAGCAGGGGCAGGTGTTGTTATCTGCATCTGACCTTACCCTGATGCCAAATCTTTCCGAGCTGTTTTTGGCAGTAACCGGAACGGCTTTTTCCGGGTCTGTTGAGGCCGGAAAACTGAAGTTTCAACTGGCTGGATCCAGTGAAATCAAGGATTACAACCTTAATCAAGTCATGTTTAACGGAAATTATAACCTGCATCAGCGGGTGCTGGAGATATCTTCCCTGGAAATCACCACTTCCGGGACATCCCTGTCGGCCATGGGAAAGGTTCGGCTGCCCCCTATGGCATCGCCCGAACTGGACCTGACCGTCACCAGTCCGTTCATGACGATGGATACCTTCAAATCCCTTTTGCCTTCGCTGCTGTTTTCCGATGGGATCAGAAAGGAACTGCTTCCAGTTGTTGGCAATGGTGATATCCGAATGAATGCCTTTACGTTGAAGGGCAGCCTGGATCAAATAAAGGCCCTGGGTATTCAGGAAAATGCAACAGTTATGGGTCTGAACCTGGCCTTACGTAATGTGGTGATACAGCGCCCTGATATTCCGGAGCTTCTGGATGTATCCTGCGTCTTAAACTTTGACAAGGGGGTATTCTCGCTGGAAAATCTTTCCGGCTGCTTTGGACAGTCTGTTTTTCAGAATTCATCCATTGTTGTTCCAAATGTGTATGCAGAGCGCATTCGATATCGGGTCCTGGCTGATGCAAAACTTTCCATGCAGGATATCAAACATCTGAAAAACCGGTCTTTTCTTTCAAATGATGTTCAAAGACAAATTCAGGCTATTCAGATGATTGACGGAGATGCAGACATCCGTGTCGCCTTCGACATTGAAACCGGACAACCTTTTCCGGAAATTACCACCAGCGCCATAACGATTCGCAACATTAATGTGGTTCATCCGCTCTTGCAGTTGCCGCTGATGCTTGCAAGCGGGACAGTTGTTTCAGGGCCTCATGAGCCATTTCAGTTTACTGGCGATGGTCTCTGGGGAAAATCCAGGTTTCAGTTTCAGGGATC
>JBAXVB010000417.1:0-3780 GCA_037129415.1 Deltaproteobacteria bacterium
TTGAATTCAAGTTTGTATCCCTTGCAGATGCGGGGTTGAGTGGTGAAGACGCCGGTGGCCTGAGTCCTAATGCCCTGAAATCCATCCCAGCAATGGTTGAGAAGATGGCAAATGCCCGAATTCAGGTGGATCAGTATGGAGAATCACTTAACCGGAAATACGGGAACCTGAATCTGAAATGCTATGCCGTAGTGTCTCTGGGGTATGAGCGTATCTGGTGGGAAGATGTGCCTGTCAAATAAAAAACACCAGCCTATAGGGGTTAAACCTTAGAGGCTGGTGTCTGATTATAAGCTTATGCTCTGATATTTGGGAAACCCATCGCTTCCCAAATATCAGTCCTTAAAACGTTATCAAGTGGAGTAATAAAGGGGAGCGGTGTTCCAAAACAATACCGACGGGAATTATTTCACTGAGCGATTGAAATCTGTGTTGCCGCCGCAAACCGGGCAATCAGGATTTTTCTCCACTTCAATTTTCCGGAAAGACATGCTCATCCCATTGAAAATGAGTAGTTTGTTTGTCAAAAGTTTGCCGATTCCCAGGATTAGCTTAATCGCTTCCAAGCTTTGAATCGAGGCGATCACTCCAGGAATGGGTCCGATAATACCAATGGGGTCTTTTTGCTCGGTATCCTGTGAAAAGAAACATTCCAGACAGGGAGTCTGTCCGGGAACAAATGTACTCACCATTCCGGTAAACCCTTCGACTCCTCCGTAAATGAAAGGAATGTCTTTCAGAATAGAGGCTCGATTTAGAATTTTTCGAGCCTTCAGATTGTCTGTTCCATCCAGAATGACAGTGCAGCTTTCTACCATAGGCAGAATGTTTTCATCCGAAATGAATTCCTGAATCGGTTCGACATCGCAATAGGGATTGAGGTTTCGGAGTTTTTCCAGGGCGGACAGCGTCTTGGGTTTTCCTATATCGCCGGTTCCATGAATGATCTGGCGATTCAGGTTTCCAGACTCAACACAGTCACAGTCCACAATCCGGATGGAGCCGATTCCGGCGGCAGCCAGGTAGTATGCTGAAACGGAGCCAAGCCCCCCAACACCGGCAATCAAAACCCTGGCTTGTTTCAGCTTGATCTGACCTTGCGAAGTGATTTCAGGCAGGATAATTTGCCGGTTGTATTGGATGGCTTCCTCGGAACATAAATTTTGAATGTCCATAATATGCGCTTTCTCGCTGGTTCCCAAACTCCGTCCAGGGAACCAGCGGAATGGTTGCTGTCTTTAGCTTGTTTTGCCTTTTTTCGCTTCCTGGATTGCCAGATATACCCGCTCCGGCGTCATCGGAAGTTCGTGAATCCTCACGCCGATGGCATCATAAACAGCGTTCAGGATAGCTGGTATGGTGGGCATGATAGCGCCTTCACCGACTTCCTTGGCGCCAAAAGGTCCGTTTGGTTCGTTGCTTTCCACGATAATGGTCTTGATCTGCGGCATATCAAGCATGGTGGGAATCTTGTACTCCGCCAGATCGGCGTTTATGACATGGCCCTTGTTGTCAAACTTGACTTCCTCGAACAATGCCTCTCCCAGTCCCATTGAAACAGAACCTTCCATCTGGCCTTCAACTGATGTGACATTAATGGCCAAACCGCAATCATGGGCATCGGTAATCCTGTCCACAGTGATCTGGCCGGTTTCCTCATCCACCGTCACTTCTGCGATCTGGGCCGAGCATCCATAAGCCGGGGATGTTCCCACTGTCGCACCCTTGTATTTGCCGCCAAGCTCAGGTGGCTTGTATTTGCCGGTACCGACAATACTGCCTTTGGAAAGATAAGCCATTCTGGATGCTTCCCTGAAAGTGAGCGGACCATCCGCCGGATTGTCGTTCCAGCCCCGGTGCTCCTTGCTGTATCGGGTCCGAAGTCCTGTGAAATCTACATTTTCTTGTTTGAATTCGATCAGGCTGTTTTTAATGTCCATGTTCTCAACCGGAACATTCAGCTCTTTTGCAAGAACTTCAAGAACCTGCCGACGGGCATCTTCTGCGGCTTCCTTGACGGCATGACCTGTCATCAGCGTCTGTCTGCTGGAATAGGCCCCAAGATCAACGCCAAAATCGGTGTCACCGGATTCAAGCCGAACATCTTCCAGGCGTATTCCCAGCGCTTCAGCAGCAATCATTGCAAACGTGGTGTCCGATCCCTGTCCGATCTCGGCGGATGCCGTATAGACCAGAGCTGTTCCGCCATCTTCCGTGAGTTTAACGATCACGGTGCCATGAAACGTATCCGAACGGTAGATCGGATACCCGGCTCCGGATACAAAAAAGCCGCAAGCCATGCCAATTCCTTTGCCCTTGGGCAATTTCCCTTTTTTGGCAGTCCACTCGGAGCCATCTTTTACGGCCTCAATGCATTCTTTCATTCCAAGACTGCTCATATTCAGGTCGTTGCAGGTTACATCTCCCGCGACCATCATGTTTTTAAGTCTCAGTTCGATTGGACTTATTTTAAGTTCTTCGGCGATCATGTCGAGCTGCTGCTCCCAGCAGGCCCTGGCTGCTACTCCGCCATGACCTCTCATTGCGCCGCAGGCAGGCTTATTGTTGTATATCCGGTATCCGTCGTATTTCATGTTGGGCAATTTGTACGGGCCGCCCAGCAGCGAACCGGCATAATAGACTGTTGCAATACCGAAACTGGAATAGGCTCCGCCGTCCAGATAACAGAGGTGTTTTAGCGCCATGATTGTTCCGTCTTTTTTCACGCCGGTTGTCATGGTGTGAGTGAACTGATGTCTGGCCCGTCCATACTGAAAAACCTGCTCCCGGTTGTAATTCATCTTGACCGGTTTTCCGGTTTTCATGGATAGAAGACAGGCCGAGAGTTCCAGGGGATTGGCCGAGGCTTTGATGCCGAATCCAGCTCCCACATAAGGTTTGATCACCCGGACTTTCCCTACTGGAAGTTTAAGTACCATAGCCACTGTTCGCTGAACATAATGAGGAACCTGAGTGGAGCTGTACAGGGTGAGATTTCCGGAAAGGTCATATGATGCGATGCACCCCTGGGGTTCGATGAAAGCTGCATCCTGTCGCTTGTTTTGGAACGTCGTGGTCTTGATCAGATCGCAGTCTGCTAATGCCTCTTCTACATTTCCGAATTCCGAATGCACCTCGGCGCAGATGTTCCCCGGATAGTTGTCATGAAGAACCGGCGCACCCGCCTTCATGGCTTCTTCAATGGTGAATACGGCAGGCAGTTCTTCATATACGACATCTATCAGGGAAACGGCCTTCAGCGCGGTTTCCATATCCACGGCTGCAACGGCTGCAATATCATCCCCGACATAGCGGACTTTTTCGTGACAAAAAAGCGTTTCGTCGTATCTGGCTGGACTGACACCATACTTGACCAAACCAGCCTCCGCCGCGGTGACAACGGATTTGACACCTGGCAGATTCCTGGCCTTTGATGTATCGATGCTGACAATTCTGGCATGCGCCAGCGGGCTTTGCAGCAATGCGCCATAAAGCATTCCCGGCATGGTCATGTCATCAATGAAAACAGCTTTTCCCGTGGCTTTGTCCGGCGTATCCACCCTGACGGCCCTGCTGTTAATGACTGTATATTCGCTCATGAGATATCTCCATATTTTATAATTTCGAATTATGAATTACGAATTGCCCTTATGGATATTTTGGGGCGATTTGAGGCTGATTTGTAAATTCCTAATTCCTAATTGGCCTGTGGTACGGATTTGACAGCTTCAATGATTTTCTGATATCCGGTACACCGGCAGAGATTTCCGGCCAGCGCCC
>JBAXVB010000418.1:0-3778 GCA_037129415.1 Deltaproteobacteria bacterium
CAGTGAGAGGTGAAAGATGAAAGATGAAATTCCGGCTGTGGGATGTTCTTTTCCCCGCTTTGACGCTTGGTCCAAGGTGAGTGGCGCGGAAAAATATGCTGCGGATGTGTATGCACCGGATATGCTGTGGGCTGGCGCCAAACGGGCTGGCATTGCGCATGGCGGAATTCTGGCGGTTCACACGGCCGATGCCGAAAGTGTTCCTGGCGTTTTTCGCGTATTGACCAGCAAGGATGTTCCCGGAACCAATCGACAGGGAATCGTTCACAAGGATCAACCGGTTCTGGCTGGAGAAAAAGTTCGGCACTGCGGAGAGGCGGTCGCCCTGGTACTTGCCGAAAACCGGGAGGCCCTAAAACAAGCGCTGTCCAGGATTCAGCTTGATGTTGATCCCTTGCCTGGAGTGTTTGATCCGGAAGAGGCGCTGAAGCCAGATGCCCCCATGGTTCATGCGGCTGGAAACACGCTGCTCTCCGCTGTGATCCGGACCGGCGATGCGGCCAAAGCATTTTCGGATTGCTATATCATTCTCGAAGACTGCTTTGAAGTTCCGTTTCAGGAACATGCATTTATTGAAACTGAAAACGGCATTGCTCATCAGAACCCGGACGGCTCTTTGGTCATGAAGGTTTCAACCCAGGCGCCGTTTCGGGATCGGATGGAGATCGGCCATGCACTGGGGCTTGATTTTTCTTCTATCCGCATCATCAGCCCTTATCTGGGTGGTGGATTCGGAGGCAAGGATGGCGCTACGGTTCAGTGCCTGCTGGCCCTTGCTGCAATGAATGCCAATGGTCGGTCCGTAAAAATGTGGTGGGATCGTGAGGAAAGCTTTGTCGCCGGATATAAACGACACGCGGCGAGATTGTACTATAAACTTGGCGCCGATGCTGACGGAACGCTTAAATGTCTGGAATGCAGACTGTATTATGATACCGGCGCATACGCCCATCTTGGAGGAGAGGTACTTGAACTTGGCATGGAGCATGCGGGTGGGCCGTATCGCATTCCCCATGTTTTGATTCAAGGCTGGAGCGTCTATACCAACAATCCGGTTGGCGGGGCCATGCGCGGATTCGGCGTATCCCAGGTAGCCTTTGCCATCGAACAGATGATTAATCGCCTGGCTGAAAAACTTCGCATGGATCCACTGGGGTTGCGGCTGAAAAACGCACTCCGGCGCGGAGACCGGAACAGCTCTGGCGTTACCCTGGTGCATTCAACGGGGATTGTTTCCTGCCTGAAAACCATCAAACAGCATCCACTTTGGAACAATCGAGCAGACTGGAAGGCTCGGGCTGGTCGTTTTAAACGCCGTGGAGTAGGCGTTTGCGCTGTTTTCAATGCCATGGGATATGGCAGGGGCCTGCCGGATTCCGCCATTGCCAAAGTCGAGCTGACGCAGGATGGCCGGATACGGGTCTATTGCGGAGTATCGGACATGGGGCAGGGCAATGCCAGTGCGTTTGTTCAGATCGCTGGCGAGATGCTGAGCCAGGATAACAGGAATCTGGAGTTGATCTTGCCAGATACGGAAAGAACCCACCCCTCCGGCTCTTCATCCGCAGGGCGCACCACTTATACTCATGGCAATGCGCTGATCCGGGCCTGTCAGCAATTGAAAGAAAAACTGATCCATCGGGCGTCTCTGGTACTGTTTCTGGATGAACCTGTGGGACTGACGCTTCTGCCTGGCCGGGTTCGGCATCTGCCTTCGGGCCGGGAAGTATCTTTTTCAACTCTGGCTGCCATGCTGCAGGATTCGGACCGGACGGCCATTGATCAGCATGTCATGACTGTGGCTTCGGACGGAAATCTGAACGCAAGCGGTTTTATCCTGGGATTTCCACATGTACTCTTTTCATATTCCGCCCACTTGGCCGGGATCGAAATAGATGAGCTGACAGGAGTGATTTCTGTCCTGTTTTATCTGGCTGTGACCGATGCAGGCCGGATCATCAATCCCCAGGGGGTAGAGCAGCAGATTCATGGCGCTGTGGCTCAGGGTTTGGGATATGCCCTATATGAGGACATTCGGCTTCGGGACGGCAAGATACTGAATCCCTCGTTTACCGATTATATCATTCCAACGTCGCTGGATGTTCCGGATATAGCATCGCTGACCGTTGAGACCGTTGAATCGACCGGCCCTTTTGGCATGAAAGGCATGGGTGAGGTCGGCATGAACGGTCCGCTGCCGGTGGTTGCCGGTGCGGTTCTGGACGCGGTGGGCCTGTGGATAAACCGATCTCCGGTTACAGCCGAGCGGATACTGGATGCGCTATAGTTTTTCAGATATTAAATTGCTGATGTTATTCACCGCAAAGACGCAAAGGACGCAAAGAAAATATTCAACGAAATTATGATCTTTTTTGCGTCTTTGCAGTGAATTGAATTTTCGGCTGTTTTGAGGGATGCGAGCATAAATAAGGGAGTGGGGAGACGAAACCGTGAGCATTATCTGCACAATCAACGGGAAGAACACAGAGATTCATGGGCCTTCGGATCGGCGGGTAGTGGACATCCTTCGTGAAGACCTGGTTCTGACTGGAACCAAGGAAGGCTGCGGCGCCGGGGAATGCGGGGCATGTACGATTCTGGTGGACGGCGAGCCCCGTCTGTCCTGTCTGATGACGGCCGCCCAGCTTCATGACAAAGCCATTACCACGATTGAGGGAATAGGAGAATCCGAATCGCTTCACCAGGTTCAGGAAGCCTTTGTGGAACATGGGGCCGTGCAATGCGGATTCTGTACGCCAGGAATGGTGCTTTCAGCCGTTCATCTGCTAAACCATGATCCGGAGCCTGACCGAAACCGGATTCGCCGTGCGCTCAGCGGCAATCTCTGCAGGTGTACGGGGTATGTGAAAATCGTGGATGCAGTGGAAGCCGCCGCCAAAGATAATAGAAAGGGGGCTTGGGAGGGTAAACATGGGGCGGATAGGGAAAACCTGCTCCGTGCCACCTGTTACCCTTCTTTGCCTCAATCTCTGGGTGATCTCTGGGGCATGATGCGTGATTTGCCAGATGCAGCAGTCTATGCCGGCGGCACCGATCTTCTGGTAAAAATTCGAAGCGGTTCAATTCCACCGAAAAAACTGATCTGTCTGGAAAGAATACAGGAATTGAAGGGAGTTTTGGACCACGGGAACCGATTGGTAATTCTTGCTGCAACGACCTTCAGTCAACTGCTGCAGGAACCCGCAATCACCAAACATCTTCCGATTCTTGCCGAAGCCATCGCTTGTCTGGGTTCCCCCCTGGTTCGAAACATGGGAACCATCGGCGGAAACATCTGTACAGCATCTCCTGCCGGAGACACACTTGCACCGCTTTATACACTGAATGCCAAGGTCGAACTGGCATCCGAGGCCGGAGTTCGGAGCCTTCCCATCGACCAGTTTATCTTGGGGCCTGGCCAGACGGTTCTTAAAACCGGCGAAATTCTTTCAGCGATTCACGTTGAAAAACCACATCCGGAAGCCATTCAGCATTTCGAGAAGGTCGGACGCCGAAACGCTCTGGCTTGCTCCCTGGCCAGCATGGCTGCCATTATTCGGTTATCGGATGCCGGCATCGTAATTGCTGCATCCCTGGCATGGGGCAGCGTTGGGCCGACGGTTATCACCTGTTCCGAGGCAGCGGACAAACTGATCGGCCAGCCGCTTTCCGCGGATAGATTGGACGAGGCTGCCGCCATCGTTAAAAAAGCAGTTCGCCCCATTACGGACATCCGGGCTACAGCGGACTACCGCCGCACAGTTGCGGGGAATCTGCT
>JBAXVB010000419.1:0-3766 GCA_037129415.1 Deltaproteobacteria bacterium
TAATCGGGTAGAGGAATGACATGGAAACAGTTCTGATCGTTGACGATGAAAAAAATTATCCGCTAATTCTAAGCGCCGTGCTTCAGGATGTTGGCTACGAAACCTTGACAGCCAACAGCGGCATGGAAGCGCTGGAGATTTTGAATCATGCAAATGCGGACGTGGATCTGGTCCTGACCGACATGAAAATGCCCGTGATGGACGGTATTGAGCTTCTGGAAAAAATAAAGACCATAAATCCGCATCTGCCTGTCATGATGATGACGGCTTATGGAACGGTAGAAAAGGCCGTGGAGGCCATGCAAAAAGGAGCATATAATTATATCCTGAAGCCGTTTGACAATGAAGGCCTGATTATTTTTGTCAAAAAGGCCATTGACATGTACCAGGTTATCAAGGAGAACTTCAGGCTGAGAGATGTTGTGGAAACCCGATACAATTTCGGCAACATCGTTGGGAAAAGCAAGCGAATGCAGGAGGTGTTCGAGCTGGTTAAAAAAATGGCTCCTTCTTCCGCGACTGTGTTGATAGAAGGTGAAAGCGGCACCGGAAAGGAACTGGTGGCCAAGTCCATTCACTTTAATAGTCCCCGTAAAGACAAACCCTTTATAGCCGTCAACTGTTCGGCATTGTCTGAAAATCTCCTTGAAAGCGAGCTCTTCGGGCATGAAAAAGGCGCCTTCACCGGCGCCATCGCCATGAAAAAAGGACGATTTGAACTGGCTGACGGTGGCACTCTTTTTCTGGATGAAATCGGGGAGCTTTCACAGAATCTTCAGGTAAAACTGCTGCGCGTATTGCAGGAAAGAGCATTTGAACGCGTCGGAGGTATAAGATCAGTTCCCGTCAATATCCGGATTATTGCGGCGACAAATAAAAACTTGAAACATGAGACCGAACAGGGGCGGTTTCGGGAAGATCTGTATTACCGGCTGAATGTTCTTTATCTTGTACTGCCGCCACTAAGAGATCGTGTTGAGGATATTCGTCTGCTGGTGGATCACATGATTGAAAAATATGCGTCAGAGCGCAGGCCGGGCCAACAAGTGACCGGTGTGGATCAGGAAGTGAATCGTCTGCTGTACGGGTACAGTTGGCCCGGAAATGTTCGGGAACTTGAAAATGCCATCGAAAGAGCCATGGTACTCTGTCCCGGAAACATTATCCGGGTTTCCGATCTTCCCAAAGAATTCAAAAAAAGCATTGGTCATTCTCTTCACCTGGAGGGTATTTCCGAAAATGCCAAATTGTACGAAACCCTCGATATGGTAGAAAAATTAATGATTGCAAGGGCTCTGGCCACCTCTCACAATGTGCAGTCTCGCGCCGCCGAACTGCTGGGAATCGGGAAAAGCGGCCTGAACCAGAAACTCAAGAAATATGGTATAAAACCGTGAGCGCGTGAGGACGTGAAATGCTGTCATACCAGCCACTTGACCTCCACCCGGCCCCCTCCAGCTGGGAGAGGGAGAGAAGCCAGGTCGCCGTGGTTTCTATACAACGCCCTGATCAATCATGGCATTGACTACCTTGACGAATCCTGCGATGTTTGCGCCCACCAGATAATTGCCTGGATGGCCATAAGCGGCCGCGGCGTCAAGGCAGGTTTTATGGATACTTTTCATGATTCCTTTCAATCTATTGTCCACTTCTTCTCTTGGCCAACTGATTCTCATGCTGTTCTGTGACATTTCCAGGCCGGATACAGCAACTCCGCCAGCATTGGATGCTTTTCCCGGCGCATAGAGAATTTTCTTGTCGATGAATATTTTGATGGCTTCCGGAGTACTGGGCATATTGGCGCCTTCGCTGACTAATGAAATGCCCAGATTGATCAGGTTCCCTGCGTCTTTGTCATTTATTTCATTCTGGGTGGCGCTGGGAAATGCACAGTTTGCCGGATAATTCCACATAGGATTGTGGTCTATAGTTGAATCCGCCTCGATGTAAACGGCCTTGGAATATTTATCCACATATTCCCGGATGCGACCCCGTCGTACATTTTTCAGTCGTTTAACAAAGTCCAGTTTTTCACCGTCAATGCCTTCTTTATCATAAATATATCCTGAGGAATCTGAAACAGTAACGACCTTGGCGCCCAGTTCGATCAGTTTTTCTATGGTGTACTGCGCCACATTTCCCGAGCCGGAGACTAAGCATGTCTTTTCCTTGAGTGAATCTCCGCGTGTGGCCAGCATTTCCGAGGCGAAATAGACATTACCAAAGCCGGTGGCTTCAGGCCGGACCAGACTGCCGCCCCAGCCAAGGCTTTTCCCGGTGAGAACACCGGTGAATTCATTGCGCAGTTTCTTGTACATCCCAAAAAGATAGCCGACTTCCCGCGCCCCTACCCCGATATCACCGGCCGGAACATCGGTATCTGGCCCGACATAGCGGAACAGCTCCATCATGAAGCTCTGACAGAATCTCATAATTTCCTGATCAGACCGGCCTTTGGGGTTAAAATCCGATCCACCTTTTCCGCCGCCCATGGGAAGGGTCGTCAATGCGTTTTTAAACGTCTGCTCAAATGCCAGGAATTTCAAAATACTGAGATTGACGGACGGATGAAACCTAAGACCGCCCTTGTAGGGGCCAATCACACTGCTCATCTGAATGCGATACCCGCGGTTGACATGAACCTGGCCTTCATCATCCACCCAGGGCACACGGAATTGAATCACCCGCTCCGGTTCAATCAGTCTTTCCAGAATCGCAGCCTGCCGATAATCCGGATATCTTTCCAGAACAGGCTGAACCGTTTCATAAACTTCTTCGACTGCCTGGTGGAATTCTTTTTCATAAGGATCCCTGTTTTTCATGTATCGAATAATATCTGTCATAACGCATCTCCTTTTCGTTTAATGGTTAACTGTCAGTTGATCACACCGATGGACTTCTTCCCCTGGATTTTGATTGTTACCGGATGGTCAAGTCGAACATGCCGGATATATCTGGTTTCCTGAATGAATGAATATGCTTCCACCCTTTTCCAATTCAGGGTATCGTCCGAATCTTCCACCACTGTGATATAAGGAATACCAATTGAAGTGATATTCTGGAAAAAATGGGAGCCTTGGGAAGGATCAGCATGAATCTGGCTGTTATTCATTTCTATGATAGCGCCAACGCCGGAGATATTTCGCCATTGTACCGGAATGCCCAGCCATCTATCCGCAGTTCCCCATCTTCCCGGACCGATAAGCAGATAAAGCCGCTTTTCCCGGATCAGCGTGGCATTGATCCTGCCGATCTCGTCTGCCATCTGCTCTGTGGCGTTGATTTGAAATTCCAGCGGCTTCACATAGACGATATCTGCAATGCCAACATTCTTTCCGTTGCCAAGCGCGTGCCGTGAAAAGCACAGGGGCTTATGAAGATCATCGTCTGTAATGACCACATCGAGTCGGTCGATTTCGGTGGCCATGGGTCGCATCTGCAGAAAATAGAATTCATTTTTCCGCTGCCCCCCGGTTCCCAAATTGACTGCAAACTCGATTTCCACCGGGCATCCCATGCCCTTTCTGCCGAGATTCAGCAGATCGGAAAGCAATCGGGGAAGGGGAAACATGTCGTGTTTGAGTATTGATGCAAATGTGGCGATTTTTGGACCCGGCAAATGGCCGCTGTCCCGAATCCGGTGTTCGTCCCGAATATAGACGCTGGAAAGCATTCGAATGGGATACTCGGTTTCAGCCTCGTCAATTTCCCGTTTTTCAAGATTGGTGAATTGGTTGATCCCTTCTTCAAAGATTGGCGACTCATC
>JBAXVB010000042.1:0-20735 GCA_037129415.1 Deltaproteobacteria bacterium
GCCATCAAGAATCGTTTTCAAGCGGCCGGCGCCCATTACGCAGTGGAAACGTTGGTGGATATTCCGCCCGTGATTGATGAAATCAGCGATCGTCTATCTCGGGGCGAGCATCCTCTGCGCCACCTGTGAATTGGATAAATTTATCATTTCTTTTGTGATACTGCATCGCTATAGCATCGTGATTAACATGATGAAAATGCAGAGCGGATTATCATCCCAATTCATACAGCTCTGGCCTTCTGTCTTTCAGAACCGTCATTTTAGCCCGAATCTCTTTGACCCGATCCATATTAATCGTGGCAGTCAGCAGCATTTCATCGGTCTCTCCGGCTTCGATCACGGTCTTGCCCCAAGGGTCAATAATCACTGAATCGCCAAAATAGGTAACAACGCCATCGGACCCAAAGTCCTCACTGCCAACCTGATTTATTCCGACAATAAACATCTGGTTCTCAATTGCGCGGGCGCGCACCAGGATCTTCCAATGATCAAGACGCGGGTAGGGAAAGGCCACGGGACAAAACACGATTTCCACACCCTTCAGGAAATATGTTCGAAACAGCTCCGGAAAACGGATATCATAGCAAATTGCTAATCCTACTCGTCCCCATGGGGTGTCAACAACCGTCAAATGCTCGCCTGGCGCTACATGTGCATCCTCATGAAGCAAGCTGAACAAGTGGGTTTTTCGATAGACCCCTGCCTGCTCGCCCCTGTCATTGAATAAAAATGAGGTGTTGGTGACTTTTCCCGCTTCGTTTAGCGCCAGCATCGACCCATTGATCCAGATACTATATGTCTTTGCCATCTTAGCAAGCCGACAGGCGACTTTATCGTGTGCAGCGGCCATGCGATCATTGTTCAGCCAGTTGAAACCCGTGGTCCACATCTCCGGAAAACAGATGACATCACTGCCCCTTCGCGATGCCTCGGCAATCCAGAGTTCGGCTTTTCGAAGATTCTCTTCGGGTTGAGAGACCGCAACACACATTTGTGCAATGGATAGGGTAAGGTTCATTTCAATTCAATTCTCCGTGTTCAGACATAGCCTTTTGTTTTACCGGATCACCCAGTATCTTTTGAACATCTTCCAGATACTGCCTGGATGCGTTCAGATAAAAGGCCAGTCCGCTGGAAAAGTTTTTGCCGATAATGCCGTCGATAAAGAGCATACTGATTTCACGCTGCCTTTTAAGGATGTGAAGCGAGCCCAAAAGAATTTGTCGTTCTTCATCAGAAAGGGTTTTGGCCAGCATGATCAGCGCGGTACGGCCCCGTGGCTGGTAATTCCAGAAAAATAGCATATCCAGAGCATGGATGATCATGATCAGCTCCAGGTCCTTGGCATCGCCCGACAGGCTTTTGTCCATGTCACTGAGAGTTTCCAGGACTTTCTTGTCCGGAAAGAGCAGTTCAAGGCTTGTATATGCCTCCAGAAGCAGGGTCAACTTGTCCCGATAATCGCGTAGGCGAAGATGGATGTTCCGATACCGGTCTGCAGAACCTTCAATGACGCCGGCGACAAAGTCCGAAGCCGCCTTGGAAATGACTGCCGCCCATTTTTGCAAAACCGCATCAATTTCGGAAACCCCGGCCACCAACAAAAGATCGGCAATAACGCCATTAAAAACAATGGCAATGGGAATGGAAATCATGCTGCGAAAAAAATTACCTGCAATGACGGTCTTGGGAAATCCCCGGAATGCGTTGTGGCAGGTGAGGTAAAGTCCGTTTGAAACCGCCATTATTGCATACAGGGCTGCAGGGCTGGTGGTCGTCGTGATTCCCAGTGACTTATCCAGAATCAGGGTTTTAACCACCCAGTCGAGCAGCGGAACGGAAAAGCCCGTATAGAGCAGCGAATCGCCGATACGCTCCCAACTAATGTAATCTTTCCAGCCCAAAAGTGGTGAACTGCGCAGTCCGCCACCACCTAAAATTGACTGAAGAATATTGCGTACGCCAGTAATGCCGAACCAGATGAATGCACCACCGAATTTAAGCACCCACCAGTCATAGCGAAGGGCAAAGACCAGAAATGCAGGGATAAATCCTACCATCATTTTGATGACGATTTTCGCCAGGGTATTTAAATATGGCCAAGACAGCCGCAGCGCTTCCTTTTTCACCTGCGGCGGACAAAGATAAAGCTCGTTTCCGGTATCTTCATGAATCCCGCCCAACGTGACGATGTTGCCGGGGGTTTCCATGCGGGTGGTGTGTTCCAGCACCAGCCAGTCCTTATGGTTTTCGTGGGCCAGCCAACTAAGGCCAGGAATCGATTCCGCCCAACTGAAAAAACGATTGAGCAGTGGAGTGATAGCTTTTCGCGGAATATATGTTACCCGTCGATAAGCTGTCATCCTGAAAGGAATGATCATGCGCTCCGCACCCGGTTGAAAAATATCCCTGATCGCTCGGCTTGGCAAGGAATCCATGACCGCTAACCCCATACCATGCAAGCGCGGCGACATTCCGGTTGAATCGCTGCCAATCCTGGATTTCAAGGGTGTCCCCTTGTACATCAGGCGCAGCGTATTAATATCGTGCAGGATCGCACCCAATTTCTCAAGGCGGTCGTCCCTGTCCGGACGGGAAGATGCCGCTGTCTGGTCCATGATATTGAGGATGATGCGTTTCAGCGTTATGACATTGCCTTCGTTGATAGCAACCTGCATACGACTGATCTCAGGAACAAGGATCGTTTTTCCGCTCGTGTAGTCCTTTAGGTTGAATGTCTCCAACCGCGTGATCAAACCTTCGCAATCATATATCAGCTCCAGCACATCATCGGGTCCCAGATCTGTCAGGTTCAGAGTGATGCGATACGCGGTCCGCAATTGAACCAGGCGATAAAGAAGTTCACGCGGAGACAGTCTAAGCAAGGGAGGAACATCCGGCCCGTCCTGAACGGTTTGAGGATCGACGAGATCCGGATTCTGCGAGAAGCTCAGGAAGCGCTCCAGAATGGTCTCAAAGTCCAGTCCATTCATTTCCGCCACCCGCGTTTCATTTAAGATTTGCTCTTGCGGACTTGCAGAACCACACTGAATGCGCAGCTCGACAACTTTTTTCTCCAGTTCCGGAAGAAGCTGAGTGTGAATGAATTTCGCCAGATGTAACAAGGAGGTTTGGCCAGGTTTGACAAATGTCAAAAAAGCGGGTGGATCAATAGGTTTCAGAGAAATGCCAAATGTTTCATTGATGACCGGAAGATGTCGCTGGTTGAAGGTATCCAGAACCTGTAATACCTGCTGCTGGCGGTATTCAGAAATTTGGCGGCCTTCTTCCATAAGCGCTCGGACCGGTGCTTCAGTCAAAAAGCAGAGAAATGCCTGGGTATCAATAAACCCTCTGGGAACCCAGATCAATTGCACATAGCGACCTCGGAACCGGGCTGCATATTCGATGCCGATACGCATCGTAATCCCCATTATTTCGGCAGCTTCTAAAAGCTCAGCAGCAAATGACGCCTGAACGTAATTGTAGTAAATTACGCGCAGGCGGCGAACACCCTTGATCCAGGCATCCATGATCAGATGCGTGGCGGACTTACGGCCCTTGGTATTCACATCGTGGACATGGTCATCAAATGCCAGTTGATTCCATTCTTCGGGCATTTCAAGCAGATGGTAGCGCCGCAACTGCTTTCGCACAATGCGGGGCCTGCCAGTAGCAGTTACTCTGAAATCATGGGCCAGTTGGAGCTGGCGGTTGTAGTCTCCCTGGGATCGAACAAGTTCCTTCATGATCTGGAGCAGCGCCCTGGCCGTATTTTTGGGCATGGCTCCGTCCGAGGCGTTGAGTACCTCGTCTCGCAGTGCACGCAGCGCGCCGATGCGCTCGTCCTGTTTGCCGACCTCAAGTGACTCCAGCAGATGGATGACGCTATATGCGATGCGCAGCCCCCTGGATTCAGCCAGCTTCTTTATACCATGAGGGTGGAAATGGGGGTAAAACTTGCGTTTATTATATTCCTGAAGTTTATGCCGGTTCAACACGTCATTGACGATGGTCAACAAGCCATGATCCCGTCTGTCAAACATGATGCCGGACAATTTGCGCATGATCAATTTCCGTTTCTTCAAAAAGGTATCATGAAATACAGCATTGACCGTTTACCGTTCACGGTCAACGTTTGCCATCTAAATACATCTCAAACAGTCCTGGGGAAATCGGAATGTGCCTTTCCCAACCAGGCTGACCTCAACCAGAGCATCGGAATCATTAATGGCGGTATCGGGATCGGTAATAATGCCATGAGTTCCGACATAAGCATCCATAAAACTTTCCCATCCATCATCTGTTGATTTTTTATAAATCTCGACTTTTTGTCCTTTACGAAACCCCATAAGACCACACCTCCCTTATAGTGAATGATGAATTATGAATAGGGGCGATACCTGATTAATCATACTGACGCAGCCGGGATGCCGTGTATATAGCCATCGTTTTCCGGGCGCAGATATGACAATGCGTTCGTGGATCGGCAACCTGTATGACGGATTGATGTTTGTTTCGAATATACTCCAGATATCCAGCAGTCCCCATGACCGCGCCACAGCTTTCGCAATGAATTAACTTCTGCCGGTTCAGAATCATCCCGCACAACGACAGTACCCGCTCTCCATTGGAATCTTCCATTGTCATGGCTCCTGATGGGCAATTGGCGGCGCAGGCTCCGCATAAAACGCATCGACTTTCGGCAATGGAAAAATCGGTCGGGCCAGGACGATCAAAATCAAGATAACCCATCTTCAGGGCTTCGACCTTTATCTTGTCCCGGCAAATTTCTACGCAGCGTCCGCATCTGAAGCAAATATCACAGCGAAGGCAGCGGGCGGCTTCTTCCCGGACATTCTGTTCCGGATAACCGGTCTCGACCTGCTGAAAGGTTTTTCGCCTTCGGTCGATGGGCAACAGGGACATGACAGGTCGCTGCAAAGCCATTTTGACTTTGGCCGGCATCTCAATCCAATCGATTCTTCCCCTTCGAACCGGAACCGGTGGCATCCTGGGCTGCGGAATGTTCGACAGATAACGATCAATGGCATCCGCTGCACGTTTACCCCCACCGATGGCTTCAATAACTGTCGCCGGCCCCGAAACCGCATCTCCGGCTGCAAAGATTCCGGGAACCGAGGTTTTCATATTGACATTGCTGGCGAACAGGGTATTTCTGCGTGTCCATTTGAGCTTGGGAATTGATGACAGACAGTCCTGATCCACCTGCTGTCCGATAGCAGAAATCACCGCATCAGTTTCAATCAAATATTCGCTGTCTTCAATCGGAACCGGAATTTTTCGGCTACCGCCTTCTTGTGCGATTAATTCTGCACGAACACAGCGAATCCCTGTAATTCGATCATTTTGGCCGAGGCCAGTTCCAATTATGGCGACAGGAATGGTCAAAAATGAAATCTGAACACCTTCTTCCTCTGCCTGTTCAACTTCCTCGACATCCGCGGGCATTTCGGAGCGCGTTCTGCGGTATGCCATTCTCACTTCCTTGCAGCCCAGCCTCAGGCAAGTTCTGGCGGCATCAATGGCCACATTTCCGCCTCCAACAATGACAACTCTCTCACCCGGCCATTTAATATTTTGGTCCCAGTCTCCCAACGCCACTCGGCGCAACAGATCAATGGCCTGAATGGCTTGGGGCCCACTTAATATTTGGGCCGTTTCACCGGGGATATTGAGATCAAATGATTTGTGCGCGCCAATCGCAAAAAAGAAGGCTTCAAATCCTTCGGCCTTTAAGGAATCCAGGCTTACGTCTTTTCCAAAATTTGTATTGAACCGAAAATCCACGCCTAATTCTTCGAGCATGGTCACTTCCAGGTCAATGATACGACATGGAAGCCTGTATCGGGGAATGCCAAGCAGCATCATTCCCCCGGCTGTTGGCAGCGCTTCGATAACCCGGACGCCGTATCCCATTAAACTCAGGTAATAAGCAGCGCTCATGCCGGCAGGCCCTGCACCGATGATACATACGTTCTGACCTTTATCAGGTTCTTTGGGCGGGTTAACATACCGCCCTTCCAGCATCGCCTTCTCTGCGGCGAACGCCTTTAAATATTTAATGGAAACCGGCTGGTCGATTCTGCCCCGTACGCACATGAATTCACATGGCCGGGTACAGACCAGCCCGCAAACCCATGGGAATGGGTTATCTTTTCGAATCACTGCGATGGCTTCCGCATCCCGCCCCATCCCAATCAGGGTGACGTAAGTCGGAATATCAATACCGGCAGGGCAAGCCATCTGACATGGAGCTGGCGCAATTTTGACACATTCACCCGTTGCACAATTGTTGGTTTGCAGATGACTTACAAACACCTCGTGGTGTTCGGTCAGCGTCAAGTCCAGGAATTGTCCGGTTTTTACGCTGATATCATCCGGGCCTTCTTTTATGATTTTCTGCGCAAAGGATTCCATGGATTGCAGGTGGTCCGATCCGGCCCTTCCCCAGGCCACATCCTGCATCAGCTCAAGGATTTTTTCAGTCCTTCGCCGACTTTTGGGATCAATAAGGTTTCCGGTATCCAGGATGCGCTCAATTTCGGTAATTGCCGCATTCACCGGACATCTCTTTTCTATGAGGATTTCGGCCTTCACCTCTTTTGGTGCAGACCTGTGGGCAAGCGATTTTTTCCGCAACCCCGGCATTTTTCGTTCGATCGCGCCAAATTCAAGGCAGTGCGAGGTACATACCGTAACACAGGCTGGTTTCAGTCCCCGATCAATTCGGTCCATACAGAAGTCGCATTTGACCGCTTGGCGTTTTTCAGGATTCCATTGAACCGATCCCCAGGGGCAGGCGGCGATACAGGTTTTGCATCCAATGCATAGCAATGGGTCCACATAAACGATACCGTCCAAGGGGCGCTTTTTCATGGCGCCAGCCGGGCAGGCGGGCACACACCATGGCGTTTCACAATGGAAGCAGGACATCATTATATGTGTGATACCATGAACAGACCGTCCATGTGAAATACCTTGGGCTAACCGTACATCGGACACCATGGGCGAATCGTTGATGACATGGGTGCCGTCCTGAATAATCTGGCAGAGTTTCGGACCGGACGGAAGGGATTTATAGCTTTCACACTGGACTTCGCAGCTATGACAGCCGATACATTTCTTTTTATCCTGAAATAAGTAGTAGTTGCTCATAATCTTTCTCCCCATCAGACTGCCGCTGGAAAACGAAGAACTTGCACAGGAGGCTTTAACTTGACAGCCTGCAGGATGACTGCAAGGGCGATCACAAGGATCGCCCCTACCATCATTCATTCTTGACTCTCTACCATTCCGGGTTGTTCCGCTGCATCTCAATGTGTTCGTAGATTTCCTTGAGTACAAAATACCGGTTCAGCGCCTTTGCAATCTCCGCATCGGTGGGTGCCTGGCCGGTTATTTCCGAAACATATCTTCGAATAGTGTCAATGGCAGTCGCGATTTGACTTGTATAAACATGGCCACATTCCTCATGCGTCATAAAGACTCCTTTTGTCTGTTTTGAAAGGCAATCTGATACAGTTTCATGATCATGCCCCCAGATAGCGCAATCCCTCCGCTTGTCATGAACAGAGCATGAGAGCCGATGGTTTCGTAAAGATATCCGCTCAAAAAAAATCCCGCCATCAGTCCCATGCCATAGCTGACCGCGTTGTTGACCGCCTGCCCAAGTGTTTTGGATGCCTCGGAGGACAGGGCATCCACATATAAGATACTGGCCATATGAAATGCCCCATAAGTAAATGCATGAAGCACCTGAGTTAGCAGGATCAGGGGTCCACTGTCAACAAAGGCGAGCAGGAACCAGCGCATTGCTGCAATGCTCAAAGAAAATACCATGACGGTTCCCAGGGAAAACCGCTTGAATATCCGCTTTGAATAAATCATCATGATGATTTCGGCAACTGATGCTACAGCCCATGAGATGCCGATAAATGTTTTTCCAAAGCCAAGTTTATCCAGATGAATGGAGAAAAAGCCATAATAGGCTCCGTGACTGAGCAGCATCAAAAAGGCGCAGATCAAAAAGACGATGCTCTTGCGGCTCATCAAACTCCCGCCGCCTCCGGAAAGCCCTTTGCCTTTGAGTTTGGTGGTACGGACGGACAGCGCTCCCAGGGAAACCATGGATTGAATAATTCCTCCCGCCAGAATCAGTGGCACAATGATGCCAACCGGATAGGCGTCGATCGCTCCGCCGACCGTAATAACAACGGCAATGAAGGCAATGGAACCCCAGGCACGGGTCTGACCGTATCGCAGTTTCTCTTTGCCCAGCACATCCATGGTGATGGCTTCCAGAAAGGAGATGATGGGGGAGAAAAAAATCCCATACCCTAATGTGATAATCACCAACCATTCAAAACGGGTAGTACACAGATAAAGGGACCAGATCATAGCGCTGGCGATGTTACAAAAAACATAGATGACCCTTCTGGCCTGAAGCCGATCCGCCAGCATCCCCCATAGTACAGGAAACAGCACCAGCACCACGGAGCGCAGGGCCGAAAGCACGCCGATCTGAAAACCGCTTAGCTTGATGTGATACAGATAGAGGTTAAAATATGGCAGATAAATGCCCATGACCCCGAAATACAGAAAATACTGGGCCCGAATCAACAGTTTTAACCTGCCGGCAGGTTCACCTGGCATCATTTCCCCCATGACAGCCTGCAGGATGCAGGCTCTACTATATCCAATATATACAGTGGAGCCTGCATCCTGCAGGCTGGTTGGTGACAGCTCATCATCAATCAACTCCGGGTAACAGCTTGATCTCCTTGGGGGTAAGAAAACGCCATTTACCAAGGTCGAGATTTCCCAGTCGGATACCGGCAATCCGGATGCGCTGAAGCCCCAAAACCTCCTGTCCTACTTTCTGAACCATGCGCCGGATCTGCCGGTTTTTTCCTTCCTTCAGGATGATGCTGAACCGCCGGAGGGAAATGCGATGAATTTCCGCCGGACGGGTACGCTTTCCGGACAGGAGCATGCCATCCGCCATTTTCTGAAGCGCACCGTCTGAAATCGGAGCTGCAAGCGTGACAACATATTCTTTTTCATGATCAAACGATGGGTGAGAAAGCCGGTGATGAAGCTGACCATCGTTAGTCAGCAACAGCAATCCGGTGGAATCCTTGTCTAATCGTCCAACTGGATAAATCCGTCCCTGAATATTCACCAGATCCGTAACTAATTTTTCGCCCGGTTGCTCGCAGCTTGTTACATAATCATTGGGCTTGTTGAGCGCGATATAGAGCAGCCTCTGCCGATCAAGAACAGGTTTTCCGTCAAATTCAACCGTATCGGTCAGAGGATCAACCCGTGTTCCCAGTTCTGTGATTACCTTGCCATTGACCCACACTTTTCCGGCAAGGATCAGCTCCTCGCCGTGACGCCTGGAACAGATTCCCGCAGTGGAGAGATATTTTTGCAGCCGAATTAGCCTGCAGGATGCAGGCTCCACTTTTGCGTCTTTTGACATTACGACCGATAGTCAGCGTTAATTCTTACATATTCGACAGAAAAATCACAGGTCCAAACGGATGTCTGACACTCACCGCTGTGAAGGTCGATGGTGATTACGAACTCTGAAAGCTTGAGAACCTTCGTCACCTCATCTTCAACCGCCACCCCCCGGCCGCTGCCCTGTGAAAACATCAGCACATCGTTGAAAAAAATGTCCATTAGCTCCGGTTCAAATGCAACCCCGGCTCTTCCAGTTGCTGCCAGAATCCTTCCCCAGTTGGCATCTTCGCCAAAAATGGCAGTCTTGACCAGATTGGAACTGGCAACCGTATCCGCGATTTTTCTGGCATCACTTTCGGTGGCTGCACCCCGGACGCATATCTCCACCAGCTTGGTCGCTCCTTCCCCATCTTTGACCAGCATTTTGGCAAGAGTCACCAGAACATCGTTTAAAATATCCTGAAAAACGGCCAGATTCGCCGGACTCTGAATGATGGCTCCGGAAAGGCCATTGGCCAGGATCAACGCTGTGTCATTGGTGCTGGTATCGCCATCAATGGTAATCCGGTTAAACGACTGCTGTACCGATGTAAACAGGCAATGGTGGAGCTGATCGGCGCTTGCACCGACATCCGTGGTTATGAAACAGAGCATGGTCGCCATGTTCGGGGCGATCATGCCGGCGCCCTTGGCTGTTCCGACTATGGTGAAAACCTTACCATCCAGCGTCCCTTTTCGGCTGACAAGCTTGGGTACAGTATCTGTTGTCATGATTGCTTCTGCAAGCATCATGAAACCATCCGGACTTAAAGACTGAACCAGGGAAGGCAACGCTTTTTGTATTTTGTCCACAGGAAGTGGCTGGCCAATCACTCCTGTGGAGGCAACCAGAACCGATTCCTCATGAATATCCAGAGCAGACGCAGCAAGCCTGGCCATTTCCCTGGCATCCCGCATTCCCTGCTCTCCGGTACAGCAATTGGCGTTGCCGCTGTTGACCAGCACAGCTTGGCAGACACCGGTTTTGATACGCTCCCGATCCAGAATGACCGGAGCGGCCTGAACCCGATTTTGGGTAAAAACTCCGGCTGCGGTTGCGGGCACCCGAGAAACAATAAGCCCCAGATCATTCCCGCCATTTTTTTTAAGTCCAGAGGCAACCCCGGCTGCCTGAAAGCCAATGCACTGAAAAACATTCATTATAATTATCCTTAAAGTAAATTACAAATTACGAATGAAAAGCAAAAACTAACGGTGAAGGTTGGATGTTTTTTAATTCATAATTCATAATTCATAATTCATAATTCATTAACTGATTATTTTGTCCGCAAGAAATCAAGAGATTTTTTGGCTTCCCTGGCCAGAGGAGAAGATGCCTGCGACAGCTCAATCACCCTGGTGTAAGAAGCTGCAGCCGCAGAATAATTTTTGGATGCCATATACGCAGATCCAAGTTCGCTGTGAAGTTCGGGCGATTTTGGGAACAGCTTGACACCTTCTTCCAAAACCACAATAGCTTCAACGTGTTTTCCCTGAGCCTGATAGGTTCGTCCGAGGCCCCGAATCGCTGGCGGAAAACCCGGTTCAACCTTCAGAGCTTGTTGATAATATTTTGCAGACATGTCATAATTTTTCTGATTATAATATGCCAGCCCCAGATTGGAAAGTGGAAAGTGCGGAGTGACATACAGCATATCTCCGGTAATCGATTTAAAACAAACGATCGCGGCATCCCAGTTTTGCTGTGCAAGATAGGCCGTTCCCAGGTTGTTCATGGCAGGCGTATAATCGGTTTTCAGAGCAAGCGCCTTCTTGAAATGTACAATCGCCAGGTCAAGCCGATCCTTGGCCATGTAGGTCAGCCCCAAGTCATTGTGAAGATAAGGATCACCAGGAGTAAGCCGTTCAGCCGTTAGAAGTTCTTTCAGGGCCGCCGTATAATTTTGCTGAGACATATAGGCTTCCCCAAGATTTCGGGAGGATTCTCCCTGTTTTCTGAGGGTCTCATTGGGCACGCACCCGGAGATAAATCCAATCACCAATATCCCGATAAACCAAAGAATAGCCGGTACAAGAGCGTTACGCTGACATGCCATTTCTCACCTGGTCTTTCTCTTCTCTGTTATAATAGTGAATCCTTTTTCCTGAACAAACTGGATCACCTCAGGATTCAGAACGGCATCTGTCAGGATAAGAGAGGCAAGCCCGCTTCTTTCAATCAAAATTCCTGGAATCCTCAGAGGCGGCCTTCCATTCACCTGAATTTCTGTATCCATTGAATATGAAACGGCAAGCGCGTTCAGCAGCCTGGAAACTCCCTCGTAAACACTACCCGCATCCGGTAACTGGATAACAATAAAGCCGGCTTTTTCCAGTGCCTGAACAGCATCTCCATAAAACGATCCAAAATCAACCAGCAGCGGTTTCCCCTTGCCGGATTGGATCCAATTGGCACGTGCGGAAATCTGAACCCCTGCGTATGGAAAGCTTATTTCAACATTTTGAGTATAGGAAACGCCCAATATCTGCATCAGTGTTTCAATAAGCTGCTGTCTGCCATGCACAGAAACATGCCTTCCAGTTGATAGGACTGAAGAGGAAGGGGATTTTGCCTGAAGCAGTTCAGGGGCGGAGGCTTGTCGTTCTTTTTCAATCCGCTCATTCAGATGTGGTGCAACATTCAGTACCCTCTCAAGAATCTCATTGTATGAGGCATCGTAAGAAACTTCAACAATCTTAAGTTGTGGACAGAAATGGTGAATGACGTTTTGCTCATCATTTGTCAGCGCATGGTCGGGGTTAAACAAAATCCGCAGACCATCTGAAAACTCCATTAACGGAAACTTCGCCAAGTCCAGCTTAAAATCAGCATTCCCCGGCGTGGGAAAATAAAATATTCCCTTTCGCACCAGCCTGGCCTGAAGAAACGAAGAAATTTTTTCAAGAGGCCCGGTATGATCAAGATGGGAAACATCCGAGGCAGTATCGAATATTGGCATACGTATGATCTGCCCCGAATGGATTCGATTGATGTTATCCAGATCAGGATTGATTTTCCGAATCAGCCGAAGCTTCTGATCAAACGAAGCCATTTTTTTGATGCCGAAATGGCGATTAATAATCTGGGACAGGGTATCCCCAGGCTTGATTCTGTATTCTGTAAAGCCGGTTCCTCCGACCGGTGACTTCGGTTCGGACTCCGGCTTCGTTTTAGCCGGTACAAGAGCAGCCGCCACAAGAGCAGCCGACACAAGAGCAGCCGACACAAGAGCAGCCGACACAAGAGCGTTACCCGATATGGTAACCATCGGAAGAGTAATAATTCGACTTGAGGTTTCCTGGTCCAGCTCCGGGCTCAGCTTTTTTAGCGGAATAAGTATCTGCTGCCCTGGCCGGATGGCTTCAATACCGCTAATAGATGGATTGAGGCGTTTGAACATCTGTAAAAATTCTTCAAAATTTTCGTCGATGATTTCCCCTTTTTTCTGAAAGAGCTGGGGAAAAGAATCATCTTTTTGAACGATATATGGTTCGCACCAGATACGGTTTCCCATATCCTGTTTTACGACATAGTCTTTTTGATACATGACCCCTGCAAAGACAGAAAAAGGCTGCAAAGCACACCAGCACCAAATAAGACAGGCAGCTTTTTTGCAACATCCTGCTGGGGACATGCGCGTTAAACCTTTTTCAGATTGAGCTTATCAGCAATTTCATGGGACACGGCCTTCACAAAACAGTCAAAATCTTCGCCCCAAAGGGGTTTTCCAGGAGCAGGAACCTTCTTTAAATGATCCGGACGGATCAGCTCTGGAAGATTGACAAGGGATAAATCCGGACAGATTTCAAATTCATTCGGAAACCGATTTTCAAAGTACATCTCCTGAAAACCAGAAAATTTGATGGCATGGGCTGTTGAGTCCAAAATGGCGATTTCATCTTTTTCCACATACCCGAGTTGCCTTGCAGCGACCAGCCCCGCCAGGGATTCTCCGCCATGCGTACAGGCAACATGGCCGTTCCGGTTGGCCTGTAGCTGCCAGTCCATGATGGCCTGCTCCATCACTTCCACAAAAAACACTAGGGGCTTGCCAGCAGCCTGGTTGTATTGATCCACCAGATGAATGACCCGTGGCATGGAAACGGGGTTGCCGATCATGGCGGCCTGGGCCACGCTTGGTTTGACTGTTACCGGAAGAAACTTTCGTTGACGTGGATCTGGCTCCTGATAATACCTGTAAACCGGATTAGCATGAACCGATTGCACTCCCACAATCTTGGGCAGGGTTTCAATGATGCCAGTGTGGTAAAATTTCAGAAATCCGCTCATGACGGCCGTAATATTGCCGGCATTCCCAATGGGAACAACCACCACTTTACCGGCCATATCATACTCAAAATCCTGGGCGATTTCAAATGAATATGATTCCTGGCCCAGTATCCGCCAAGCATTTTTGGAATTGAGAAGCGCTACAGCATATTTTTCGGACAGAGCCTCAACCACTTTCATGCAATCATCAAACACGCCTGGAATTTCAAACACCCGTGCGCCGCTGCCAAGGGGCTGTGCAAGCTGCTGGGGAGTGACCTTCTTGTGCGGCAGAATTACCGCAGATTTGATGTGCGGCTGAAGATAGGATGCATACAGCGCGGCAGATGCAGATGTGTCGCCAGTTGAGGCGCACACGGCAAGAACATCGTCCACCATCCCTTGCTGAATTAAAAAATGGATATAGCTGAGGGCGCTGGCCATCCCACGGTCCTTAAATGAGGCGCTTGGATTTTGTCCATCATTTTTGAAATAGAATTTTCCACCTGCCTTTTCCTGCATTGAGGAATTGGCTTCGATAACCGGGGTATGACCTTCTCCGAGATACACGATGGATTCTAAAGGCAGAACAGGTCCAATAAATTCATGATATCGGTAAATTCCCTTTAGCGCCGGAAGTGTAAGAAGTTTTCGATAATCAAAAATTCGCCGCCAGGTTTTACCTGGGATATTTTTTAATTTTTCAAACTCCCGGTCATACAGCAAAAGAACTTGGCCACAATCAGGACAGGTATAAAGTAGGGTTCCAATCCCATGTTCCCTGCCGCACCCCAGGCATCTGTAAATAAGGTCATTCCGCGTTTCAGGCATCATAAAAGGCAGAATATCTTTTGGAAAATCGCTTAGTTTCATGGTGTTATGGACGTAACCCCTCCCATGTAAGGTCGTAAGGCTTCCGGGATAACCACTGAGCCATCCGCCTGCTGACAGTTTTCAAGGATTGCCGCGACCGTTCGACCCACGGCAAGCCCGGACCCATTTAATGTGTGAACCAGCTCGGTTCCCTTCCGTCCTTTTCGTTTGAAGCGGATATTGGCCCGCCTGGCCTGAAAATCTTCAAAATTACTGCAAGAGGATATTTCGCGATATACTCCCTGAGCCGGCATCCAGACTTCGATATCAAATGTTTTTGCCGAGGAAAACCCCATATCGCCTGTACAAAGGGTGATCACCTGATAGGGAAGTTGCAGTGCTTTTAAAACAGCTTCGGCATCTTTGAGAAGGATTTCCAGCTCATTGTATGAGGATTCCGGAGTGGTAAACTTGACAAGCTCAACTTTGTTAAATTGATGCTGCCGGATAAGTCCCCTTGTGTCTTTTCCATAAGAGCCAGCCTCTGAGCGAAAACAGGGAGTATGGGCAGTATAGCAGATGGGTAAAATGGCTTCATCCAGAATTTCATCGGAATGAATATTGGTTACCGGCACCTCGGCTGTTGGAATTAAAAAATAATCCCACCCTTCCAGCTTGAAGAGTTCTGCTTCAAATTTGGGAAGCTGACCAGTGTGGGTCAGGCTTTTTCTGTTTACGATAAACGGCGGAAGCACTTCGGTATATCCATGAAGTGTGGTGTGCATATCGAGCATGAAATTGATCAATGCCCTTTCCAGCCTGGCTCCTGCTCCAAAATACAGGGGGAATCTGGCCCCGGTGATTCGCGTGGCCCGTTCAAAATCAAGAATTCGAAGCTGTTCGCCCAATGTCCAGTGCGGCAGGGGTTCGAAATCGAAAACTCGTGGGATACCGCTGGTTTTATATACCGGGTTATCTGCGCTGTCTTTTCCGACAGGAACCGTGGTATGGGGAATATTGGGAATTCCCAGAATGATATCCTGGAGTTTTTCTTCAACTTCTGCAAAACTTTTTTCCAGAGATTTGATGCGTAAAGAGACATCGCGCATTTCAACAACTAATTGTTCGGGGTGGCGACTTGATGTATTTTCCCCGTCTTTTTTCATGATCGCAATCTGATCTGAAACGGTATTTCTCTTACATCTTAAATCTTCAAGCTCCAGAAGAACCGTTTTTCGCCTGGCATCGCACTGGGAAAGGACTTCCAGATCAGCGGTTTTACCCCGATCTGATAACGATTTTTGCACAATCAACAAATTTTGTATTACAAACTTGATTTCCAGCATAACAATACCTATAGTAGGGGTTTGATGGCTTGGCACCTGTTATTTATTGATGATCTGTTTATCGAATTTCATACTCATCTGTGTAACAACTGCAATCCATTTAGTCAATGATATTACTACCGCTTCTTCACAGGAGAAACCCCAATGGATGATTTAAAGCAAACCAAAAACAAAATTCGTAAAGACATGATCACGAATTTGGAATCTCTTTCGGAAAGTGAAATTGCTTTAAAGACTCAAAAAATTGAACACCGTCTTTTTGATTTTGCCAATTTCATTGAGTCCAACATTACCATGCTATACATAAGCTGTCGGGGTGAGGTTTCTTCACGCAATATTATAAAGTATTGTTTGGAGTATAAAAAAATTATCGTTCTTCCAGCCTTCGATCCTCAAAAATTTCGCATCAGGTTATTTAAAATCAATAATATCGAAAAAGATTTAAAACCGGGGTCTCGGGGAATGCTGGAGCCAGATACAGCCAGATGCAAGCCGGTGCCGGTTGAGTGCCTGGATATTGCCATCATCCCCGGGATTGCATTCGATGAAAAAGGCGGAAGAGTCGGCTCCGGAGAAGGCTATTATGACCGGTTCATTCCCAAACTTCCCATAACGACCCGAAAGGTTTCCATCGCATTCGAAGATCAGATCATTCCCCAGGCTCCGATGGAATCCCATGACAAGCATGTGGATATCATCATTACCAATGAGCGAACGATTTACAAGATATGATGGCATGAAAAATTCATAAAATCTCTTGATCTGTTGTGTAAGCTATAGGTGTGAGTTGATTTTGGCGCGTCAGTGTTGATCTTTCTCAATTTTTCCGGGTATTATCGGTTCTGAAAGCAGGGATAACCAGTCCGGTTTCCATTTTCAGGGAGGTCCCCTGCCTTGCTTCCAGCTCCATCGTTATGTGTATGGAGGCAGGTGTCTGACGGCCATAGTCCGATGAATCCGAATCCCAAGTCTGATATTCTTTTCCCTTGCTGTCATAAAACGTATAGCTCAGAGATCGAATGGCCTTGCACAATACCGGATCAGCCGGATTTTCCTTAAACGGCGGATATGGATAGAGGGTTTCGGAACGTCGGAGAACAAAAGCGTCAGAAGGTAACGGCTGAACATAATAAACAATACGAGCAATATCCTGCTGTCGCCTATCACCAAGCCTCAGATGAAACAACGATGAAAATCCGAGCCGGGGAAAGGTTTTTTTGCCAGTCGAAAGGTTTTCGGCGATAATGCTATATGGATTCGGCGGATCCGAAGATTGCGGCGGCTTATATTCACTAAAAGGAACAACGTAAACAGCACCAAGATCCGCCAGCATTTGATTCAGGCAGGTTCGGGCCATTTCTTGAGACTGAATATCAGCTTCTATCCATGGATTGCGAGTCAGAATACTGCGATACGATCCATACAAGGTTGTCAGAACAATAACCAGCATCGTAATGGCAATCAGGAGTTCAAGAAGGGTAAATCCCTGCGCCTTTGAATAACGCATGATCATATAGGGCCGAGACGATTGCTCTGCGTTTCTGCAGCAGGTTTATCCGGAACAAAGCGACAGGCTTTAAGATGGTACGTCCGCTCGCCTTTGTTGAAAGACACTGAAACATCAATTTTTTTCATCGGGTACGCCAGTTTTTTCTGGACTTCAGATTCCAGGGTTTCCATACTCAGCGACCAGACATAGCCGGGGTAAGCACCCCCGAAATCTCCTGAATCCTTTTGGATATCTTTAAAATTCCGGCGTTCCATATCAGCCATAATGCTTTGTGCCAGAAGCGGCGCAAGCGTAACAAACTGGGTTGTCCGGCTCATGGAAACCATCTGGCTCTGCAGTTTATGGACACCGACCAGTAAAATGGCCAGGATGGAAACCGCCATCAAAACCTCTATAAATGTGAAGCCCGACTTTAACGTTACTTCCCCTGTTTCGAATTTCACACATCTCATCCGACTTGCGATGCCCAGAACATTCACCCCTCCTGAAAAGAAATGCGCCGTTCGTAGCAACTGACTCCGGGCATGAAAGGTTCAATTAGCAGAGAAACCATGCCACCACCTTTGCCTTGCAGGTGAATGATCGCTTTGCTGGAATATCCCCGGTTGCTGAAAGCAATATCCACATTTCCTGATGAGACTTTACCAGAATCCGGAATTTCCACGTCCATAATGCGAACATCTGCAGGAAGCCTGAAGCCACTTTTCTTTGCCGCCAGGATTTCAGTATCTGTCATGGCTTCATGGGCAAACCACATCAGGCGACGATCCATGTCTATGTGCAGGGTATAAAAACGACTGTTTTGAACCGCAATATTTTTAAGTTCAGACACCGTGAAAATCATCCATCTAACCGTGGCGTTAAGGTGATCTGTTGGCATCACCGACTGCAGCCGGGGAATGGAGAACATCAGAAACAGACTGAGAAGACAGGTGACGACAATCAGTTCCATAAGGGTAAATCCGTCGGATGCTGACAGCCTGTCTGATTCTGTCATTACCCTCAATCTATATCCCAGCTTTGAATATCACGGTTATGCTCCACGCCTCCGGGGGCTCCATCCGCCCCGTATGAGATAATATCGTACTCGCCCTTTATGCCCGGATAGAGATAAACAAAGGCATTTCCCCAGGGATCTTTGGGAACTTTTCCTTTTTCCAGGTATCCCCCTTTTTTCCAGTTCCGAGGAGCAGGTTCGGTTTGGGGCGGGCTGACCAGAGCCTGAAGACTCTGCTCTGTGGTTGGGTACATTCCGTTGTCCAGCCTGTACAGCTTAAGGGCTGTTTCAAGGCTGGCGATATCCACTTTGGCCTTTACCTGGCGGGCCTCTTCAGGCCTGCCCATGATTTTGGGGGCAATGTACATGGCCAATATTCCCAGAATGACAATAACGACCATGAGTTCGATCAGGGTGAACCCCTGATTTTGAAGTTTTCTATCCAATCGGGTACAGATCATTCATCCTCCATTTTCTGATACTGCACTGACAGGTATCAGATGCGAGTGATATGTTACACCAATATTGACCGGGATTTCAAGGCATATCAACAAGAGATAAGTGTTAAGGGGCAAGTGTTAATATTAACACTTTTGTTTATTATTGACAAATTGGGAATCGGGACTTAAACAAGCAAAGCCATGAACGATATTGATCAATTGCAGAATAGCGATTACGAGAGTTTAAAAGAAATCCTGAAAAGAATGGGACGGGTTGCCATTGCCTACTCTGGCGGGGTTGACAGTACGCTTGTGCTTCGCGTTGCAACCGATGTTCTTAAAGATTCCGTCATTGCCATCACCGCTTGGTCTGATACCACCCCTCGGGGAGAATATGCTGATGCCGTGACGTTTGCCCAGGAAATTGGGGTTCGGCATATCGTGGTGGAAACCCATGAAATGAACATTCCGGAATTTGTACAAAATCCTCCAAGTCGATGCTACATCTGTAAAAAATTTCGATATGAGGCGATGATGACCATTGCCAGTCAACACGGGTTTACCGTAATTGCAGATGGTGAAAATGCGGATGACGGCAAGGATTACCGCCCAGGCAGCCTTGCCGCACGGGAACTGGGAGTGCGAAGTCCCTTAAGCGAGGCAGGCTTGACCAAGGACAGGATCCGCGCCTTATCCAACATGCTAAGGCTGTCCACCTGGAACAAACCAGCCCTGGCCTGTCTGGCCTCCCGCATCCCTTATTTCAGCACACTTACGCCGGAAAAACTGAGGCAAATTGATGAAGCCGAGACATTTATCCGCTGTATGGGAAACACCGGACAAGTTCGGGTCAGACATTTTGGAGATACCGCTCGCGTCGAAATGGATACCCCAGGAATGACACGATTGATGGAGACTTCCATCCGTGAACAGACCGTTTCATTTCTAAAAAGGCTTGGATTTGTCCATGTTCTACTGGACATGGAAGGGTACCGGATGGGTAATCTGAACCCGATCCGTTGAATACTCACCCGAACACCATGATGAAAAAGTCCATTCAATAGAAAAGACAGCCTATAATTTTCTTTGAGTGCCATTTAAAAGCAACAGCTTGGCGCATCTCCATTATTTTATGCTTGACAGAACAAAATCATTCGTATATCAAAACCAAAATAAACGAAACAATGTTTCGATTTTTCATGTGTTCAATCAAAAAAGTTTTATAGTATTTATTTAATTATATGAAATATCAATATATTGGTAATATTAAATACATGGAACATGATTTCTGAAATGCATCTGGAGCATTATTATTATCAATATAACAAATGTATTTTAGGCACTGATCATCATAACAGATATATTTTAGGCATTAGGTGATTCCCAACAAAGAATACCCCATTGTCTGAATCAGGTTTTTCTATGAATTGATCATCGTTTCGACCAGGCATTTATCCGTGTATCGCCGCCATCAGGCAATAGTAGGGGCGAATCTTGTATTCGCCCCTACGAAATAAACCCAACTGGCCGCAACGATGATCAAGGCCGTATATTCTTTATTGGAAATCACCTTAACCATCGTTTCGACCAGATCATATATTTCCCCCTTTGGAAAAGGGGGATTAAGGGGGATTTGAAAACGGGGCTTCAGTCGCCACAACCTCAAAATCCCCCTGCCCCCTTTTTTAGAGGGGGGAATTAATTTCGTCATGACTTATTACTTTCATTATTGACAGATTGAATTAGAAGCAATAGAAGAATACTCTTACAGTTAGTGGCATTTAGATTAAGCTCTTAATTTATTTATTGATTATCCTTAACATGGAGG
>JBAXVB010000420.1:0-3765 GCA_037129415.1 Deltaproteobacteria bacterium
AAAAAGCGTATTTCCCTCAGCATCAAGGATGCAGAAGGAGATCCGTGGATGGATGTTCCGGAAAAGTATAAGACAGGGCAGACCCTGGAGGGAATGATTCAGAAACGGGAAAAATGGGGATATATCGTCACCCTGGAGCCTGGTATTGTCGGCATCCTGTCGCTTTCCAGAATCCGGTCATCGGGACAACCTTCCGCCATGGATTCCCTTAAACCTGGCCGCGCCATGACTGTGGTGATTGACGAGATCAAGCTGGCGGAAAGAAGAATCACCCTGAGACTGGATGCCCCGGAAGATGATAACTGGCAGCAGTATTCACCTCAGAAATCTTCTCATCCTGTTGGAACCTTTGGGGACAAATTGCAGCAGGCGCTCGACTTGGCGAAATCAAAGTGACTCGCCGGTATGCCGGTATGCCGGTATGCCAGTATGCCAGTATGCCAGCATTCTTCTTGTGGATATCCCGATTTCGAATTTTTACGATTTCATCGTGCTTGATAATTCCTGTAAAAAGAGTATGCTGTATGCAGATAGAAATAAATGGATCGTTCCATAAAAAGCATGTTTGTGGCATTGGAACGCCCTCATATCGGGAAGGAAACGGGGATTGTTTCCCCGGAAGCCATTTAAAGGAATATCTTTAATAAGGATAATGAATGACAGACATACTTGATGAACCCATTTTTGAACCACGGGCAGACAAGCCAAAATTTCTTACACATACCTATTTTGACGAAATGACTCTGCCCGAGCCTGTCCTGAAAGGATTATCAGAGGCGGGATTTATCCAGTGCACCCCGATTCAGGCTCAAACCCTGCCCCTTTCCCTTTCCGGCAAGGATGTGGCAGGGCAGGCTCAGACCGGAACCGGAAAAACCGCCGCCTTTCTGGTAACCGTTTTCACCCGCTTGCTTACCGAAGAAGCAAGGGTTCCCGGCGAGCCGGGCGCCCTGATCGTGTCCCCCACCCGCGAACTGGCGCTTCAGACTTATGAGGAAGCCTGCCTTATCGGAAAATATACGGGCCTTACGATCGCCCAGGTTGTCGGCGGCGTGGATTATCAAAAACAGGCGGATATTCTGCGAGGCGGCGTTGACATCGTTATCTGTACGCCCGGAAGAATCATTGATTATTTCAAGCAGGGCATCTTTAAAACCGGCAGCGTTAAAATCATTGTGATTGATGAGGCGGACCGGCTCCTGGACCTTGGTTTTTCCAAAGACATGCGGTTTATTCTTCAGAAACTGCCCCGCTACGACAAGCGCCAGTCCCTGCTATTTTCCGCAACCCTGTCCTTCCGGGTGATGGAACTTACTTATGAGTACATGAACCTTCCGGAATTTATTTCCGTAACCCCGGAGGATGTTGCGGTTGATGGCATCGAGCAGTCCCTTATTCATGTTGGCTCCGACCAGAAACTATCTCTGCTTCTTGGGCTTCTGGAAAGGGAGACATGGGAACGCATCCTGATTTTTGTAAACACCAAGTCCGGAGTCGAATGGCTGGCTACCAAACTAAAGGGCAATGGATGGCCAGCCGAGGGAATTACCGGCGATCTGCCGCAGCAAAAGCGCTTCAAGCTGATGGAACAGTTCAAGGAAGGAAAGATCAAGATGTTGATTGCCACGGATGTGGCATCACGGGGTATCCATGTGGAGGATATCAGCCATGTCATCAATTTCGATCTTCCTCAGGATCCGGAAAATTATGTCCACCGCATCGGTCGAACGGCCAGAGCCGGAAAAACCGGCAAGTCCATTGCCTTTGCCTGTGAAGCATACGTCTTTCACCTTGAACCACTGGAAGCCCTGTTGAATGCCAAAATTCCAGTGGTATGGCCTGAAGACGACTGGTTCAAGGAAGACAAGGCAGGGCCAGTCCCCCGAAACCGCTATTCCCAGGATAGAACACGCAAACCTGAACGAAAGCCGCGCGCTGCTGCGCCCAAACGCGGTGAACGCACCGACCGACCGGATCGACCGGATCGCCCAGACCGGGTTGACCGTCCTGCTCGCCCCGATCGCCCTGATCGCAGAAAAGAGATACCTGCCTTTAAATTTACCATTCCGCGGGGAGATGATTATTTTCCTGGAACTTTTTTTGGATTTGCCCCGGAACCGCCTGAAGGGTTTGATTTTTCCGCATCATCCGCCGATCCGATTGAAGACGACGATATCATGGATTTTGAGGAAACGTCCCCTTCTGAGATTCCAGAAAACTTGCCTGCACCTATTGATGAAATTGATGAAATCGAATCCGATGATCCCCAAAAATTGCCGGAGGAGTTGCCCGCAGAATCATCTGATTCTCCGAATTTGCCGGAGGAGCCGCCCGCAGAATCACCTGAACCAGCACCAGTCAAAAAGAAACGCAGACGCCGTCGGTACAACAAGAAAAAGAGTCCGGCCACAGCATCATCAGAATCGTCTGTTTCTTCGGATTCCACGAGTTCAGAATCCGCATAATTGACAGATCGAATATTTCCGATCCGTTCGCCCCTTCTTCCCCCTTTTTTCATAAGGGGGAAAAAAGAACACGGCCAAAAGATATTTTGGCCCCATTGTCCACATCATGATGATTACCTTTCCAAACAATGAATCCACGTTTAGTAAACCCTCATCATCAAGCATCCGCCGGTTCAAAACCGGATCAGGCACCGACGCGACTCATAAGAGCCAGCCTTCCCAAACGCGTTTACGACCCAGCCCTTCCCATTATTGACAAAAAAGACGAAATCATCCAGGCCATTTCCGAATACCCGGTCGTGATCGTATCCGGAGAAACCGGCTCCGGAAAAACAACTCAGCTTCCTAAATTCTGTCTGGATGCAGGCCGTGGGCTAAGCGGCGTTATCGGCTGCACCCAGCCGCGAAGAATTGCCGCCATAACCGTGGCAAACCGAATTGCAGAGGAGCTTGGCGAGACTCTCGGCCAGTCCGTCGGGTATAAAATACGATTTACAGACAAGACCAGCCGCCATTCGATCATCAAGGTTATGACCGATGGCATCCTGCTGGCTGAAACCCTGAATGATCCCTTTCTGAACCGCTACGACACCCTTATTGTGGATGAAGCCCACGAACGAAGCCTGAACATTGATTTTACCCTGGGAATTGTCAAAACCCTGCTTCGGAAGCGCAAAGACCTGAAACTGATCATTACCTCCGCTACCATCGACACGGATAAATTTTCCAAGGCATTTGATAATGCACCTGTAATCGAGGTGTCCGGACGCATGTATCCGGTGGAAGTCCGCTACTTGCCGCCGAATGCACCATCAGATGAGGACGGTGAGCCGTCCCCTGTCGAACTGGCGGTGAAGGCAGTTGACCGACTCTGCCGGCAGGAGCCTTTTGGAGATGTACTCATTTTTATGCCTACCGAACAGGACATTCGGGAAACCTGCGAAATGATTGAGGGCAGAAGGCTGATGCACGTCACCGTTCTTCCCCTGTTCGCCAGGCTTTCTGCAAAGGATCAGGCCAGGGTTTTTTCCCCTGCTGTGGGACGGAAAATCATTGTAGCCACCAATATCGCCGAAACATCCCTGACCATTCCAGGGGTAAAATATGTGATTGATGCAGGTCTTGCCCGGATTTCCCAATACACACCCCGATCCAGAACCACATCACTTCAGGTGCGGCCCATCAGCAGAAGCAGCGCAGATCAGCGCAAGGGACGCTGCGGGCGCCTGGAAAATGGTATCTGCATCCGTCTCTATTGCGAAGAAGACTATTTGTCCCGCCCCCAGTTTACGCGCCCGGA
>JBAXVB010000421.1:0-3734 GCA_037129415.1 Deltaproteobacteria bacterium
TGCAAGGGGGATATTTATCTGAACGAGACCGGCGATGGGCTGATCTGCAACCAGTGCAAGCTGATATATGAGATTCGGGATGATATTCCCATTATGCTGATTGAAGAAGCCAAGCCGTTTTGGGGGCCGAAAGCCCCCGCCACCGCCTGATTCCCATGAGCCATCCTCGGCCCCCAAAACCCGCCAAGCTGGTCATCGGACTGTTTGCACAAAAGCAGGAACTGATGGCCGCTGTGGCTGCCAATCTCATGGAAAGCTTCGGACCTATTGACATGATAAGTCCATTGTTTCCCTTTGACTTTACAACATATTATGAAAAGGAAATGGGATATCCCCTGGTTCGGAGAATTTTCGTCTTCAAATCCCTGATTCAGCAAGATGATCTTGCGGACATCAAATTGAGAACCAATGAAATTGAAATGCTGTATAGCGCTGATGGCATGCGGCAGGTCAACATCGACCCCGGATTTCTTCTGATGGAACGGCTGGTGCTGGCAACCGGAAAGAATTTTGCCCATAGAATCTATATCGGCAAATGTATTTATGCTGACCTGACGCTCATATATCAGCAAAACAGCTATCAAACACTTCCCTGGACATACCCGGATTATGCCCATTTATCCATCCGGCATTTTCTCTCCCTTGTCCGCAATAAATATATGGAAGATTTAAAGGAAGTTCTGCAATGATTCTAAGCATGACTGCTTTTTCCAGCACAAAACTGACCGTATCCACCGTTTCCGTCAACTGTGAAATCCGCGCCTGTAACAGCAAATCCCTGGATATTTCGCTTCGAATCACATCCGGGTATTCCTGTCTCGAAGAAAAAATCAAATCCCTGATTTCTGAAATGATCAGCCGTGGACGCCTGGATATCCTGATTCAGATATCAGAAACCGCTGTTTTACCCGCTGCCTTTGAAATTGACGAACCCCGCGCGCTGGCTTATTATAATGTCCTGACCGAGATCAAAGAACGGTTTGCACTGAAGTCTTCCATATCACTGCAGATGATGGTCGGCTCCGGAATCATCAAAGCTTCTGAATCGGAAAAAGACATGGATGCCGCCTGGGCCGCCGTTCAGCCATGCACCCATGCTGCAGTTTGCGAGCTGGCGACCATGCGAAGACAGGAAGGGGAGTATCTGGCAAGCGACATTCGAACCAGGCTTGAAGGCATTGAAAATCAACTGGCCAAAATCGAAAATGAGTCCGATGGCATGGTAGCCTATTACCAGGAGCGTCTGATTCGCCGTATTCAAAAGATCACCCAGGGAATTGTGGACATCGATCCGGGGCGAATGGCTCAGGAGGCGGCATTTCTGGCCGATCGCAGCGACATCTCTGAAGAAATCGTACGCGCCAGAAGCCACATTCTCCAGTTTCGTCAGTTCATGGATGCTCCTGCACCTGCCGGAAGAAAACTGAATTTTCTCCTTCAGGAAATGAATCGGGAATTTAACACAATGGGATCAAAAACCGAAAATACCTCGGTATCCTATTGCGTCGTTGAGGTAAAAACCGAACTTGAAAAAATCCGTGAACAGGTTCAAAATATCGAATAAGGAGGAGACTTGGAACCCAATATCATCAATACCATTGCAAAAATCAATCACATCATGCTGAACATCGGATTTGGAAATGTCGTAGCAGCAAACCGGGTCGTCGCCGTTGTCTCCCCCAACTCCGCTCCAATCAAACGCCTGAAAGACGAAGCCCGGGACGAAAAACGGCTGATTGATATAACACATGGCCGCAAAACACGATCTGTATTGATTACAGACAGTAACCACGTCATCCTTTCCGCCATTCAGACGGAAACCATTTCCCAGCGGCTGTCAACATTAAAGGATGTGGAATAGCAGATAATGAACCCAGTTGATGCAATTTTGGAAAGCGACCACTCAGGCGCAGGTTGCCTGTTTATTCTTTCCGCGCCATCTGGCGCCGGAAAAACCACCCTTTGCCAGGCAATCTGCCGGCATTTTCCGGACATGTTGTATTCCATCTCCCATACCACCCGCCCGCCAAGATGTGGAGAAACCCAGGGAACCGATTATCATTTTATTACCAAGGACGAATTCATTCATCAGATTGAATCCGGCGAATGGGCGGAATGGGCCGAAGTTCACGGAAATTATTACGGCACATCCGCAAACTTTCTGAATCAGGGGATAGAGGCTGGAAAGGATATTCTGCTGGATATTGATGTTCAGGGAATGAAAAAAATTCTGAACCGATATCCTTCCAGCATCACCGTCTTTATCCAGCCACCGTCCCTGGAAACTCTCAGAGAACGCTTGGAATCAAGAGGCGCCGACAAACCGGATATCATCGAGACCCGAATGATAAATGCGACAAAGGAAATGGCTGAGGCCCATCGATACCGCCATATCATTGTCAACAACGATCTGGAACTTGCAACCCGGGAACTGATACTGCTGATCAACTCTTACCGGCAGAATCGCCCCCTAACCAATAATTCATAATTCATAATAGCCGCCATGAAAACCGAAATTCTTTACGGCATCCATCCGGTGCTGGAAGCTCTGAAAGCTGGCAGAAGAACCTGTCTTGAGATATATATCACTACGGACAGAACACCCTATCGTCTATCCGAAGTTACTGAGGCTGCAAAAACGCTGAAACTTCCGGTCAAATCTCTTTCTTCTGCACAGTTGTCCATCCTTTCGGGCACGGAAGCCCATCAGGGCATTGGCGCAAAAGTCAGTGAATATCCGCTGGTGGAGCTGGAATCCCTTACCGAGGCTTCTGCTGAAAGCAAATCGCCCTGTTTTCTGCTGCTTTTGGATGGCATTGTGGATCCGCAAAACCTGGGCGCGCTGGTTCGAACCGCCCTTTGCGCCGGTGTCGATGGCATTCTCTTTCCCAGGGACCGGTCTGCTTCTCCCCTGCCCTCTGTTTCCAAGTCATCGGCAGGCGCCATGGAACATATTAAAATGGCCGTGGTCACCAATCTGTCAGCGACCATTCAGGAGCTAAAACATTCAGGATTGTGGATTGCCGGTCTGGATAGGTCAGCCGAGCAATCCATCTACGATATGGATTTGACCGGACCCATCGCTATTGTGATTGGCGGAGAAGAAAAAGGCATTCGCCCGCTTGTCAAAAAGCAGTGCGATTTTCTGGTTTCGATCCCTCAAACGACCGGCTTCAACTCCCTGAACGCATCGGTCGCCGGGGCGGTGGTCATGTATGAAGCCGTGCGACAGCGACGTTAAATCACTGACTTAAAATAAGGAATATGCAAAATGGAGAAGACAGTTCATTGCAAATGTAAATCAGGTTGTAACAATAAGCGCTGTGTTTGCCTTCGATATAATGAGTCCTGCGACGAATCTTGCGAATGCTCCAATTGTAAAAATCCGCTTAATGGAATCGATATAGAAAAGCTTTCAATTTGTACGATTCAAAATATTAAAAAATTTAAAGCGCTTTCAAAGGATCAGTTGAAAGCAAAATATGAGCTTCCATGTGGTTGTGAAGAAGTGGCGTTAAAAGATATGCTTAACGATTACAGTTGTTCAAAATGCGATGAAGTATATTGGTATTCATTTTGCTGGAATGACGTTGTCCAAGACAGTTGCACCTGGCATTGTGAAATATGCGGCGTCTGCAGGGATTGGCGGGAGTGGCATTGTGAAATTTGCAATAAGTGTACTTATGGCGTGTCACTTCCTTGTGAACACTGTGAGGATAGCGATTGAGGGTATT
>JBAXVB010000422.1:0-3729 GCA_037129415.1 Deltaproteobacteria bacterium
TCTGATGCTGACCTATCTTGGAAAAACGCACGACAAGCATGAACCTATAGACTTGCCCGAAACCTGCCGCCAAAGTCAGACCCTGCTTCATGTCGCAATCCCGAAGGGCATAATCCTTAAGACTAATATCCCCTCATTTGGTCTGGTCATTCGAGCGAATGCTGGCCAGATACGGCAGGTTCTGACTAACCTGATCACCAATGCCTGGGAGGGCGCCGACCGGAACCAAGGAAACATTGGCCTGACAGTCAAGACGGTTTCGCAGGAGGATATTCCCGCCTCAAAACGATTCCCTATCGACTGGCAACCGCAGGAAAGCATCTATGCCCCTCAGCGCTAACAATATTTGACCCATTTATGCTCGAATAAACTGACCCAGCGGTTGCGCACAAATAGCGATGCGATACGGCAGAAAATTCCGCCAGACCCCACCGCCGGATTTGGTAATGCAGGATACCTATCGATTGCTTTGTTCTGTAAAGATGTGCTGGAGATTGGACACAATCAGTTTTAATCGGAATGACAACCTAAATTTGACCACCTTTGATAACCGAATTTTGACCACCCCGGGCTGGTGAATATTTATGGATGAAAGGGGTGATCATCCCGTACTTTTCTTTGTCTGTATTTTAACTTTTGCAGTATAAAAATTAAAATACAGACAGTTGGCAATGTTAAGATATAACCATCGCTTTTATGACACCTCTTTGGGGTAAATATTCTTGATCTTTTATGAGCGTATGATATTTTGTTTATGCCTGCCCGGAGGGTAGGGCAACGCTGGGAAGCGACCCGAGCGCCGAGTCAGGTAACTGAAGTACGAGGCCGCGCACATTTGTTGCGCGGCCTCATTCATTACTCGTACTTTTGTTCATAAAGCGATAAATCCTGGGGGTTTGGGGGCAAGCCCCCATTATAACTGTCAGAATTCCTTATAGCTTAGCAGACTGTCCAGTTTTCGAGGGTATTTATAGGTGTTGAAGTTTTTTTGCCTTGGACGCTAATAAAAACAGACCCGTCTGTACTCAAATAAATTGACTCAGGCAATGCGCAGAAAAATATTGAGGATGAATTTTCTTTGTATCTAATTCATCTCATTCTTGGAGGAGTACGAAGAATAGTTTGGAGTGTGGCCTATGAAAGAAGGAATACTATGAGGTTTATTGAGCGAACTTATGTTATAATATTGTATTATTACAGAATGTTGTGATTGAGATGTGATTTCATTGTTGGCGCGCGCCAACACACAACTTTTTTCATATAGGCATCTTTTGGAAATATCCTATCAAAACTTGAGAGCGAAATCAATCCAATTTTAACCTTTAATTCTGGCCAGTGGGTGGGTCAGTTTTATGTTATCAAAACCAGTGGGTCATTTTTTTTGAGCGTCAAAGATATTTCCGGCGGTAAATGCATTCTGATATTCCCAGATGCTCTCAAATATGTTAAAATACGGCAGTTTGGCCGCCTTGTCTTCAAGGGGGCAGGTTTTTGGCTCCTACACCTTTGGGCCTGCCTCCTTGATCAGGGTGTTATTTTTTTTGGATCAATTCCTTATCTCGATAATTTGCCCACCTTTATATCATCGGTCACAATACCATGCAAATATTCCTTTCCATGGCATCTCTCCATGGGAAGATCATAAGCCATAATCTTCGCCTAATCTTTTTTAAAACTGAATTTAATTTGACGATGCTTCTTTTAATTGGATTTTCAAAGCAATGAAGAGAGGGGAAGAAGCGAGAGAAAGTGATTTGTCGGTGGGTCAGTTTTCTTGAGCAGAGGTGGGTCAATTCAAATTAGCGTCAAAGCTATGCCTGCATAGAAGTAACGGATACAGGCTGTGGAATCGAGAGCAAGGACATCGAAAAAATCTTTGATCCGTTTTTCACCACTAAGTTCACCGGCCGGGGTATGGGTTTGTCTGTGGTACTGGGGATTGTAAGAGCACACCATGGGGGAATCACAGCGGAAAGCGAACCAGGTAGGGGCAGTGTCTTTCGTGTCTTTTTGCCGGTTTCGACCGGAGAAATCCTGCTACAGCAGGAAAATACGGCCCAGGTCACGACATCTGAAAGCACCGGCACGGTGCTGGTGGTCGAAGATGAGATACAGGTGCGCGACATGGTAAAGGAGATGCTCATATCCATGGGCTTTAGCGTGCTTGAAGCCAGGGACGGCATCGAGGCTATTGGTGTGTTCCGGCAGCATCAGGATGAGATCCGCTGCGTTGTTTGCGATTTAACGATGCCTCGTATGGACGGCTGGGATACGCTGGCTGCACTGCGCAAGCTTTCACCTGATATCGCTGTGATCCTGTCCAGCGGCTATGACGAGGCACAGGTTATGGCAGGTGAACATCCCGACCGTCCCAATGCCTTCCTGGGTAAACCTTATCAACTGAAGGGGCTTAGAGACACGATCAGTCGAGTTCTGGCTAATAAGGCTTAAAGAGTTCAATATGTCGTAAAATGAGTGACAAAACAAGAAATAGGCTCTAACATGAGTTATCAACAGACAACCCGTTTTCACGGTATGAAAAACCCGCACCTGACGGCTGCGCTGCTTCTGACCATTTTCGCAGCAGGGATGCTGTTTGTCTGGTGGATGGCGGTGCAGGCCGACCGCGAGATGCGCTCAGAACTGCTCCGGCAAACGCGCCTGGTGGCGCAGCCGGTGAATGTCCAGCGCGTCATGTCTCTCCTGGGTACCGAAGCGGACATGGACAGTCCAGGCTATCGCCGGATCAAGGAACAGCTTGCCGCTGTTCATTTGGCCAATTCCCAATACCGGTTTCTCTATATCATGGGGCGCAGATCCGATGGTACAGTCTTTTTCTTCGCGGACAGTGAGCTTGCCGGTTCGGAGGACTATTTACCGCCAGGGCAGGTCTATGAAGAGATACCGGAAGGTTATCGCCGCGTGTTCGATACCAAGGCCGCCGCCGTCGAAGGCCCGGTAACCGATCGCTGGGGTGTGTGGGTCTCAGCGCTGGTTCCGCTGACCGACCCGCAAACCGGCGCTGTGGTCGCTGTGATGGGCATAGACATCGACGCACACGAATGGAAATGGGAGGTGGCTGTCCGTGCGGCCCTGCCCGTGGGGCTGATGTTTTTGCTGCTCATCGGTGTAGCCTTTGCCATTGTCTCCGCCAGCGGTGTTGACGCTTCGCCCAAGCCGGTTCTGCGAATGCTGCCTTTCATGGCGGTCATGGTGGTCCTGCTGATAGTCGGAGCGGGGGTACTCCTGTGGAAACAGCATCAGCAGCAACTGGCCGGGGAGATTACAGCCAATATTTCCAAGGTTTCCAGCGATCTGCACATGGTCTTGGATCAGCAGGCATTTGGCTTGTCCATGGCGGCGCAACCCATCGCCGCCAACGCCAATGTGCAAAAAGCCTTGCGCGAGAGCGACGCAGACCGTCTTATGGCTGACTGGCAGCCCGTGTTCGAGACGCTATGTCGGCAGTACAAACTCACGCATTTCTACTTTTTCGATATCAACCGCGTCTGCCTGCTGAGAATCCACAATCCGGAGAAACGCGGCGATGTCATCAATCGTTTCACTGCCATCGAAGCCGAACGCACAGGAAAACCCGCTTCCGGTATTGAATTGGGGCCGCTGGGTACCTTTACTCTTCGGATGGTGCAACCGGTCTTCGAAGCCGACAGGCTTGTCGGATATGTGGAACTGGGCAAGGAGATTGAGGACATATTGCAAACGATAGAC
>JBAXVB010000423.1:0-3726 GCA_037129415.1 Deltaproteobacteria bacterium
TGTTCTGGAAAACAGGCAAAACAGATAACAAAGAGATTTATATTGTCGGATGTTAGAACCGTAACTTTCAAGGGTTCGAATCAGAATGCAAGGATTTCATAAGAATAAAAGTTTTTTTTTGATCATAACGAATTTGTGGATTAGGGTTTGCCCAATGAGCAGATATCTTATATTATTCACATTTATATCAATTATTTTACTGCTTGGCGGTTGTACGGATCGTACAACAAAAGTCAACAAAATGGCGGAACAGGTTTATAATGAAAGTTCGCTTGGTGATAACTTACCCCCTCACGCTTTTAAATCTGATGGTTGTTCGTGTTGGCCCGACGGTGAATGGCTGGAATGTTGTGTAAAACACGATTTATTGTATTGGATGGGTGGTACAGGGGAAGAAAGAAAAAATGCTGATCTTGAATTGAGAAAATGTGTGACCGAGAAAGGCTATCCAATACTTGGTAAGGTTATGTTGCTTGGTGTGCGTATCGGTGGCGTTTGGTGGATACCCACTCCTTTCCGTTGGGGTTTTGGCTGGAACTATCCGGATTCAGGTCCTCCGGGAAAGGAAATTTGCGATGAAAGGCGAAAGTGGTGGAGAAATTGACCTTAGACACTCAAACAGGGAAAAGGTGCGGATGAGGAGTATCCTGCTGGTGGAAGACTATCCTGCAAATCAGATGATTACAACAAAACACCTTGAGAATGCGGGCTACCATGTGGATCTGGCTGAAGATGGCAAGCAGGCTATTGACGCATTCAAATGCAAGCATTATGGACTGATCCTCATGGACATACAAATGCCTGTCATGGATGGATACCAGGCTACAAAAGCTATCAGGGAACTGGAATCAAAGCTTGCAGCAATGAACAAAATTAACGCCGATGAGACGATGCGCAGAGTCCCGATCATAGCGATGACAGGTCATACCATGAGTGAGAATAAAACGATTTGCCTTGAGGCCGGAATGGATGACTTCCTGTCCAAACCATATACCAGAGAAGGGCTGCTCTCAATGGTGTCAAAATGGCTTGAACTTAGTGCGAAATTAGTGATCCAGCCAGTGTTGGCGCAGAATCCGAATGTAGAAACCAGTCAGGACATCGTACCGATAGCAGTTCTCGCTGATAATCCAATTGACATTGAAAAGGCAATTGAAGAATTTGAGGGAGATAAGCAATTTCTGTCTGAAGTCATAGAGGGTTTTACCATGGAGGTTATTGAGCAGATAGGAACAATTCGCAAGGCCCTGTCTTGTGGAGACGCAGAAACAGTGAGAAACGTGGCTCACTCCATCAAAGGAGGAGCAGCCAATATCACTGCAAAGGCTGCCTCAAGAGTAGCCTTTGAGCTTGAGATCAAAGGAAGAAGCGGATATCTCAATGGTGCAGGTGAAATTGTGGATAACCTTGAGATGGAATTTGAGACATTGAGGAAGTTTATTCAGGAGAACTTTTAGGAACATGCTGATAAATTAAATCCGGATAGCTATGAGAGAGAAGCCATGAGAGTTCTTGTCGTTGATGATGAACTTGTTAGTAGAAAAAAGATGCAAAAAATTATGGGCTCTTTTGGCGAATGTATCGCTGTCGCCAGTGGGGAAGCTGCGCTAAAGACCTTTGGGGAGGCAATAGCAAAGGAAGAGCCATTTGATCTGATAACTCTGGATGTTTCGATGCCCCGGATGGACGGTACCGAAGTATTATACGAGATGAGAAAAATCGAAAAAAAAAGAAACACCCCCAGGGGAAGCTGGTCAAAGATAATCATGGTGACAGCCCAGACAGATAAAGAGACAGTGACTTTATGTATTCAGGTCGGTTGTGACAGTTACATCACAAAACCCTTTGATAGAGCCATCATAACAAAGAAACTCGTGGAACTTGGAATGAACGTTCCGGTGCCTGTTCTGGAGGACCACAGTATCCGCAAAATGGTCATGGAAACAATCCACAGGTTCAGCCAGGGAAATATCAGCCTGCCGGTCCTGTCGCAAATTTCAAGAGAAATTGACACTATCATTAATGATCCGGTCTCAGGCATTGAGGATCTGGCCAGGGTTCTGGAGAAAGATGCTGCAATATCCGTCAAACTCATTGCCATTGCAAACTCTGCTGCTTATAGAGGGGTGGACAAGGTGCAGGACTTGAGAATCGCCATAACAAGACTCGGTGCCAAAGAAATTCAAAATGTTGTTTCTGTTATTTCCAACAAAGACCTTTACGAAAGCAAGAACAAACAATTCCAGGATTTGCTTAAAAGCCTTTGGTTGAACTCCCTTGCCTGCGCCTATTGTTGCCGGGCTATTTCGGTCAAATTGGGCGAACGGAACAGCGGTAAAGTTTTTCTCATGGGACTGACGCACAACATCGGGTGTGTGATTCTGTTAAAGAGTATTGGCGACAACGCTCCTGACAAGATGGAGTTCGATAAAAATGAACTGATGGAGAGCCTTAACGAAGTCCATACCAGCTTTGGAGCGGCTTTGCTCAATAAATGGGGTTTTGATCGTGAGTTTTCTGAAGTCGTAAGACTCCACAAATGGAGCAGCTTTGAGGAAGGAACCAAGAAGGAAATACTGATCGTAAATCTTGCTGAAAAGATATCAAGTAAAATCAATTTCGGTTTTTTTGACAGCGATATTGATCTGACCGACCTTGAATCAGCAAAAACGCTTGGAATTGATGAGAATACAATTGCAGGAATTGCGGAAGAAGTAAAGCTGGAGATGAAAGATGTTGAGAAAATTTTTCATTAACCGGCATTTAACAGCGATTCTGGCACGAATCATGCTTTTGTGGTCTGCATAGTGGTTTGGCTTGAATTCAGAAATCAGGGGGCAGGAATCATAAAAAGACGGCATCTCAGATGTGCATTAGAAAATAATAATTATTTTGATTAAAGGAGGAGAGATTCACAATGAAAAACATGAAATTAAGCACCAAATTGATTGGCGGGTTTGTGATCGTGGCTGTGATTGCGACTATCATCGGCGGCGTGGGATTCTGGTCCCTGAATGTTGCAAAAATCGCCCAGGATGAAGTTGCATCGGTATTTCTACCAGGTATCTACAGCCTGGGAATCATGAATGAATCTCTGATGTCCATCTCGCGTGCGGAAAGAATCCTTTGCTTGGAAAAAGACGCTGAAATCATCAAACGTCAATATGTCAGCCTGGACGCAGCCTGGAAACGTATTGATGAAGGTTGGAAGATTTATCAACCGCTACCCCAATCTCCGGATGAAGCTGTTTTGTGGAAAAAACTGCTACAGAGTTGGGATGGCTGGAAAAAATCCCATCAGGATGTCATTTCGCTGGTTAAAAAAGGGGACATGGATGCCGCTCGCGCATCAAGTATCGGAAAGACCCGTGATCTTTTTGAGATAAATCATAAATTGCTGGATGAAATCATAAGTATTAACGTCATCAACTCCAAAGCGTCAGACGAGATTTTTGACAGAACCGCCGGAACCATCAAACTGGTTTTTGGCCTCCTGATTATCCTTGGCATTGCAGTTTCGCTCTTTCTGGGAATCTATTTATCGCTGTCGATTACCCGGGATCTGAACCAGGTAATCAGCGGGCTTACCGAAGCATCGGATCAGGTATCATCCGCGGCTAAAGAGGTTTCCTCCGCATCGCAATCCCTGGCGGAAGGCTCTTCCCAGCAGGCGGCATCCGTGGAAGAAACATCATCGTCTCTGGAGGAAATGTCCTCCATGACCAA
>JBAXVB010000424.1:0-3725 GCA_037129415.1 Deltaproteobacteria bacterium
GATTGGAATATCGGTTGCCGACTGCGAAATACCTTTTCGAATCACCAGGGTTTTTCCAATTTCTGTTCCATCCGATACCACATCGTAATGACAACGCCCGCCTTTTCTCCGGAAGGTTTTCACGCGCGGAAACCGCGTCTCGACATATTGTTTCAACTGGATGTCGTAAATTGGAACCGGCGAGAGTGTATGAGAAATGCCCCTGCCGACGGACGATTCCTGCTCCAGCTTTGATCTGAATCCGGATAAGATTCCCGATGAAAAATCCGTTTTCCGATAACGGTTCAATTTACCGTCAGCATTATATATCTTCCACTCAGATTCTATAAACAGATGAATAAAATCAAAGACGTAACTGGCAATCTGAAGGTTCTGGGCAGTTCCGCTGATTTCAAGGACACTGCCCATCTTTCCTTTTTCGACGACGTAGGCACCAATCCATATCCCTTTCACAAAATAATAATCAATCAAGAGGTGCGCGAGGGAATAATCCTCACGGAAATGCCTGAGCGCGGGTTTACCAACAAAGAGGCTGAAATAGTCCCTATGTACTTTTTGAACAATCTGCTCAATCTCATATTTGGCCATCAGCTCATGAGCCTTGATCATGGCGGCCTCTGCCTCAAAAAGATTGCTGCTTTGAGCCAGCGCCATGAGCTTTTGAATCCGTAGCCTGATTTTATCGCTTTCGCATTCTGTTTCCCGAAAAATCAGCCGACTGAAGGGGATATATGTTCCGGCAGCCATGGGGTTGGCCCTCAATATCTTGCAGGCTTTCTGAAAGCAACTGCCATGAGGCGGCTCATGATGCACGTTTGATACATCCGAGGCAAACTGGTGAGCCATTTCATGCAGAAGCACCTCGCGGATATCGTTCCAGGAATGATTCAGCACAAACTGCCGGCTGAGGCCGATTTCCCGCTTTTCAGATGACCAGTATCCCAATCTGTTCTTAAAATCCCGCAAGGCGAACAGGGGCTTAATCATCTGTTTTCGTTGTTCTCTATTAACATCCGACAAAGCGACATCCCATTCACACGACAGACCGTGAAGAATGCGCTGTTCCAAGCCTTCCAGAACTTTGGTGTTTTTCATGTAATATCAGCCTGCTTTTGATAATTGTGATAGGTTTGAAGCAGTCCTTCCGACAGCGCAATCCTCGGTTTCCACCCCAAGCGGTTTAATACAGAGACGTCCAGAAGCTTTTGAGGCATACCATCGGGCTGATTCCTGTCCCAAACCACCCTGCCCGAATACCCAACCACGGCCTGAACTTTTTCCGACAGCTCTCGAATGGTTAAATCCTCGCCGGTTCCAATGTTGATATGGGTAATTTGTCCATTCTGTGTTGCCTGATCATAGAGGCTGTCCTCAAGTTGCATGATAAATACCGTCCCGGATGCCATATCATCTACATGGAGAAACTCCCGCCGAGCAGCGCCGGTTCCCCAAAGTTGAACGACCGGAGATTTGGAATCTGCAGGACTTGGAGATTGCCTCTCGGAGACATCCTCACCAGAAGGAAAAGGGATGCATAGAGGATTGCGGAAAGAATCCGGAATAGGGCCAAAGACAGCTTCGTCTTTTCGGATTGCGCTCCAGTTGCTTTCTTCCACCAGTCTTGCCAGGTGAAATTTTCGCATAAGCGCTGGCAGAACATGGGAATTATTCAGGTTATACGAATCGTTCGGGCCGTAGAGATTGGTAGGCATGACACAGCGATACCGGGTTCCATACTGGCGATTATAGGACTGGCACAGCTCGATTCCGGCAATTTTGGCAATGGCGTAAGGTTGGTTGGTTGGTTCAAGAACTCCGGAAAGAAGATATTCCTCTTTCATGGGCTGAGGCGCATCTTTTGGGTAAATGCAGGAGCTTCCCAGAAACAGCAGGCGCCGGACTCCTGCGCTGAAAGCCTCATGAATCACATTGCATTCAATCATCAGGTTCTGGTAGATGAAATCCGCCCGATATGTATTATTGGCCAGAATCCCGCCGACTTTTGCGGCGGCAAGAACGACATAATCAATGGGTTCGGAGCGAAAAAAATGGCGCACAGCCTGTTGATCCATCAAGTCCAGTTCGCGGTGCGTCCTGGTGATCAGGCACTTATGCCCACTGGCTGTCAGGAATCGCACAATCGCCGATCCCACCATGCCGCGATGGCCTGCAACAAAAATCCGTGAATTTACTGTTAACGGGGGTACGGGGAACATCACACCATCCTCGGGTTATTCGAAATGATTGTAAATTTGAAAGCCTTCCTTTTCGACCAGAAAATCCTTTCGCGCTTCCATCATATCTTTTTCCACCATGATTCGAATTAGTTCTTCAAAATCCATTTTGGGATTCCACCCCAGAACCTTTCTGGCCTTTGTTGGATCTCCCAGCAGAAATTCCACTTCCGCAGGCCTGAAGTACCTGGGATCAATACTGACAACAACCTGGCCGGGTTCGGGTGGTTTTTTCAGACTGTTTCTGCAATTTTCAGAAAAGGAGACCGTATCAACCACACCGGTTTCTTCAATATCAGAGCCTCTCCAGGTCAGATGGATACCAATGGCATCAAATGCTTTTTCTACAAACTCACGGACCGAATGTGCCTTGCCGGTTGCAATCACAAAGTCCTCCGGCGTCTGTTGCTGAAGCATCAACCACATCGCCTCCACATAGTCTCCGGCATATCCCCAGTCTCTCTGGGAATTAAGATTGCCCAGGTAGAGCCGATCCTGAAGTCCCAACCGGATTCTGGCAACCGCACGGGTAATCTTACGGGTAACGAAAGTTTCACCGCGCACCGGAGATTCATGGTTGAACAAAATCCCGTTACAGGCAAACATGTTATATGCCTCGCGATAATTAACCGTTATCCAGTACGCATAGACCTTGGCGGCGCCATAGGGGCTTCTGGGGTAAAATGGAGTGGATTCTTTCTGGGGAATTTCCTGCACTTTTCCATACATTTCACTGGTTGATGCCTGATAGAAGCGGGTATGGGTTTCAAGGCCCAAAATCCTGATTGCCTCCAGAATCCGCAGTGTGCCCAGAGCGTCTGAATTGGCCGTATATTCCGGAGTTTCAAACGATACCTGGACATGGCTTTGCGCCGCCAAATTATAAATCTCGTCCGGTTTCACTTCCTGAACAATTCGGATCAAATTGGTGGCATCTGTAAGATCGCCATAATGCATCGAAAAATGCACATCGGTTTCATGCGGATCCCGGTAGAGGTGATCCACCCGTCGAGTGTTGAAAGAAGATGCTCTCCGCTTGATGCCATGGACTTTATAGCCTTTGGCCAGCAGAAATTCCGCCAGATAGGCTCCGTCCTGCCCTGTAACGCCAGTAATCAATGCGCATTTCATGTTGCTATTCCTTATGTTATACTGCGGGCTGTATAAATGTATGAATTTTTTAATGATACTTCCCCCTTTGCAAAAGGGGGATTGAGGGGGATTTTCAGCAGGATAGCCTCATAAATCCCCCCTGGCCCCCCTTTTCAAAGGGGGGAATCATTTTCACCGTCCACATAATCTGTGTGGTGGCCGAAACGCCTAAACAATGATCAATGACCAATTTTCTTTTGAACCTATTGCAATATTTCAGTGGATCATGTCATACTATTTTTATGATATGATTACAAGATAATGCAGACAAACCAATTTTATTCGGAAAAAATCAGGAGATATCATGAACGTACTCGTTTTAGGGGGATGCGGTATTCA
>JBAXVB010000425.1:0-3724 GCA_037129415.1 Deltaproteobacteria bacterium
CGGAAGATCATCCGCCAGGCCGCGAAACAGCGTCATGGGAAGATGGGTATGGGTGTTCACCAGTCCCGGCATCACGATGCCGCCTTTGGCATCAACGGTTTCAAGGGCGCATGGAAGTGTAAATCCAGTGCGGTGTGGTTGTACCATGAGTACCCGCCCGTCCTTTATACCCACCCAGCCATTTTCGATGATCTCAAAATCCGGATTTACAGTAACCAGAATTCCATTCACAATAAGCGTATCAACCTGCATGAACTCAAATCCTTCACCGAGCGACTGAACACTGATTACTGACCGCCGATTTCATACGTCTCAGGGCTTCATCAAGGGTGGTTCTGGGACATCCAAAATTAAGGCGCAGAAATCCGGGGCTGCCGAATTCCGCTCCATCGGATAGACCGACACCAGCATTTTCAAAAAACCCCGTGGGATCTTCCAGTCCGGATTTCCGTGCGTCGATCCAGGAAAGATAGGTAGCTTCCGTATGGCACAATGAAAATCCTTTCATTTTAGATACTTCCGAGAACACCCGGTCTCTGTTGTCTCTCAAACAATCTAAAAGCTGCTTCAGCCACTGGCTGGTATCTGAAAAGGCGGCCAGCGCCGCGGTGTTGGCCAGAAGGCTGACACGGGGTACAATGCCGACCAAGGCCTGAACAAAACGCTGGCGGATTTGTGCATTTGAAATAACCGCAAAGGAGCATCCCAGTCCGGCAATATTATAGGTTTTGCTGGGTGCCATAAGGGTGATAGTGCGATCCTGAATGTCTTTTTCCAATCCGGCAAAGGGGATGTGAAATTTATCCGAATCCAGTATCATTCCGCAATGGATTTCATCAGAGCAGACGATCAGATCATGTTTTGCACAGATGGCGGCGATTCGAAACAGCTCAACCCGTGTAAATACCCTTCCGACCGGATTGTGAGGATTGCAGAGCATAAAAAGCCGGGTTTTCGGGGTGATGGCTTTTTCCAGTTCCTGAAAATCAAATACCCATTTCCCATCGCAGTACTTCAGCGGCACGGTGATAACATTGCGCTGGAAATGAAGCGGTGCCGACAAAAACGGCGGATAGACCGGAATGGCGGTGATAACATCATCACCGGGATTTCCGACTGCCCTGCAGGTTACGTTCAGGCCAGTGACAAGTCCAGGAAGCCAGACCAGCCAATCCGGATGAACCTGCCATCCATACTGCTCAAAAAGCATGGAGACAGTAATGTCAACCAGCGCTTCCGGTGCGACGGAGTAGCCGAAAACGCCATGTTCGATCCGGTCATGAAGCGCCTTCAGGACTGCCGGTGGAGATTTAAAATCCATATCCGCCACCCACAAGGGAAGAATATCGCGGTCTTTGTATTTGTCCCATTTCAGGCTGGCTGTGTTGCGGCGATCTATAACGGTATGAAAATCGAAGGTATTGCTGTTATTGGTCATGAAAATCCATCACTCATTATGGTTAATATTTGATGTGCTCCCGAAGATAATATGAAAATGCGTTCAGTTTTGCAATTGATATTTAGGCTGCTTTCGTTCTTGACTATCCAGTGGTTTTCATCCAGAATCAAATTATAAAAAATGATGCACTGCCATATTAACATGAAAAATCCCATCCTATCCTTTCCGTGTTCAATATCGAACCTATTCCTGCTTTTTTACAAGAACCCGTACTGCTTTTACATAATCAAAATTGAGATATATTTTTGGTCTGGCACTGAACCATTATGCCGGACTGGGCCGAATTCTTCCGGTCATCCACAGATAGAGGACAACCGGTTTGAGACAACCGGTTTTTTTAAGAACAGGGTTAAATTGATCAAAAAAATAATGGAGTCAACATGGTGTATTTTCAAAAATGGAAGGTGGTTATAGGGGGTACTGCAATCCTTCTGTGCCTTGGAGCCTTTTGTGATAAAGGCGGCCTGAGCTGGGCCGCCTCAGCGGAAAAACTGGTAATATCTTCAGCGGTTTTATGTGAGGATGTCCAGGAGCGCCAGCCACTGTACGAAGGGGTTGTATTTTCCATCGGGATCGGCAAAATTTTCTGCTATACCCTGTTCGATCCTGTACCCGAAAAAACGCATATTACGCACAATTGGTACAACCGGGACAATTTAACCACAAAAATCAAACTTTCACTTCAGCCGCCCCGTTGGACAACTTACAGCGCCATTCAACTTCGGGAATCGGATAAAGGCCCGTGGCGGGTGGAAATTACTGATTCGGAAGGTCGAATTCTGCAGGTTCTTCGATTCAGCGTTACGGAATAAGGGTTATGGACGGTTTTCTGATTTTTCTTCAAAGCATTCGATGGCAGGATGTCGTGGATATCACCTTGTGCAGTTATATCCTCTTCCGCTGTTATGTTATTTTCAGAATCACCAAAGCATTTCGAATACTTATCGGGCTTGCTTTCTTGTGGATATTTCAACGCCTTGCCGTTTCAATCGGACTGATTGTAACCAGTTGGGTCATTCAGGGCATTACAGCCGTTGCTGCGTTAATTATCATTGTCGTGTTTCGAAACGAAATACGGAGCGTTCTTCAGGTCAAAAATATCAAGACCTTGTTTTGGGGGCTTCCTCAACAACCTTTTCATACCCCCGTTCAGATCATTGCAGACAGCGTAATGGATCTGGCCAGAAAACGGATCGGCGCTTTGATTGTTTTTCCCGGCAAGGAAGACATCAACGAGAAGATTCAAAACGGCATCCTATGGGATGGCACCATTTCCAAGGAAATGATCACCAGTATTTTCTGGGAAGACAATCCGGTTCACGATGGGGCCATCATCATCGAAGGAGATCGAATTCATGAAGTGGGGGTCATTTTGCCCCTGTCTCACCGTCAGGAACTGCCATCCTATTATGGAACACGTCACCGGGCCGCAGTGGGTCTGGCTGAATCCACGGATTCCCTGATCGTGGTTGTTTCCGAGGAACGTGGAACCGTTCAAGTCGTGAAAGGTTTCACGATTACACCGATGCTGAAAAAGGACGACCTGGAAAAACATCTTCAGCAACACCTGGGATTGGTCATCAAGGATCCATCCGGCCAAAAAAAAGAAAAAAACGAGATTCGATTAGCCGCAATGGTTGCCGTTATTTTTATTACCAGTGTATGGTTTACAATTGCCCGGGGACTGGACTCACTGGTCACATTTGAAATACCAATAGAGTACATGAACCGTAATCCCGGCATGGAAATTCTGGATGCTTCCGTAAACAGCATCAAAATTCAACTTGCCGGTTCAGTTCCGTTAACGAGAGCCCTTCGTCCGGACCATGTGCGGGTAAAAATTGATCTGGGTAAATCGGTTGTCGGGCAAAACATTTACACAATCACCAATGAAAACATTTCTCTGCCACCCGGTATTTTTATAAAAAGCTTTAATCCGGCTGTTGTGGATGTAACCCTGGACGTTCTGGATAAAAAAAATCTGCCGGTTCAGGTGGACTGGACCGGAAAACTGCCCGAAAATCTGAGAATGGAGAGAGTCACAATAGAGCCGAGCATCGTGCAGATCATCGGCGGAAGACAATTATTAAATAATATCAACACCGCCTATACCGAAAAAATTCCTCTGGAATCAATACAGTCTTCCAGGACCATCATTGTCAATCTGGCGTTAAGCCCGGCATCGCTTAAGGTGGCGCCCGGATTCAAGGACAAAATCACCGTCGAATGCAGCGTTAAAGATATTTCCCAAAACGTCCGATAAGT
>JBAXVB010000426.1:0-3724 GCA_037129415.1 Deltaproteobacteria bacterium
CCCATTTTTTCAGCAATTGAACGGTCATTGGTATTACCTCCTAAAGAAAAATATACTGAGAACGGTCTTGATCTGCAATTTCCTTATGCTCCCTCTCCCAGCGGGGGAGGGTTGGGATGGGGGTTCAAAAGCGCAGATTATGACCGTTGACAGCATATCTTGATATAACAAATTGTATATCCCGACAATATTTGTTGTTTCAACAATTAAATCTACTTTTTTCAGGTAAAAGCTCAGAGGTATGAACTCCTGAGAGCTATTCGGAAAAGCGCGCCGTCTTCACTTAAGGAACTGGCGGCAATCGTTAAGCGGGATTTAAACAGCGTCCAAGAAGATGTGAATACGCTTGTGGATATGGATTTTATTGAATTCGAACACCACGGCAAACAGAGAGCACCGAGAGTTCATTACGAGGGCATACGTGTCGAAATTGTGATGTAACGAGGAACCTGGGATGCTCAGTGAAATCAAAACTGCGTTGCAATGTGGCGAGTTAAATGAGGTGAACTGTAATGAAAAAGAGACATGATAGCATTCTGTCCGTTGTTCATGAAACGGCAAAGGATTTGCGTAATGCGGGTATCATGGATGAGATGACGATGCGCGAATCTGGCGGGAAGAAACCTGGTCCTACTGCGGTCAAACTGCTTAACTTGATCGATCGAAAAGGCATTGAAGTTGTGATCTAAATTTCTGGTTAGTCGGGGGTGGATGTGGGACATCGATTATTAACCCATCGTTAGATCTGCATAAGGGATATTCAATAAATGATAACCATTTTGCTTGCATTCTGTGCTGCATTGCTGCTTTCCCTGCTTCTGACCCCCCTGGCCCGAAAGGCGGGAGAGCTCTTCGGATTTCTGGATATGCCCAGCGAACGGAAAGTCCACACCCATCCGATTCCCCGAACCGGAGGCGTGGCGATCTTCATATCCTTTGTACTGGCGCTGATCATCGTGTATGTTGCGGACACGGATATTTCAAGACTGCTCGTTTTGAATCAGCAGAGAGCTTTTTTGATGATCGGTTGCGTCATCTGCTTTCTCACCGGACTTGCGGACGACTTCTGGAGATTACCGGCCCGTAGGAAACTGCTGCTTCAGATTTTGGGAGTAACGGTTGCTTACGCCGGAGGAATCGACATTACGCGCATGGTAGTCGGTAATGTTGATATCAGTTTTGGCATTATGAGCTATGTCCTTACCGTGTTATGGTTTCTTCTTTTCATCAATGCCGTCAACCTGGTTGACGGGTTGGATGGGCTTGCCGGCGGTGTGACTTTTTTTGCCGCCATGATGATGGTGATGCTTTCCTTTCTCGGTGATCGGTACATGACTGCTGTTTTATTTGCAGCGCTATCGGGCGGAATTCTGGGATTTTTACGCTATAATTTCAATCCTGCCAGCATTTTTTTAGGTGACAGCGGCTGTTACTTTATTGGGTACGCCATCGCCGGGATGTCCATTATGGGAGGCGTAAAAAGTCAGACGACTGCGGCCATGTTGATTCCATTGCTTGCCTTGGGGCTTCCGGTTTTCGACACGATTCTGTCGAGCTTGCGGCGGTTTGCGGTGGGGAAAAAGATTTTTGGCGCAGACAAGGGACATATCCATCATCGGCTGTTATCGCTCGTCAAGAACACGCGCCAGGCGGTTCTGATCATGTATGCCATGACCATCGGCTTGTGCGTGATCTCACTTTTACTGGTGAGTGCACGAAATGAAAGAGCCGCTTTTCTACTGATCGTAGTTGGCGTTGGCGCTATTCATTTTGCCAAAAAACTCGGTTATTTCAATTATATGAATCCGGAGAGGATACTCTCGTGGATCAATGATGTTACGGATGAAACAGGGATTTCCAGGGAACGCCGAAACTTTCTCAACCTCCAGATAGATATCTCCCAATCTAAAACACTGGAGGAACTATGGGAAAATATTATTCAGGTACTGGATTTGCTCCATTTCGACTGCGGTATGATGTATCTGAATTTCCGGCAACCGTTGTCGGAAGAGATGGAAAAGACGTGTATGCCTGAAGCCGGAGGCAATAATTTCCGCAGAACGACACCCATGACGATGGCAAGCATCTGTCTTCGGGAAAAACCGCCGGAGTTTAAATGGATGAGGGAGGTGTTGGCGTTTATAAATCCGGAAAACGTCTGCAGCCGTAGCCTGTTCAGGATCGAATTGCCACTTGAACTCACCGGGAGCGAAATAACTTATGGGTGCCTGGTGCTGATCAAGGATAACCGGCTGGGGGATTTGAGCAATTATTCGCTAAAACGCGTGGAACACCTGCGGCGGGAAGTGATCGCTGTTCTGGAGCGGATCAACGCGGACAGGAGGGCATCAGATGCATGAATAACAACAATGTATTGAACAGGAATACGTCCACCAATATTTTGGTTGTAGATGATGACACCCAAGTCGCCGATATGTTAAAGAACTATCTAAATGGCCGTGGGTATGCGGTTACAGCCGTCTATGGGGGCCGGGAGGCATTGGAGGCATTTTCCACCGGAGATTTTCATATCGTCATTGTCGATATGAGTATGCCGGATGTGGACGGTATGGTCGTTCTTAAAAACGTCATGAAAACGGATCCGGCTGCTGTGGTGATCATGATTACCGGGCATGGAACCATTGATTCGGCGGTGAAGGCCATAAATCATGGGGCTTATGATTTTATCGCCAAACCCTTCAAGTGGGAACAGTTGGAGGTGGTGCTTTGCCGGGCCGTAGAGCGTCACCGGTCAAGGAAGCAGATCGGGGTGTATTGGGGACTGGTCTGGCTGGCGGTGCTGCCCATCCTGATTTTGATTGGCCTGTTGCTATTCAGGTTTTTTTGGATGTTATAGCCACCTGGGGGGGGGGACGAGTTTTATTCATCCTGTCTCTGATCAAATTAACCCGTCGTTTTGGCCCGTTGCCGGAATTGTGGCAATCCCAAAACCCAAAAGAAAGGAGATGTACAATCATGCCAATGAATTTTCGTTCCAATGAGCGATATTCCGTCCCCGATTCTGTTCTGGTACACTTCAAGTCTGAGCATGATGACGATGTTATTGGCCGGATTCTGAATATCAGTGGTGGGGGTTTGGCTTTTGAATATATACGGTTGTGGGATCAGGAAAAGAATCTGAATTCTGGTTTACCATCATCAATCAATGTTCTGGCTTCCGGCTGTAGGGCTCTTGCCGAAGCTCCGTGCAGGGTTGCTTACTGCCAAACCTTAACCCGGAACAATGCGTTTCTCACATCAATTCCCACATTCCAATGCGGTGTAGAGTTTAGCGATCTGACATCAGAACATATGCGTCAGCTTGATATGATTCTGGAATCCTGTGGAGGCAGTTGCCACATGTACGTAAAGATGGGGTGATCACCGGCTATTATAGCATTGACAGGGCCGTGAATGCGATAAAGGAAGGGGCGTATGACTATCTGGTCAAACCCATTCATCTGGAAGACATCCGCATCTTAACATCCGGATTAAATTGAAGCGGGCGCTTTCCAACAGAAAGGCGCAAAAATCCTTAAAGAGTATGACCGGTCTTTTATGGTGCATGATCCTCTCCATTCCGATCTGGCTGATTTTGGGGATTGTTCTGGGAATTGTATGGAAGTAATTTGCTGGAATGGATGAATGTGTGAGTGAGCTTCTGTGGCAAATTAACATGGCGGAAGAGCGGGGGGCGCAGTCGTTGGGATGCGCTTTTGCCGCT
>JBAXVB010000427.1:0-3715 GCA_037129415.1 Deltaproteobacteria bacterium
GACTGCTGAAAGCGCCGAAGAGGCGATGGAGCTTATTAAAACATACAAATACATGGTATTTTTTCTGGACCTGAACCTTCCCGGCATGAATGGAATTGATCTGTGCCGCAGAATTCGAAAGGATAATCCGCTCACCATTTTATACGCGGTCACAGGGTTTGCCACCACTTTTGAGGTGTTTGACTGCAGACAGGCAGGGTTCGAAGATTATTTCACCAAGCCGGTGGAACTGAAGAAACTGCTTGAAGCCGCCGAACAGGCATTTCAGAAACTGGCGCGCTGGAAAAGAGAAGAGGAAAGCTTCAGCCTAAGTGACGTACATTAAAATGTAAGTTGATGATGGGAATCGGTATGATATGCTGCAAACGGGCATAATCTTTCGCCGTGGAGCCGGCATCCTGCCGATTGCTGCAGCCCATGATGGACTATGTATTTTCGATGGGGATGGACTTGAATGGGCGATAAAAAGACAACCCGATTTAACGGAATCAAAAACCCGCATCTTACAGCGGCGCTGTTTGTGGCCATTTTCGCTGTTGGAGCGCTGTTTGTCTGGTGGATAACAATGCAGGCGGACGGCGATATGCGCGCAGTTCTGCTTCAGCAGGCGCGGTTGGTGGCGCAGCCGGTGAATGTCGAGCGCGTCATGGCGTTATCAGGTACGGAAGCGGACATGGACAGCCCCGGCTACCGGCGGATCAAGGAACAGCTTGTCGCTGTTCGTTCCGCCAATTCCCAATACCGGTTTCTCTATATCATGGGCCGCAGGGCTGATGGCGTAATCTTTTTCATCGCCGACAGCGAACCTGTTGGTTCGAAGGATTATTCCCCGCCTGGGCAGATATATAAGGAAGTCCCGGAAGGTTATCGTCGCGTGTTCGACTCCAGGTCCGCCGCCGTCGAAGGCCCGGTAACAGATCGATGGGGTGTGTGGGTCTCGGCGCTTGTTCCGCTGATCGACCCGAAAACCGGATCTGTGGTCGCTGTGCTTGGTATGGACATCGACGCACACGGCTGGAAATGGGATGTGGCCGTCCGTGCGGCTCTGCCAGTGGGGCTGATGCTCTTGCTGCTCATCGGCATAGCCTCTGCCGTAGCCTCCACCAGCAGCGTCGGCGCCTCACCCAAGCCGGTTCTGCGGCGTATGTTGCCTCCCATGTCGGCCATGGTGATTCTGATGACTGTCGGCGCGTGTGTGATTCTGTACCAACAGTACAGGCAACAACTATCCGGGGAGATCGCAGCCAATATTTCCGTGGTTTCCGGAAACCTGCTCACAGCCCTTGAACAGCAGGCATTTGGCCTGTCCATGGCTGCACAACCCATCGTCGCCAATGCTGCTGTGCAAAAAGCTATGCGCGAGGGCGACGCCGACCGCCTCCTGGCCGACTGGCAACCTGTGTTCGAGACGCTGTACTGGCAGAACAAACTTACGCAATTCCACTTTCTCGATAACAAACGCGTCTCTATGATGCGGGTCCACAAGCCGGAGCAGCACGGGGACACCATCACTCGTTTTACTGTACTCAAGGCCGAGCAAACCGGCAAGACAGCTTTCGGCTTTGAATTGGGACTGCTGAGTACCTTTGCACTTCGGGTGGTGCAGCCGGTCTTCGAAGGCGGCATGCTTGTCGGCTATCTGGAACTGGGCAAGGATATCGCCGACATCATGCAAACGATAGACAACCAGTCATGCAACCAACTTGCCGTGGTTATCCACAAGGAGTGCCTCAACCGGCAGACCTGGGAAGATAGCATGCGCCTGCTCGGGCGGCAGGCCGACTGGGACTTTTTGCCCCATAACGTGGTGATCTACGCCTCCAAAGGTTGTCTGCCCGATGTCTTTGCGTCCTGGGCTGACCAGGCGGCGAGCGAGCAGGCAGATGGCAAAACGAGTCGGGAGATAGCCTTCGAAGGGAAGGACTGGCTGGCATCTGCGGCGCTCATCAGGGACGCTTCGGGCAAAGAAGTTGGCGATCTGCTGGTCATGCGCGATGTCTCGGCCCAAAAGGCGGCATTTGTGCGCCTGATGGTTCTGGGTGGAACTGGCGGAGCGATGTTGCTGACTCTGTTGCTTGGCATCATCTATATCCTGCTTCGCCGCACAGATGTGGGCATTCACGCACAGCAGGTGGAGTTGCTGGAAATATCCGCTGCGGTGGAACAGAGTCCTGTCTCCATCATTATCACTGACACTACTGGCATCATTGAATATGTCAACCCGAAGTTCACTGAAACGACTGGCTATACCTTTGACGAGGTGATGGGGCAGAATTCAAGCATTCTCAAGTCGGGATCATTCCCCGACGAGGCATACAAGAAGCTATGGAACACCATACTTGCAGGTGAAATCTGGCGCGGAGAGTTTCAAAACAAAAAGAAAAATGGTGAACTCTTCTGGGAACAGGCATCCATATCACCCATCAGGGATGAGCAGGGGGTTATCACCAGCTTTGTAGCAGTCTATGAGAACATTACGAACCGCAAGCGGGCGGAGGCCGAACTCCATGAGACTAATCAACAGCTTGAAGCTGCTACTGTGCGGGCCGAGATGGCCAGCTCCGCCAAGAGTGAGTTCCTGGCCAACATGAGCCACGAAATCAGAACCCCGATGAATGGAGTCATCGGCATGACCGGACTGCTGCTGGATACGGAATTGAATGATGAGCAGCGGCGCTACGTCGAAATCGTGCGCGTCAGCGGCAAATCGTTGCTCGGCGTGATCAACGACATCCTCGACTTTTCCAAGATTGAGGCGAAGAAACTTGATCTGGAGACGCTGGATTTTGATCTGTCGAGTTTGCTGGATGACTTCGCGGCGACGCTGGCCTTGCGGGCTCACGATAAGGGGTTGGAGCTGCTCTGCGCCGCTGATCCGGATGTGCCCACGCTGCTGCGCGGTGATCCAGGGCGTCTGCGCCAGATACTCACCAACCTGGCGGGTAACGCCATCAAGTTTACCCATGCGGGCGAGGTGGCGATCCGTGTATCCCTGAAAGACGGGATCGGAAATCAGGGCGCAGAGTGTATAGAGCAGGGTGCGGAAAGCAGGGGACAGGGGACAGCCAATATATTTTCTGGCATAGAGCAGGAAGGCGAAACTGTCATGCTGCGCTTTTCGGTGCGCGACACTGGCATTGGTATTCCTAAAGACAAGATATGCGTACTCTTCGAAGAATTTAGCCAGGTTGACTCTTCGACCACGCGGCAATATGGCGGTACCGGGCTGGGCTTGGCTATCTCCAGACAACTTGCCGAGCTTATGGGCGGTGAGGCTGGCGTCAACAGCGAAGAAGGCAATGGATCGGAGTTCTGGTTCACTGCGCGCTTCGGCAAGCAGGCAGCAGGGGCGGATATGGAAAGTATCCTGCTTGCCGACCTGCTCGGGGTGCGCGTATTGATTGTGGATGATAACGCCACCAGCCGCGAAATCCTGACCACATTCATGGCTTCCTGGGGCATGCGCCCGTTTGAGGCGCAGGACGGACCCAGGGCGCTCCAGGCTTTATACCTGGCTCTGAACGAGAATGATCCCTTCCGTCTTGCCGTAATCGACATGCAGATGCCGGACATGGACGGCGATTCCGTTGGCCGCGCCATAAAGGCGGACAAACGCCTGGCCGATACCCGGATGGTGATGTTGACTTCCATGGGGACGAGGGGCGATGCCCGGCGCTACCAGGAGATTGGTTTCTCGGCATATACAACCAAGCCG
>JBAXVB010000428.1:0-3670 GCA_037129415.1 Deltaproteobacteria bacterium
GAATTCTGGCAGTTGTTGGGCTGGTCGCAGTAAACATGTTTTTTGCAGCAGCCTCGTTCGCAGATACCTCTGATTATCTTCAAACAGAAGAAGGCTGGATATCAAAGTTTAAACATTTTTTTCCACCCGAGTTCCCAAGCCGTTTCAATCCCGCTGAAATCATGTGAGGAAAACGGCCAGGTACATTTGCACACGACATTATATTTTTTATCATTGTATAGGCCATATTCTCTAACAGCCACGCCCTGTTCGGGCACAACGAAGGATGAAAATTGATCATTTTCGTATAAACCTGTACAAAATTGAAGTTGACCCAATTATCATTAATTTGTTATGAGCAATATATTTTCAAATCCGTGATCATCGAAAAATGATTTCACCATATCGAATGATTAATGAAATACTGGAGAGAAAAGAATGCCTCAAAACAAAACTGGCGATGAGAGTTGGGTCAAGAAAAAGAGTGATGAGGATCTGATTCGAATCTATTATGATTATATTCAAAAACGCCTGTCAAAGAACGAGAAAGCTGCAAAACTGGCGCTTGATGAACTTGTAGCCCGATATACCCGTTATGTATTCAATAGATGCCGTCTCCGATGTCAACGTCTAAACATTTCGGTAGAGGACTGTACACAGGATGTATGGACAAGAATAATTGCGGCATTGAATGAACCAAGATTATTAAAGAAAATGTTAGATACGCTTGAAACTGAGCGTTTAAAGGGCAAAGATATAGAATATTTTAAGCTTTATCTTAATTTAACAATAAGAAATTTATTTCGTGAACTGCTTCGAAAGAGGGCAATAGTTGAACGGGTTGATGCCGGCGGGGCTGGGCATGATAACGGTGATAGTCAAGAAAATGAGGATATTTTTGACGAAGTGGCAGGAATAGTCTCCGAAAAGGTTCATGACATTAAAGAACTTAAAATTATTATTGAAAAATGTATCAAAAGCATTGGCAAGACCGATCGTGGAGATTTGACCCAGGTGATCAGATTGTATATGGCAGATAACACGCAACGAGAAATGGCTAAAAAAATGAATATTGCGTTGGGAACTGTTAATAATAGGTTGAAAGATGCTTGTTTTGCCATGAAAGAGTGTTTGAAAAAGAACGAATATGCAGAGGAAGACTCTTTTGAATGTTTTAATGTTGGTCATATCTGGCCGGATGCTTCTGCCGAAAGATCAATTTACATCAAAACAATAAGTACACGCATTTTCTGGCCACCTAAAATATACAATAATCCAGCATTCAAATGGTTTGGCCTGAAAATCAAGGTAGATCGTGAAGATTTGTTTAAACTGATTATTGATAACAGAGATCACACTTATTATCTATTAAAATTCATGAAAATAGATAGACCTGTTTTGCTGGTTCGAAACAATGTCATATTACCAGAAGATGAAATCAGTCGAACATACGATGCCCTTCTATCTAAAATTAAGGAAAAAATTCAAAGTAACCAGATTGTTCTGGAACGGATCGACGTTGAGAGCCAGTTAAAACATCTGGTCGCAACATCTCGTGAAGGAATACTGTCTGTTCGAATGGGTATTTTTCTGATCCCAAAAAATAAAAACGAAGAAAAACGCATTCTGGAACTGGGTATTGATCCGACATGATGGACTGACTGACCTGAATCCCAAATGTCGTACTGAGATGTGATATGCAAGCACTTGCAGATGGAAAGGGTGAAACCGTGGAATGTGAAGATGTTCAAGAAATCCTTCTGGATTATATCCGGGGTTTGGTGGCGGATGATAAAAATCGTCATCAAATCGAATTACATTTGGAATCATGCTCTCTTTGTCAGGAATCATATAATGGCATTGCCCCTATGACGGCCATATTGAAGGTATATGAATCAGATGAAGTAGAAGCCGAAGATGATATCGAAGTTCCGGAAACGTTTATGCAACAAATTCGTGCATGGGCAATTGAGCAGGTACCTGCGCCTATAAAAAAACCCCCGGATACTTTTTTGGATAAACTCAAAGAGTGGTTCTCTCTATCATATCTCAAACCCATTTCTGCCGGGTTGGCAATAGCCTCTTTGGTCGCAGTCATCAGCCTGAATCTCTGGCAGGGAAATCAAAATGCGCCTCATGTGAGTCTTCAACTTCAGCTCAATCAAGCCTATCTGATAGTTGCCGCTGATAAATACCAGACGTCGCTGACAGGCATGAAAGACAATCTTGTGCTTCCCTGGGAAGTTCGTAAAAAGGGGGACAGTTCGACGAAGATGCCGGATGCCGCCAAAGCCTTTAATTCCGGAGTGTACAAAGGCAGGCAATCCCTTATAAATCAGCCGATGGAAACCTTGCCGAACATTCTCACAGTTCTGGAATCAGGGCAAAAGGCAGCTCAAGAATCCGACTGGCTGAATTCCCCGTGGAGAGGGTATTATCTGATGGGGGAATGGGTCATGATCTTAAAAGGACTTTGTCTGCTTGAAGACGTCTCCTTGAAGCCGGTATGGTTGGATCAAATAAAACTGAAGACACGAATGGACACTCTGCTCAAGGATGAACGGATGCCAGCGCAAGAGGTGATGGAATTTTTAAGCGACATGGAGTCGGCACTGACCAACCGCATAGATCGTCAGCAGTCACCCGACTGCATGATGATTGAAAATGCAGTCGGACAATTAATCCAGAAAATGAATTCGTAAACCGGAAGGCAGTCGAATATTTAATTTACGGGGCTATGCACTTGATTGTACCACACACCATATATTGTGGTTGTCTGTCATAAGAAAGGTGCGTCGTGAATTTCGCAAGGATTATACTTCTTGGCGGAAGTACAGGCTACTATATTTCCTTGAACTCGATCCATGTCCACATACCACATGTTGTGGTCGGTACAGTCAAGTGCATAGCCCCGTTAATTTATTTGAGCAATCGGCCATCACCAATTCATTTTGAGTTCCGGCAATTTTGTTTTAGAGGGAGAAACTTATGCAAAAATGGATTTACATCCATTCACTGACTGTAACCCTTCTTTTTTGTAGCGGAATGGCGTTTGGAACGGATACTGCCACTTCCCTGAACGACCAAGCCCGGCTGTATCTACACAAGAGACAGTATGCGGAAGCTGAACCCCTATTAAAGAGCGCACTAGACATCCGTGAAAAAGTACTGGGCCCGGAACATCCAGATACCGCCACTTCCCTCAACAACCTGGCTTTCCTGTATAATACTATGGGCCGGTATGCGGAAGCTGAACCCCTTTACAAGCGCGCACTGGATATCCGTGAAAAAGTGTTGGGCTCGGAACATCTTGCTACCGCCACTACCCTGCACAATCTGGCTCGGCTGTATCTAAACACGAGACAGTACGAGGAAGCAGAACCCCTATTTAAGCGCTCAGTGGATATCCATGAAAAAGTGCTGGGCTCGTTTCATGAGGATACCATCTTTTTCCTTAACGAACTGGCCTTCCTGTATAATACCACGGCCCGGTATGCGGAAGCTGAACCTCTTTACAAGCGCGCACTGGATATCCGTGAAAAAGTGCTGGGCTCGGAACATCCTAATACTGCCGCTTCTCTGTACAACCTGGCCTTCCTGTATAAAACCATGAGCCGGTATGCGGAAGCTGAAACCCTTTACAAGCGCGCACTGGATATCCGTGAAAAAGTGCTGGGCTCGGAACATCCTA
>JBAXVB010000429.1:0-3668 GCA_037129415.1 Deltaproteobacteria bacterium
TACTGATGTTCGCCGCACAGCAGGAATCCGTCATGATTCGTGTACATAACAGGCCCTGGCTGAAATCGGCACTTCGTTTTTTTTCTGGCGCTGCACCTGCAGCTCTGGGAAAATCTTTTCATCAACAGTGACAGACAGGTGAATCTATCAATATGCAAACTTATGACATCCTGATTAAAAACGGTATTCTTTTGACTATGGACCCACAGCTTACTGTAATCGAAAACGGATACATCGCAATTAAAGGAGATACAATCGCCCATATTGGCTCGGACATGAATCCATCCATGTCCGCTTCAAAAATCATCAACGCCAATGGCGGAATCGTTCTGCCCGGTCTTGTTAATGGCCACACCCATGCCGCCATGACCCTTTTCAGAGGGCTTGCCGATGATCTTCCGCTCATGGAATGGCTTTCCGGCTATATTTTTCCTGCAGAAAGCCGGATGGATGCCGATTTTGTCCAAATCGGATCACTTCTGGCCTGCGCGGAAATGATTCTGTCCGGAACCACGACCTTCTGCGATATGTATCTGTTTGAAGATGAGGTGGCGAAGGCAGCTAAACAATCGGGCATGAGAAGTCTGGTCGGCGAGGTGTTGTATGATTTCCCATCTCCCAATTATGGGTCGATAGAAAAAGGATTTGAATATACCGAACGCCTGATTCAAAAATGGAAAAACGATCCCCTGATTTCGATAGCAGTTGAGGCTCACTCGCTTTATACTTGCAGCCCTGATCTGCTGAAAACCGGCCATGCCATTGCTATGAAACATGGGGTTCCTCTGGTCATCCATGTCGCCGAAACTCTTACCGAGCTATCCGAAATCCAGGCGAAATATGGGAAAAAACCCTTTGAACATATGGAATCCCTTGGCATTCTCGGGCCTCATATCATTGCCGATCATTGCGTTCACCTGGATGATTCCGAGATTGAGCGCATGATTCGGAACCGGGTCAACGTAATCACCAACCCTGAAAGTAACATGAAACTTGCATCCGGAATCGCCCCGGTCCCCCGTTTGATCGCCAGCGGTTTGACAGTCGGCCTGGGAACAGATGGATGCGCCGCCAACAACAATCTTGACATGCTTCTGGAAATGGATACGGTAGCCAAACTTCAAAAGGTCGCCTTGATGGATCCGACTGCCATGGATGCCGTAACCGTCCTGAAAATGGCAACATGCGAAGGCGCGAAGGCACTGGGCTTCGGGGACTTAACCGGATCTCTTGAACTTGGCAAAAAAGCTGATATAATCATCATTGATACTCGAAAACCGCATCTGACACCCATGTACAACCCGTATTCCCATCTGGTTTATTCAGCAGGCGGGGCTGATGTCAGCCATTCGATTATCAACGGCAGGTTGGTCATGGAAGATCGATGCCTGTTGACATTGGATGTGGAGGATATCCTGTTCCGTGCAAATGAAAAAGCGGTTCTGGTCAAACAATGGTTGTCACGGATTTAAGGTAGTTAATTTTCTGACGCTGTTGATTGCCAAAACCCTATTGACACAGGCCGTAATACCGTAAGACAAGAGCTGACAATTGGGTGGAGTATCTTTTGTAATGTTCAAACTGAAAAATTATTGGCAGTTTGATCCACCAACAGAGTTGATTTACGCCCCCCACTTGATTGCCACCTTGTTGTCAGCTTTTATTGAAAGGTTACACAAATGATTACAGTCGAAGTAAAAAAAATGAGTACAATTGAGCGTTTTCAAACAATGGAGGCTATATGGGATTCTCTTCTATATGAGGATGTCGAAATTGAGTCTCCAGAATGGCATCGAGATATTCTCGCAGAAAGAAAAAGAAAAATGGAAAATGGTAATGCAGAATTTATTTCGATTAAAAAGTTAAAATCAAGTCATAACTCATGAAAATTAAAGATGTTCTTATTCTAAATGAAGCAGTAACAGACCTTAGCGATGGAAAATTTTTCTATGACCAAAAGGAAGTTGGTGTTGGAGATTATTTTTGGGATAGTTTGCTTGCTGATATAGAATCATTAGTGATATATGCTGGTATTCACAATAAAAGATGTGGTTTTTATCGAATGCTTGCCAAACGATTTCCCTATGCTATTTACTATGAGATTAAGGATAAAATTGCATATATTGTCGCTGTGTTGCCAATGCGCCGAGACCCAGCATGGATTAGAAAAAAACTAATAGAAATGAGCTAATCATCATTGATACTCGAAAACCGCATCTGACGCCCATGTACAACCCGTATTCCCATCTGGTTTATTCAGCAGGCGGGGCTGTTGTTTTTGCAAGAATGAAAGCAAAATCTATAGATTCAAAAAAATACTCTAAAATTTGTGATTTTTATGCCCCAATTGCTGCTTGAATTTTTCCAATGCCAGCCTGTAGGTCAGGGTGCCGCAGGCTGGAAATACAACGTTAAATAAACTCATCACAAGCTATTAGTCGATGAGTTAATAATTTTCAATTCCTAAGTATTTGAGAATCCGCAAATTCTCCAGTCTCTGCCCAATCGTCTTGAAATGGTCATTCTCCCGGATGATGACCTGTATATCAGAATGTAAAAACGCAAAATATGAAGAGAGTATTCATGGAAAATTTTACCGCTCATTCATCGCATTTAAGTAATATTCAAATGGAGTTATTAAAACTTTATTCAACGAATGTTCAGGAAAACGATCTTATGGAAATCAAAAAGTTCAAGGGGTCGTATTTTGCCAAAAAAGCGATAAAGGCGGCAGATGCCTGCTGGGATGAAAACAATCTGAGTGATGATGTGATGGATAAATGGCTGGAAAGCCATGAGTAATATCAAAATGGTGCATCCTTCATTTTCTTGTTGACACTTTCTGAGTGTATCCTTTATTTCCAGGCCACCAGTTTTATTGATGCTGAATTGATACAATGATTTCTATGGCATAATGTAATTTCAGCGAGCTAACCAAAAGTAGAGGTATTGCTATGAGCGAAGTCGAAGCCATTGAATCCAGCATTCGTGGTTTACCACCCCAAGATTTTGCTTGCCTGCGGGAATGGTTCCATGAGTTTGAAAACAAATGCTGGGATCAACAAATAGCCTCGGATTTTAAGGCGGGTAAATAAAGAAAGGAAATTATATGGAAGATGTTTTATTCCGCGCCTTTTTCGACGGTCAGGTTTTCAAACCAACAGGAAAAATAGATTTGATTCCGAACAGACAATATATCTTACAGATAAAACAGAGGGATGACGTCTTCCATTCTTTAAATGCTTTGGATATATTGGATAAATTGACCGGTACTGTCGAAGCCCCTGAAGACTGGGCGGTCAACCATGATCATTATCTATACAGTGAATCGTATCTGAAGGAAAATCAGAATAATGGAGAAAGAAAGAATTTTCGGTTCATCGCGGATTAGTGAGAAATTACACCAAAGTAGAGTATTCCGTCTTACAAGTGATGCGAGAATCTTTAAGCACAGCCTCAAAGAACGAAGGTGGCTTCGGAATGACAAGATGAGTTTTCCCACTAATCCGCGATGACCCGGTCGTTGATGCCTATCACTTGGAGCTTTCGTGTCCGATTCTCACTCCATCCAGAAAGGTCATCCCGGATTAACCGCCAAATTATCGGATATGGGGAGAAAGATATAGAAAATGGCAATAGAACAACAGACTCTGAGACGGATTCAGTCG
>JBAXVB010000043.1:0-20324 GCA_037129415.1 Deltaproteobacteria bacterium
TTTCATCGGAAAAGAATTCAACTGCAAAATCAACGCTAATAGATTCTGATATCCTTGAGATTGTAAGGGCTATTGGGTTGCCGCACAAGTAAAGATTGAGCCTATAGACGCTACGCAATTCATTCAGAAAGCGTACGAAATGCCGCACGAATCGTGCAATCAATCAACATTACTTGGGACCATCCATGTCTAACCCATTCTTCGACCACCCTGTCATCAACTCACCTTACAAGTACCCGAGTCGCCATTGGGAGCTGGACGATACCGGCCAGCCGACCCAAAAAGTTATACAATCACGACGCGGAGCTTATTATTGCAATAATAAAGATGCCCTGAAATATAGGGTGATGTTTAAAAAAGCGTTTCCAAAGGCTGAATCACGATGGGCGGGTCCGGAAAATGAGGATGGCAAACGTATCAGAATCAGTGCAAATGATATTGCGAAACTCCAGAGCATCGAAAGGGTCTACAGATTAGTCTCACAGCGAGCACCTTCATATTCTGAACAAACTGTTTATGACTATTTTTTTAACGATCAAAGATTTCAGTCTCCAAAGGGTGGATCATGGGTCACCACAAAGGAAAAGATGGACCGATTGAATCAGTCCAATAGACTACCGGCAAGGGCAACCTATTCGTTATCTTCGGCGAACCCGACATCGATATCCTCAACGCCAAAGATGGTCAGGTGCAGGTCAAGGTCAACGGCGTTGATGTCTTCCACCCCAACACCGGCGAAGTCCGCTCCGACAACGCCGACGGCATCGCCTGCTGGTTCATCGACACCGATTACAACGAAGAATCCTTCTTCGTCCGCCACGCCTACTTTCTTGGTGCCAACGATCCCTACAAATCGCTAAAAACCACTCTCAAGGCCGAAATCAACGAAGATGCCTGGGCAACGCTCAACAGCGACACCTCCCGTCCCTTCGACAAACCCAAGTCCGGGCGCATCGCGGTGAAGGTAATCAACCATCTCGGAGATGAGGTGATGAAGGTATTTAAAGTATGAGATAGGGGGAACGAATCAGATACATCCGATCCAGGATCATTATAGGAGATTTTTATGAATAACGACATCATGCACCAACTCACAACAGAGAGCATTTTGGATTTTATGGCAGACGGGGTTTATATCACTGATCTTGAGCGCCGGATTGTTTACTGGAACCAGGCTGCGGAACGAATAACGGGATGGCGCAAACAGGATGTAGAGGGTTTATCCTGCATGGATGGCATTTTATGTCATGTGGATAAAGAAAGCAGGCAATTATGTGGTAATGACACCTGTCCGCTGTATCGCGCTATAATAACAGGAAAATCTTCTACTGTGCCTGTCATTGTTTATGCTAAACGTCATGACGGAGGTCGTGTGCCCATGCAGGTACATGTGGCGCCCATTCGAAACATCGCCGGTGACATTATCGGTGGCGTGGAGGTCTTCAGAGACAAGTCGGATGTGATGGAGGATATGGCCCGGGGCAAAAAAATCCAAACCCAGTCTTTCAAATGGGACGTTATGGAAGGTTCTGGGCTCAACGCATCGGTCCATTATGTTCCACATGATATTATTGGCGGCGATTACTATGCGGTTCAGCAGTTATCCCAACATCAATATGTATTTTTTTTGGCGGATGTCATGGGACATGGGACATCGTCGGCTCTCTACACCATGTATTTGCGCACCCTGTTCGATGAACATCGTGGATTGTTTCCAGATATCTGCAATTTTCTTCACACCTTGAACCATCGCTTACACCAATTGGTTCACAAAAATTTCAGCTTCGCCTCTGCACTTTGCGGTGCGATCGATATGGATAAACAGTCTGTCACCCTGGCTGGTGGAGCTCATCCCAGTCCCTTTATTTTTCATTCTGACCAAACGGTTGACCGGGTTAATATTTCCGGATTTGCACTGGGAATGGTGAAGCAGGCGGATTATACAGCACAATCATTCCCTTTTGGCCCTGGTGATATTTTATTTGCTTATACGGATGGCGCCATCGAAAATCCGGATCACACGGGACAATACCTTGGGGAGGATGGTTTGATCACCATACTTCAGCAATTGGGTTATCCCAATCTCTATGCGTTACATCAAAAGATTGAAAATCAGATTATAAAAAAAACGGCCAACGTCGCTTTAAATGATGATTTAACTTTTCTTGAATTTCAATGGCCCTTGATTATCGGACCACCACAACCGACGTAAATGTAAAGATAAATAGTGAAAACTGATATTTAAAATGATCTTAAACCAGCAATTTAAGCCACGAAAAAATACATTTAAAAGATAAAAACCCAACATGAACATCGTGTGAAAGGATATGCTCTGGGTGGTCAATTTTCGGTTATCAATACCAGGATGTGTTAATCACTTGGTAAGACATAGAAGAATACGGACATAAAATGACAAAAGCTACCGATAAGAACAAATATATGGAAGATGGCATGATTTAGTTTAATCATTTTAAGGCTATATAACATTGCACCGATTGTATATGAGACTCCACCTGAAAAAAGCCATATCAAACCATTCAATGGCAAATTGTGAATTAATGGTTTTATGGCAAAAACAATAACCCAGCCCATTAAAATATACATTATTGTGGAAAATATACTATATTTTCCAATAAAGAGAAGTTTTAAAATGATGCCGGTTAAAGCTAATCCCCAAGAAATACAGAAAATCACCCATCCTGTTGTACCCTTTAAAGTAACAAGTGTAAAAGGAGTGTATGTTCCAGCAATAAGAACATAAATAGATGCGTGGTCAATTACTCTTAATTTTATCCTAAGTTCTGGTTTTTCAACGCTGTGATAAAAAGTAGATGAGGCATACAAAATAATTAAACTTGCCCCAAAGAGGCCAAAACTAAAAATATACCAACCGTCTCCATAAAGAATTGCACGATTAACTAAACAAACAGAAGCGACAATGCTTAAAATGAAACCGACAGCATGAGAAATGATGTTATATTTTTCTTCTATCTGAGAGTATCTTTTAATTTTCGCAATATCATTCACTTAATCAAGGCCCCTGCTATAGTAAAGAAAAGGGCATCCTTCATGTTCTGGGTTACACTTTCCAAGGATTAACGGTTCTTATTGAATCCCAATGGGATTCTGTCCCATAGCCCAGGGTTGCGACAACATCGCTACCCTGGGAATGATTTAATGATCTGCGCATGGATTTCCAACCCCAACGGGGTTTGGTCATTCTTGCACAAACCGTTCGTTCCCTCCCATCCAATGACACAACCCCTTTGGGGTAAATTTAATGTGTTTTACAGGCGGCATATGCCGCAACCATGGGCTGAATTACGCAGACCCCTTGGGGCACAATTATTTCACACCAACCTGACGGCCATGCCGTGAACAACTGACATTTTCTGATCATACAAAAGTGTCAACTACTTTTGGGCTAATATGAAGGATGCCGATTATCTCATAACAAACATTGCACCCACTGGCAGAACCACAAAATTCGGTAGAATCAGAAGCGGCGCCTGCGAATAGAATGTGGCCTTATGCGATCATGTTGATCAGAGTGCCACGCATTTCGAGGCTGCTTTCAATCACCTTCAGATTTGCATTGTAAGCGTGCTGTGCGGGAATCAATTGAGCCATGTCTTTCACCACATCCACATTCGACATTTCTTCTACACCATTCTCAGCCGACTTGTTCGGAGTTATGGGGCTTTGTGAATTATTCTTTACAACATTAGCTTTTACTGTTTGCCCTTGGCCGCTTTCGATTACAACTCTGCTGCTTTTATATCCACCGGTATTGACATTGGCCAGGTTTTTGCCCGTAACGTTCATCTGGGTAGAAAGTGCATTGAGTGCAGAAAGACTGGTTCCTATATTCATGTAACCTCCTATCGCAGTAAATGTTTCCACCGTTCGCACACCCACCGACGAATAGAAATAATCAAAAATACGAACCCCGGAAGTGATTTCCAGGAAGTGGAAAAAATTATAATCTGATTAAACCGTGACAAAAAATGCCAATTATTTAATATATTTTGTCAATCACTGATCTCTGGTTATGCTAACATGCTTTAATATCAAGTTCAAGTAATCCGGACTCAACATCCGCCTTTTTTTCATCGCTTCATTGTATTAGCTGTTTTTGTGTATGGATTCCTTGCGGCAAAGTTTTTTTGAACACCTTGCAAATTGCCTGTTTAACTGCCTTTGAAAAGTCGCGCGTCAACAATGTCATCGCTGGCGGATATCCCCGGAAGATCGGACTTCACTTTTGGTATTTCGGCTTCTGCTTTGTTTCTTGTGTTGTAACTTCCGCCGAAGATAAATACTTTCCCGCCTTTTGAAGCCCACCGTATGCGATAAGCCGCCATATCACCATTCCTGTTATTGTATTTTAACAGCAATATTTGTGCCATTGATTACAGATTCACTCAGTATATCCGATCTGGTTCTATTGAATTTTGTGGTTATTGATCCCATTTTAATCTTAATTAGTTAGGCCGTCCATGGATAGCAGGTTGTTGACTGTGGCAGATAGAGCTTTTCTGTCCCAGGTATACTGCGAACGGGTATAATCTTGCGTTTTTGAACCCTCACCCCAATCCTCCCCCTGGTGGAGGGGGTTTATGGAAAGTTCAGATTATGCCCGTTCGCAGTATAACTTTGGATAATTTGCTGATATCCGGCCTTGGGCTTGGTGCTGGTTACTGCCTTCAGTCAATCACAATGCTATTTTTGGCTCCAAGACTTCAGCCTCAAAATCCGGTAGAATCAGTGATATTCATATGGCAGTATGTGATGGAAGGTCTGCTGGTAGTTCTCCCGGACTTCCGGATTGTTTCTTAACAGACCGCAGACTTCAATTTATTCAAAACATTGATGGTGTTGATGTTTAACCATCCTTCTTGCTTCTTGCCTTTTTTTGTGAAAGTGCTATTCTCGCGGTTCACAAAGAAAGATATCAACGGTATGACTTTAAATTATACTTTGAGCGGTCAATGACTTAATTTTATTCACCGCAAAGGCGCAAAGATCGCAAAGAAAATATTCAGTGAAATTATTGTCTTCTTTGTGTCCTTTGCGCCTTTGCGGTGAATTGAAAAGTGCAGTTTATGCCCGCATACAGTATAAGTTAAAGATATAAGTCTTTCATACAAAAGGATGAATATCCATGCATGAAATGGGCATCGCCATGCAGGTTGTCGAGATCGCTGCTGCTTCAATTCCCGAACACCTGAAAAACAGCCGGGTGCAGGGCATCTATCTGAAGATCGGCAAACTGTCTTCCGTGGTTCCGGACAGTCTTAGATTCTGTTTTGATATTGTCTCCAAAGACTCCGCGATTGCCGGAGCCAAGTTGTATATTGAGGAGATTTCCGTGACAGCCCGGTGTAAATCCTGCGATAATCACTGGACAATTACCGGACCGGCCTTTTCCTGCCCCCGGTGCAGCAGCGGCAAGATAGAGCTGATCTCCGGCCAGGAACTGGACATTTCATCCATTGAGATTGAAGATGATTCAACCGGCTAGCATAGTTCAGCGAACGCATAGTTTCTACAGATCGCAGTTTATCTATTTGAAAAAGGAAATTCGTTATGGAAATAAAAGTTGTTCGAAAGGTTCTGGACGTGAATAACACTATTGCCGCGCAGAACCGTAAACTGTTTACAGACGAAAAAGTGTTTGTGCTGAATGTCATGAGTTCTCCGGGTTCCGGAAAAACCACGATGCTGGGGAAAACCATCAGCCGGTTGATGCCGGACATCCGTACCGCCGTCATTGTCGGAGATGTCAGTACGACCAACGATGCCGACCGGCTGGCCAAAACAGGAGCCCCGGTGGTTCAGGTCAATACCGATGCCTTTGGCGGGGACTGCCATCTTGCAGCCCATGTGATTGCCAAGGCTGCGGAAAACTTTACACTGACGGATGTGGATCTGCTCATTGTGGAAAATGTGGGAAACCTGGTCTGCCCAGCGGAATTTGATATCGGAGAAGACGCCAAGGTCGTAGTCCTGAGCGTTACAGAGGGAGAAGACAAGCCCCTGAAATACCCATTGATGTTCAGGGTGTGCAATGCCGCCATTTTAAACAAAATTGACCTTCTCCCTTATTTGGAATATAATAAGGACGAAGCGGTTCGAAATATCGTTCAGATTCATCCTGGTATTCCAGTATTTGAAATATCCGCTCGGACTGAGGATGGCATGGAATCCTGGGTGATCTGGCTTAAGGAAAAGGTGAAAGAAAAACTGAAACCATGACGCATATAGCGGGATGACGGATGAGAATCATTGCAAGTGAAAACTTCATCGCCTTGACCGTTCACCGTCTATAACCGCACGGCCTCCCGGGCCAGTGACCTGGTTCGGGCCGGCGCCCGGTAGGCCGCCACCCCGGCGGAAGCTGCCTCAGGAGCAGACTTTGTAATCAGCATAGTCACCGATGGCCCGGACGTGGAACAGGTGCTGCTGGGACCCGATGGTGCCGTGCATGGCGCTCAGCCCGGCGCAGTATTCATCGACATGTCCACCATCAGTCTGGAGACGGCTCGAAACCTGGCTGACAGGCTTTACCTGCATCAGATCGAATTTCTGGATGCTCCTGTAAGCGGTGGGGATGTGGGTGCCAGAAACGCCACCCTGACCATAATCTGGCACGGCGGTACGGCTTGGCCCTACCCGCCGCCACCCTGGTTCAAAGGTTTCTGGCGGACAACGTGGCGCACGGTGAGGCGGCGGAGGTATCCCAAGCCCTGTACAGAGCGCTGAAAAGAGCTGCGGAATAGCATTTTGGAAAAAGGGCCAGGGCAGATGAATCCGAATCAAAAATTCTGTAAGCATAATATAAAGCCAGCGTGGCTAAGGCGCAGGCTTCCTTCGGGTCCTGACTACGAAAGTGTCCGGACCCTTCTGAAAGACAGCCAGATTCATACGGTGTGCCAGGAAGCAAGCTGCCCCAACCAGTGGGAATGCTTTTCCGCCAGAACAGCAACCTTTCTGATCATGGGGCCGTCCTGCACCCGAAACTGCGGGTTCTGCGCCGTGAATCATGGGCCTGTCCACCCTCTCGATTCACAGGAGCCGCTTCGGGTTGCGGAGGCTGCCCGCCAGTTGGGCCTGACGTACGTGGTCATCACTTCCGTTACGCGCGATGATCTTTCAGATGGCGGGGCGCATCACTTTGCTGATACCATTCTGGCCGTTCGAAAACTGATGCCGGAGGTTGGTATTGAGGTGCTGATTCCGGATTTTCAGGGCAATTCTTATGCGCTGAAAATCGTCATGGACGCAAATCCCGATGTCCTGAACCACAATATGGAAACCGTTCCGAGGCTTTATCCCAAGGTCCGGCCGGAAGCCATTTACACGCGCTCCCTGTCACTGATTCAACAAGCAGGGGCAACCGGATCGCAGATACAAACCAAGTCCGGGCTGATGCTGGGAATGGGAGAGACCCCCGATGAGACTCGGCAGACATTGAAAGACCTGCGGTATGCAGGGTGCCGGATTCTGACTCTCGGCCAGTATCTGCAGCCGTCCTCAGATCAGTTGCCCGTTGAGCGGTTTATTCCGCCGGATGAATTTGACGCATGGAAAATTGAAGCACTGGCCATGGGATTTTCGCAGGTTGCCAGCGGCCCGTTTGTCCGAAGCTCCTATCATGCCAAAGAACTTTTCAGAGTTACCTCTCAGGTGTCCTGATATACAAAATGTATAAATCCATGCCAAAACTCATTGCTATCTTTTGTTCAGAAATCCGTCAGCAACTTTGCTTGATCAAGCACCTTGTTGACGGAAACGGTATTTTCCGTACCGCGTCAAACAACGGGTGTCTTGCAGTAACTATCTGAATTAAAACTATAACCACATCGTTCGAAAAAACATACCGTCTCATTATTCAGAAGAATTCATCTTCATAAACAGACTTTTAGGGTTAAAAGGCAATACCGTTCGGCATGATAATTGCCCTTATTTAAATTGGGAAAGTTCCAAAGCAGTATTTGCATCGAAAGGTTTTAATAACCACCTTCTTAGAACAGTTAACCAATGAATACCAATTTTCCAATACTTTCCTAATTTACCTCCAAGCATAGTGACTAACCCTCTGACATATATTCTGCCAGTTTTGGTGCTGGCATCTTTGTGTAACCCTTTATTTATGCTGTTTTTAGTGCATGGTAGGTCAGCAGCAGCTTCTTTATGCTCATCACTGATTTGCTCACATTCCTGCTTGAAAGCCAATAGTAGGGGTGTGAACTATCATATACAGGTAAAACTGGACCTGAATGCCTTTGCAGTCATGGGAAAACAAGTGGATGCAGTTCAGGGTTCTTTTGATGAAGCGAAAAAAGAGTTCAATCTGCCATCTGTATGCATACAGCATGATAACTTGATATGTTGTCAGATCGAACCTGTTTGTTACTAAATACATAATCTGGCGAGACGTGACTTGACCAATGTTCGACATCATAGATGCCCCATTAACGAGGAGATACTCATGATTACAGTAATTGTTAAATTCAAACTCTCAGAAGCTATCACAATTCAGCAGGCTCGGGAGATTTTCTTGAGTACAGCGCCCAAATAGGGAATCAATTTGGAATCCTGGAAAGGTGAGGAGAAAGCATGGCGAGTAAGAAAAAGCCCCGGAAACGGAAACCGAAAACACTGAAGCATAAGCCTGCTGGATTACCAACTTATGACATAAAGATTTCTGAAGCCATTCTGAAGTTGAGTGACAGTCTGCGTAAGAAATACAGAGAGCTTCATCGTCTTCAGGGAATCATTGTAATGACGGTGATGGCCTGGAATATTTCACTTTTCACGAAAGAGGAACAGGTAAATGTTCAAAAGATGTTGCTTGATGCTCTTCCAGAACAGCTTAGTGCCGAAGATGTATCGTTATTATTGGAAAATATTGATATATTGATTGAGCGTAAAAATCAGGATTATCCTCATATCAGGGAATACATACTCGAATACCATGTCTAAATCTCAGGAGAAATGATTACATTGACGGTCGGCACAGTACCAGTACCGAATATAATCCAAAGAAGGGTATCAGCCGGTTAAACTGAGTTCATCAACAGGAAAGGAAAACCATGGGCTTTCAGAAATCAGTAAATCAAATGAATACAGAAGCCAACCTTCCGCGATAATCTCTTGATAGCAACTTTTTCCATGTCAATAATCCTAATTTATAGAGGTTTAATTTTTCCAAATCATAAAGTGATTAGAATGTTCCGCTTGCCAACAGGTTTGATTTACACCCGTAATGCAGCTCAAGAAGGACAAGCTCAACCCAAATTCGGAGGAACAGTAATAGACATGAAACATGTAATATCCATCTTCTCGGCAATATTTTTCATTTTACTGCTACTTGCCTTCTTCTCAGGCGGAGCCGTGGCAGTCAACTTCTCAGAAGCTCCCGGAGAAAGCATCGCCGAGACAGCGACATCTGAGGATACAACGCTAACCAGTACCAGAGATCGATTATTTTTTATATCTGGAGGAAACATTGACGATGAAGCAGCCTCAATACTCCTGTCAACCATGGATGAAATAGATTTTCTTGGTATGGAAATAACTAATTCTGACTGTATTTACACTTATGCAATGCAAGGAGAGTGGAAGATTCTTTCCTATCTTCAAAAGACACATATTCCTGTGGCCTTGAGTAATGCCAGAGGATTCAATGCCTTTCCATGGATTTATCGGAATGACTCTTATTTGGTATGGAAATCAGAAGTTCTCAAAGATTTTTCAAACAATCTCACATGGCCTCCATATCCATCCGGGGAGTTTCTATTGCAGAACGTGTTGAAGAAAGCCATCAGAACCAACAAGCCAGTCACTCTCTTAGTCACCGAACCGATCACCCCTCTCAGTAATCTGCTCAGAGACAACCCAACGCTCAATAGGGGTATAAAGCGGGTCATCTGGATGGGAGGAGCCATCCGTGTTCCGGGTAACCTGGACCCGGAAACGATTCCCACCGAGATCGCCAATGAGAAAGCTGAATGGAATGCCTTTTGGGACCCTTATGCCGTCGACTGGTTTTTCAAGAATACGAGTTTTCCAATTATCCTGTTTCCTCTCGATGTAACCAATCAGGCGAAGCTCACTGATTCTTTCATGAAATCTATCGAGAAACAGAGCGTGCAGTACAGGTATTCGACCCTTGTTTACTCTCTCTATAGCCTGGTCAAAGATCAGCCCTATTTTGAAATGTGGAATACACTCACTTCGGTTTATCTCGCAAGACCCGGTCTTTTTGATACGCCTATCCCGATGCGTTTAAGAATCACCACTGAAGGTTACTTGCAGGGTGCTATCTCAGAGGCTTTCAACGGGAGATTGGTTGATGTAGTCCTGAACCTTAGAGATTCTGAAGGGTTCTATGATTATGTTCTGGAGCAGCTCCAACGGAATTGATTTGCAGGAATTTAGACCTGGAATCAGAACTACGGCTGAGTTTGGCGATCAACTGGTCATGGCATGTATGGAGATAGACCCGGAAAAAGAAGATACCGGACATCAGCACCCCTTTGAACAATGTGGCGTTGTGGTTGAAGGAAAGATTGAGATGTTCATTGGTGATGTGCGCCGGATTTTAGAGGCTATAGTTACCCCCGAAAACTGGACAGTCTGCCAAGCTATAAGATATAGAAGCAAGACAGCCCAAAATGGAGGGAAATGATAATAAAGTGCAACGCAAAAAGCATCCAGCCGATTTCAAAGCCAAGATCACTTTGGAAGCCCGGCGCACCCATGCAAATATGGCGGAATCATCAGACCATATTCGCTGACAGACCAACTAAGTTCTTGACATATTATCTCAGGAAAAATATTTTTTATGCTAAATTGGGAGAAAATGTCGCATCTCGAAAATGGATGAGAGGAGCATGTATGCCTCAGAACATACAAAAGATACAAAAAAGCGTTACACTATTCCGAGGCTTTATCCCAAGGTCCGGCCGGAGGCCATTTACACGCACTCCCTGTCACTGATTCAGCAAGCAGGAGCAACCGGATCGCAGATACAAACCAAGTCCGGGCTGATGCTGGGAATGGGAGAGACCCCCGATGAGACTCGGCAGACATTGAAAGACCTGCGGTATGCAGGGTGCCGGATTCTGACTCTCGGCCAGTATCTGCAGCCGTTTTCAGATCAGTTGCCCGTTGAGCGGTTTATTCCGCCGGATGAATTACGCATGGAAAATTGAAGCACTGGCTATGGGATTTTCGCAGGTTGCCAGCGGCCCGTTTGTCAGAAGCTCCTATCATGCCAAAGAACTTTTCAGCGTTACCTCTCAGGTGTCCGATATACAAAATGTATAAATCCATGCCAAAGCCATCATGCACACGACATATATTCACTCAGTTTTTGCATTAATTCAGGGGGAACCGCAATTGACTTATTCTCCCCGTAATCAAAACAGACCTGAACGGATTCGCCTTTTGCGTATGTAATGGACTCATCTATAAAGTCCACCAGGCTATAGCCCAGTTCAAAACTCTTGTTTCCAATTTTCTTTACCCACATCTCAAGTGCCAGTTGGGTATTCAGTCTGATGGGGTTTATAAAGTCACAGCCAGTGTGTGCCAGAATAAATGGAAAAACTGAAATATCTGAATCTGTTGAATTTTTCTGAAAAAAAGCTTTTCTCCCTTCTTCAAAATAAGTAAAGAATACTGCATTATTAACATGCCCCATACCGTCAATATCCCGGAATCTGACATGAATTTGGATCTTGAATATTTTTTTCACGTTTTTTTCCTCACGCTCATGAAAAGGTTCCTCGATGGCCATAAAGTCGAAAATATAGGGATATTTGACTTTCTCCATCAACAGAATATTGTGATTCCAGGGAATTTTTGCAGCGAGCTGCTGCATCACCAGAATATCCACATAGATAATCTACATTATTCGTTTAAATTAAACTTCATCACTAATACTTGAGCCTATCTGCGTTGTCAGCTTCAGAAAGGTTTCCAGCATATCCGGCGAAATCCGGTTCCCTTCTGCGGCCTGCACCGCCGTGTAATGAACCAGGCAGTTATAAAAAGGAAGAAGCTCCGGCATTGCTTCGCCAATGGCCTGAACATGGGTTTCAACCGTTTGCACATCCCCGCGTACCACTGGCCCTGTCAGGGCCTGATGAACGCCCACCCGGTCGATATTTGCAAGGGTGCCTTCGATGAGGGGTTTTAAGACGGAAAATGCTTCTTCAGGGGGAACCCCAGCCTGCTGAATGAGCCGGAACGCCACCCCCATGAGTGTTACCAGAAAATTGGAGGCCACCACAGCGGCGGCGTGATACAGCGGTTTCCCTTCGGTGATGATCTGCAACGGAATCGCCTCCAGATCCCTTGCCATCTTAGCGGACAAAGACACCGCTTCTGAATCTCCCTCAATCGCAACCCGAATTCCTCTAAATGGATTTTGAGAGATATCAACTGAAGCAAAACTCTGCAGTGGATGCATTGAAGCGATTGATGCGCCGGACTTGCTGGCCGAAGACAGTATGGTCGAAGGATGCGCGCCGGAGCAGTGAAGAACGACCGACGACGGGGAAAACCCGTCCTGCTGTGAAATCGACTGGCATACAGATTCAATCACCCCATCCGGTGTGGTTAGAAACACCACACCGGCTTTACGGGTGATCTCCCACGGCGTATCTGTTGCGTCCGAAATACCGCAAATATCCGCCAGTCTTTCAGCGGATGTCCGGTGAAGGCTTGAAACACCGATAATCGCATAGCCCTTGCCGGAAAGGGTTTTTGCCAGGGCTGTCCCCATTCGGCCGCATCCGACAATACCAACTGAAGGTTTCATCCCGCCTCCTTAATAGCAATGCTCTTTGCCAGGAAAACGACCGGACTGAACTTCTTCCGCATAATTTAGAACTCCGGTCTTGGCCAAATCCAGAAGCTGGGCGTATTGTTTGACAAAGCGGGGAATATGCCGATCTGTCAGTCCCAAAAGGTCATGAATCACTAGAATCTGGCCGTCACAAAACGGCCCGGCACCAATACCTATCGTGGGGATTTTCAGCCTTTGGGTAATGGTTTTCGCAATATCGGAGGGTATGCCTTCCAGCACAACGGAAAAAGCACCGGCAGCCTCAACCTCAAGGGCATCGGCCATAAGGCGATCTTCATCCCGCTGCACCCTGTATCCACCCATCTGGTGGACCGACTGGGGAGTTAAGCCAATATGGCCCTGAACGGAAATGCCAGCCAGGGATATGGCCTTGATAACACCGCTCACAGATGCCCCTCCTTCCAGCTTGACGGCTGCGGCCCCGCCTTCCTTGATAAAACGCCCGGCATTAGCCACTGCTGTTTCAATGCCGGTTTGATAGGACATGAACGGCATATCGCCAACCACCAGCGCACACTGTGCAGCCCGGGTGACAAGCTTCGTGTGATAAATCATTTCATCCATGGTCACTGGCAGGGTGCTGGAATGGCCCTGAACCACCATGCCAAGTGAGTCTCCAACCAGGATCATATGGACTCCAGATGTATCAATCAGCCTTGCCAGAGGGTAATCATAAGCAGTCAGGGAGACAATTTTCTCGCCTCTTTCCTTCATCTTGTACAGCGTAGGTATGGTAATTGGGGAAGTCATTTAGGGTATCTCCTTTAAAAAGCCGTTGACCGTTGATGGTGAACGGTGAACGGTGAACGGTCAACAGCCTTATGATTTGTTTGGGGAAATCTACCGCGATTGTTTATAGTCAAGAGCTGCCCGGATGAAGTCCCGGAACAGGGGGTGGGGATCCATGGGCCTGGATTTGAATTCCGGGTGAAATTGGCATCCCAGAAACCACGGATGGTTTTTCAGCTCGACAATCTCAACCAGCTCGCCGTTGGGGGACAGGCCGCTGATCACAAGGCCTTTTTCGCAAAGACGTTCCTTATAGACATTGTTGAACTCGTACCGGTGCCGGTGCCGCTCGGAAATATTCGTTAATTTATATGCCTTTTCCGCCAGCGTATCGGGCTCCAAACTACAGCGGTAGGCGCCCAGCCGCATGGTAGCGCCTTTATCCGATCCGGCATCACGTTTTTGAACAGTCTGCGTCTGCTCGTCATACCACTCCAGCATCAGGTAGATGACGGGATTTGCGACGAATTCATTGAATTCCGAGCTGTGGGCATCCGGAATTCCGGCGATACTGCGGGCAAACTCAATCACCGCGATCTGCATGCCCAGACAGATACCAAAATACGGAACCTGATTTTCCCTGGCGTATTTGGCGGCACATATCTTGCCCTCAATACCACGCGGACCAAACCCGCCTGGCACCAGAATGCCATCGGCCGAGGACAGCACGGCCTGGCAAGAAGAGGAATCCAGGGTTTCAGAATCAATGAACATGAGATTGACCCGGCTGTCATTGGGAATGCCACCGTGGTGCAGCGCTTCGTTCAGACTTTTGTAAGATTCGGTCAAATCAACATATTTCCCGACAATGGCAATTGACACTTCATGTTTGAGATTCTTAATTTTGCGGATAAGTTCTTCCCAGTTTTCAAGCCGGGGCGCCCTTGTCCAGATGTGCAACAGTTCCACAATTTTGTTATCAAGCCCTTCCCTGTGGAAATTCAGAGGCACTTCATAAATACAGGTAACATCCTTTGCCGTAATAACCGCATCTTCTCCGACATTGCAGTACAAGGCGATTTTCGACTTGATTTCCCTGGAAAGGTTTCTATCGGCGCGGCATAGCAGAATATCGGCTTGAATGCCGATGCTGCGAAGTTCCTTGACGCTGTGCTGGGTGGGTTTGGTCTTCACTTCCCCGGCGGTCGCAATATAAGGAACCAGAGTCAGGTGAATGTAAAGAACATTTTCCTTTCCCACATCCGCCTTGAACTGGCGGATCGCCTCCAGAAACGGAAGGCTTTCGATGTCACCAATCGTGCCACCGATTTCAACAATTACGATATCAACGTCTGTGGTTCCCAACTTGATGCTGGACTTGATTTCATCGGTAATATGGGGAATAACCTGAACAGTTCCGCCCAGATATTCACCCTTACGCTCCTTGGTAATGACCGAATGGTAAATCTTTCCGGTGGTGAAATTGCTGTTTCTTCCCAGCTTGGCGCGCGTGAATCGTTCATAATGCCCCAAGTCGAGATCGGTTTCTGCACCGTCATCCGTCACGAAAACCTCACCGTGCTGAAAGGGATTCATGGTTCCAGGATCTACATTGATGTAGGGATCCAGTTTTTTGATGGTGACGCGCAGGCCCCTGCTTTCCAGCAGAGCGCCGATGGCGGCGGAGGCCAGACCTTTTCCCAGGGATGACAGAACCCCCCCGGTTACGAATATATATTTTGTGCTTGAACCCATAATGTCCTCAGGTTGTCGGACTGAAATCCAAAGACTGAAAGGATGGCCAACGCAACACACCACCTTTCAGTCTTTGGGCTGTTATATACTTCAGTTTGTATGCTTCAGTCTGAGTAATTTATATCAATTCCTCAAAACACATCATCGGAAAATCTGGCGCTTTCTCCCAGTTCTTCTTCGATACGCATGAGCTGGTTGTATTTGGCAACCCGGTCGCTGCGGGACATGGAGCCGGTTTTTATCTGGCCTCCATTTATACCCACCGCCAGATCGGCGATAAAGGAGTCTTCGGTTTCTCCCGACCTGTGTGAGATTACCGTTGAATATCCGGCCTGCCTGGCGATTTCGATGGCATTCAGGGTTTCGGTCACCGTTCCGATCTGATTCAGTTTGATAAGAATCGCATTGGCAATCCCCATGTCGATGCCTTTCAAAAGAATTTCCGGGTTGGTGACAAAAATATCGTCTCCCACCAACTGAACCTTGCTTTCCATTCTATCTGTCATCAGTTTCCATCCGTCCCAGTCCTGCTCTGCAAGACCATCTTCAATGGAAAAGATGGGATACCGCTCCACCAGGTCTTCGTAATAATCAATCATGGCTTCGGCGGAAAGTTTCCGTTTTTCCGATTTCAGGTCGTATTCCTTTTTGCTGGTGTATATCTCGCTGGCCGCAACATCCAGGGCAATGCCGATTTCATTTCCAGACTCATACCCGGCTGCATCAATGGCGTTCATTATGTACTTGATGGCCTCTTCGTTTGACCCAAGATCAGGCGCAAATCCCCCTTCATCTCCAACAGAAGTGCTCAGTTTGGCGTCCTTAAGGATTTTTTTAAGGCAATGAAAGATTTCAGCGCCCATCTGTACTGCTTGGGTAATGGATTTGGCGCCAAATGGTATTATCATGAATTCCTGAATATCCAGGTTATTCGCCGCATGGGCGCCGCCATTTATGATATTCATCATTGGAACCGGCAAATATCTGGCATTGATTCCACCAAGATACCGGTACAGCGGAAGACCATAGGCCTGGGCGGCTGAGCGCGCCGCAGCCATGGATACCCCCAGAATGGCGTTCGCACCCATTTTGGCCTTGTTGGGAGTACCGTCCAGCTCAATCATGAGTTTATCAATGAGCGTCTGATTGGCGGCATCTTTACCCAGCAGCAGCGGACAAATTTCATTCACGACATTGTTAACCGCTGTAACCACCCCTTTGCCGCCGTAACGCTTGGCGCGCTTGTTTCGCAGCTCAAGAGCTTCCCGGGTTCCGGTAGATGCACCCGAAGGAACTGCAGCACGCCCCATGGCCCCGCAAGCAAGAAACACGTCCACTTCTACGGTTGGATTGCCTCTGGAATCCAGTATTTCTCTGGCCTTGATATTGACGATTTCTGTCATGTTGCTCCCCCTTTTTATGGTCTATTGGATATCTATGTGATATGATCTGATCCGATACAATATGAAAGCTTTTGTTACTCTTGTTCTGGATAGATGTCAAGAAGCCGTGGAATCATAAAATCGGCTTATTAAAAGAAATAAGATATGATTTCAAAGGATTGAGAAATTCCATGAAAGACTTGGATCTTTATCAAAAAGCGCATTTACTGGTTGCAGCAATTCGAATTCTGGAATTCCAGCATCACAGTCCGCCTGCCATTGAAGCCGTCTGTCGACTTCTGAGCATTTCTGTGGAAGAAGGCGGATTCTTTTTCCGGAAACTTGAAGAATCCGGTATCCTCGAAGCTGTTGAGAGCCCGCAGGGCATCCGCCTGGCTGTGCTGGATCATACCAGAATCGAAGAAATCCCCAGAGGCATATCTGAAACCCTTCTGGACAAGGAGCTCAAGAATTTTCAGATCGCCCGAAAAGGATTCACCCAAAAAATCGAAAGCTTCCAGGCTGCTCAGGCTGAAAAGAAGAAGCAGATGTTTGCGGAACTGGAAAAAAAACTTAAATCAGGCATCGAAAAGAAATAGAGCGAGATTTATTTTTGTGTGCCGACAGATCGCAGTCCCTTGACGAACTGGGCTTCAGAGGGCGAACCCGTCAGGTATTCTTCGATCTCATATAGCATGCGGCTGATTTTAAAAGGCTTGGATAGAATACGGTAACCAAAACGGCTTAACTCTTCGCTGATTTTGTTCCGGAGCCCTTCAACGCCCAAAAAGCCGGTAATATATACAACTTTCGTATCGGGTTTTTCATGGCGGATAGTCTGTACCATCTCAAACCCATTAGTTTTTGGCATGATCACGTCGGTAAACACCAGATCCGGGTAAAATAGCCGGAATACCGCAACGCCTTCTTCGCCATTGGCTGCGCTCATGACCCGGTAGCCTTCGGCTTCCAGAACGCCATGGTAGAGTTCCAGCAGATCTGGTTCATCTTCAACCACAAGAATCCGGCGCCGGTTATCGGTAGCAGACAACATACCGGATTGAATCGCCTGGATGATTTCCTGATCATTCAAGCAGCTTATGACATCGCTCAGGCGGTTGAGCCGTTTCATCTCCCGATGGGCCCGATAGGCGTTGTCCGGGTTCATATCCGGGTGGTACACCTTGCTTAGCAGGTGATAACTGGACTTGATGTAGGACAGAGTCGCTTTTTCCCCTAAATCTGCCAGTATTTCCCTGGCCTTTTCGAGCAAACCAAAATGCAGCAATTCGGTTTCCAGACAAACCTGATGATCCAATGCGCCCCCTTTGAAACATGATCAAGGCCGTTTTCGATATCACATCCGGTGAACGTGAAGCCCCGGTGGATGCAATCTGATTCTGCTTTTTTTGCGCCGACTTTAGCGGAAAGTTCAGAATACTGCAAATTAAAACCGCCTCTCCGCAGCAGTCGCCGGACACAGATATTTCCCGGAGTTGACTTTGCCAGTTGAAACATCTATGTTCAATACGCTTCTTTCATAAATTCGTGGCCCGGAAATGGACACATCAGAACAAATCGGCTTTCAATCATGACCCTGTTCAAAGAAATAATTCATCGCAAAATCCTTCAGATAATTGAGGATCATGCAAATAAAATTACTTCCCGCGATCTGGAAAAAATAATCGTTCAGCAAATTCCTGTCGGGCGGCGGAAATTTCAGGCTGCACTGAAGGCGCTGATTGCAGAAGGGGAGCTAGCCTATACCTACCTTTACGGGTGTACGTTTATCGAAAAATCCTTTAACAGGCCGGTCAGGGTGGGATCGCAGGTGATACTGACCCCGCCGGAACGCCATCCGACGCCGAGCGGATCCGATGTAGTCGTGATGCTTCGGCCTGGAGCATCCTTTGGCATCGGCCAGCATCCCACCACCCGACTTGCCATTCAGGGAATCGAATATGCGATAAAAACAAGGGGCTGCGATGGAGTCTCAGCGACCATGCTGGATATCGGCACAGGCTCCGGAGTTTTGGCCATCACCGCTTTAAAGCTGGGAATTGATCGGGCGGTGGGAACGGACATGGACCCATGCGCCATTACCGAAGCCGGGGAAAACGCAAAAATCAATGGTCTGTCGCAGCGGTTTACTGTCATGGACATACCTGCAGAGGAAATCAACGAACAGTTCCATCTGATCGCCGCCAATCTTCGGTATCCAACACTGGCGCGGTTATGTCCGTATATCGCATCGCATATTCCTGAAAACGGCGCAGCGATACTTTCCGGCATTCGGGAAGAAGAGGCAGAGGAAATTAAAAGCATCTATGCCAAGCTGAATCTGGAATGCCGCTGGGAAGCAACTGAAAACAGGTGGGCGGGACTTGTCCTTGTCAAACAGGCGCCTCCGCCCTGAATCGGGTTTTATGTAAAGTCTTTGGCTTTCCCGAATCACAGTTATTTGATGTCATCAATTTTTTTCACCTCGGACTCGGACTCCACTTTTTTCACCAAGGGATCCGCATCAATTTTCCCGTCGGGATCATCCATCGCTTTCTTGAAATTCTTTATGGACTTTCCAAGGGAATTTCCCAGTTCCGGCAGTTTGCCGGGTCCGAAAATAATCAGGACAATTACCAGCACAACGATTAAATGCATCGGTGAAAACATGCCTGAAAACATGATTTATCCTCCTTTTTGTATGACCAATGGGCTTTTGTATGACCAATGAGCAATTGGTGATTTTCTGCATGTCGGCGCAACATACCGATAAAAGGATTATGCAGTTTTGGGCAGCCGGATCACCATAACCGGCACATGACTTCTGCGGACCACCCGCATCGCTGTGCTGCCCATCATGGCACCGGCCAGTATGCCGTGACCGTGCGTGCCCATGATGACTACATCATAATCTGAAGCAATGGATTCTGCAATGATTTCTTCCACTGGATGGCCGTTTCTTACCTTGATGTCCGTTACCGTAAAGGGGCAGGATTGATCGGCTGACGCTGTTTCTTTGCAGAACACATCAATCTTGTGAACCATGATTTCCACCACTTCATTTTTTCGGGTTCGTTGCAGTTTCTGCCATTTCTCCGCTCCCAGCAAATCTGCAACCTGCATGTTCATTTGATGAGAGATATCTTCGATGACATGAAGAACAACGATTTTGGCATCATACCGGTTGGCTAGGCTTACCGCATATCCAAAAGCATATTGGGAATTTTCAGATAGATCGGTTGCATACAGAATTGTTTTGATTTCAGGAATCATTGTAACTCCTTATGGGTTGTTAAGTGAAAATGATAAATGTTGATGAGCCATACTTGGGAGCCATCCCGGGATCGCCGCACCCCAGTGCGGCTCTTGTTTTAGCCGCCACAAGAGCGTCGTCATAATTGCCGCACTGGGGTGCGGCGATCCCAGCGGCGATTTGGGCCAGTCACTGGTGGAGCAAACCGTTCGGCCATAATTTTGCATTTACTGCTTCTGAATTATCACTTTCAAATCCGTATCAAGCAATTCCCAAAGTTGAGGATGGCTTTCGACTAAACGAGCAATATCACCAAGGTCTT
>JBAXVB010000430.1:0-3657 GCA_037129415.1 Deltaproteobacteria bacterium
TCACGCACCACCTGCTGCAGCTCCTTGTCCCAAAATTCATAGCCGTGGGACCAGTTGATGTCCTGTGCCGCATCAGGGAAGAAAAACTGCATGAATTCCTCGAAATAGGATTCAAGAATGTTTTTCCACGGGCTGTCGTAATCATCGGAGTTGTTCTGTTCGCTCATTTATTTTTCACCGCCATATCGTACAAATGTTTCATGCAAATTCTTTCGGCCTGAAACCTTTTCGGTTAAAAATCGCAGCACCGCCGTCGCTGGTTTGCGTCAGAACAAACAATCCGGCTTTTTCCGCATACCGACCCACATCATCCTTCACCACCAGCGCGCCAACTCCGGCCAGTATCTTGCTGTCCTGGTACTCCGGCAACAAAGTCTTGAAGCGGGGCAGTTTTTTTGTCATCCGCCACCTCGCCCTGAACCAAACCCATATCCCCCAACAACTTTTGGGCTGCCCGAAATTCCTTTATGGTTTCCTTTAGTTTCACATCGGTCCGGTTTTGCTGAGCGTCGGTCTTCATCTGAGCCTCTTTCAGCTCCAGTATTTGGGCATCGGTCTTATTTCCAATCGCCATACACCAGCATCCAATCGGGTTTTCGGTCCACAATTTCATTCTCGATTTGAGCCAGCATGCGCCCCGTCATTTCCCCGTGCATGCCCGTTCCCGCGTGGAGATTCACCACCGGTTCCGGAATCTGCATCTGTTTGAAGAAGATGTCGCTCATGTTGTCGTCGAAATGCTGACCGGTATGAATGATCTCTTCCTGAATGAACTGGTTTGCATTCTGGCGGTTGTGCTCGTAGATGACCCGGCTGACCATAGCTGCTTTGATAAACTGTGGGCGTGCGCCGACTATAGTGAGAATTTTCATAAAAATCTGATTGATCCCTTTATTGCTTCTGCCACCATCTCTTGCTCTTTCATCGTCAGATACGGTGACATGGGCAGGCTGAGGCATTGGGCGGATACCTGTTCGGCTACCGGAAAATCGCCGGATTTGTGATTTAGATTGGCAAAAGCGCACTGGAGATGCAGGGGTGCAGGGTAGTAGGCCACAGAAGGGATGCCTTTTTCTTTCAAGAATTGGGACAGGCGATCCCGATTTGAAGAAAGAATGGTGTACTGGGCATAGACCGAGGTATTGCCGTTTGCGATCACCGGTGACTGAATGCCCGGAATCCCGCCCAGAAGCGCATCATAGCGTTTTCCGACATGGGCGCGAAGGTCACACTCTTCTGGAAACAGGGTGAATTTCTCCAGCAGGATAGCGGCCTGAAGCGTATCCAGCCGACCGTTGATGCCGACCAGGGGATGCTGATGCTTGATTTTCTGACCGTGAATGCGGATTTGGCACATTTTGTCCGCCAGATCGTCATCTTCGGTAAAAATGGCGCCACCATCTCCATAACAGCCAAGCGGTTTGGATGGGAAAAACGAAGTGCAGCCGATAAGGGAAAGATTGCAAGCTTTCTTTCCGCAGTGTGTTGCACCAAAGCACTGGGCTGCATCCTCGATGACCGGTATGCCGTGTTTGTCGGCAACCTGATTGATTCTGGTCATGTCCGCGCATTGGCCATAAATGCCGACCGGCATGATGGCTTTGGTTCGCGGGGTGATGGCGGCTTCAAGAATATCCGGGTCCATGTTGAAGGTATCAGGCCGGATATCCACAAACACCGGCTTTGCCCGCAGCAGGGCAATGACTTCGGCTGTGGAAATCCAGGTATAGGGCACGGTGATGACTTCATCGCCCGAGCCAATGTCAAGCGCCATCAGGGCTATGAGCAGGGCATCTGTTCCGCTGGCGCAGGTGACACAGTGTTTTACGCCAACGTATTGGGCCAGTTTTTCTTCGAGTTGCTTAATCTCCGGCCCCATGATGTACTGACCATGATGCAACACCCGGTGAATGTTGACTTCAAGATTGGGACGGATGAAATCCTGCTGGGTCTTAAGGTTAATGAATTCAATAGGCGCCGCCTGGTTTTTCTCTGCCAGCCAGACGGAAGGCGTAACCGTCTTTTCTGGTGATTTTTTAAGCATCTGCTTATCGTTGGTCAGCAATTTGGCTGTGCCTGCAGGAAACCGTTCCAGTGCCAACAGCAGTTGTTCATCTTCCGGATCATCTGTATGGAAGACATTCCCCTCGAAACTTAATGCAGCCAACCACGATGTTTTGCTACAGAAGTTAGCCAGCAGCAATCTGGCCCTGCGTGCTGCATTAGCGCGAGTAAGGAGGGGGAAGCCCCTTTTTGCATTTAAGCGAACAATTTCACTGGCAAGAACGAATTCGAGCGTTTGTACTGAGCCTGCATAAACCCACAAGGCCACACCCGCTGCTTTTGCCTTGGCAACGGCTGCCACCGATTCCACACTGCTGCTGCGGCTTGTGCAAGCATCTACTACGATATTGACATCAAGGATAAGATGTTTCATGCCGGTCTGCATTGTTCCTGGCGCAACCGAGAGCGGAATTCAAATGCATCCCAGTACAAATTCTGCTTTTCTGTCAAATTCATCTCATCATCATTCGCACCGAAATTCTCCAAAAGGTCAAGCGTTTCCAGTCTGATTTTTTCAGCGATGGCAAGCGCTTCCGGGGAAAGGTTATAGGTGCGGAACACATCAACAGAATCGGAGACCAGCCCGGGTGTCCGGACAATTTCCTGATCGGGAATCTCCACCCGGATATGGAACTGTTGATTGATGAATTTAATCGGAGTAAAAAACTCCAGCTTACCTTGTTTATAAAGTGCTTCAAGTTGCATGGCTCAATCCTCCCCATCCTTCACTCAATCCAAATTCTGTTTGACGATACTGCTTCTTACAGGACAGACACTCAAGATATTGCCGCAACAAGCTGATTGCCAGTATCCCGGATGGCTTTCATGTGACCTTTCCCCTTAACTTTCCCTTGTCGATATCCAATACGTTCCACGCTGCTGATATAGGGCATTTTCCCTTCCTCCTCGATTTTGTTAATTTCAACCCAGAGCTTGTCTTCCAACTCGCTGGGCAACTGCATGATCCAGTCGATGAAATGAAACAATTCAATGATTTTTTCCCGGCTCCCCTGATATAAAGGCTTCTGGTGAACCGCAGCTTGATCTCGAACCGCATAAAGGCGTTCTTCCGTGTCTGCTGTGTTTCAAAATGAGCCAGGGTTGCCTATTAGGGTCAGGCTTGGCTGATTGGCATTATTGGGAGATTCGTTTGATCGTTATCCGTCGCCCAATCTTCGACTTTCAGTTTCCCAATCCTTCCCAATTCTTTTACATTATGTGTAACAACAATGAGTTTATTTGCCATGGCAATTGAGGCAATTTGCGTGTCTCTTTCGCTGATCATTCTACCATCCAGTAGCTGATGATATTGGTATCAAGCAGGTACATATTTCCCCGGCTAATCCAAATTAAAGGGTTTTGACGGCAGTGGTTCAGGTGTTTTGAAATTCGGATCAGCGGAAAATGTATCCCAGAACCCTTCTGGCCATTTGCTTGTTTCAAGAGGCACAAAAATAAGTCTATCCCCCTTTTTAATGATTCTAACCTCACTTCCTTTAACTCGATGTTCAAGTTTTTTTATTCAAGCCGCTGCTGGTATCATTTCTCCTATTGAGCCAATGTTTGCACGGCGATTTAACGAAGGTGTCGGTT
>JBAXVB010000431.1:0-3639 GCA_037129415.1 Deltaproteobacteria bacterium
GGAAGATGGTGCTCTGTCCTGGATGCTGACGGGACTCTTCGATGATCCGGGTGGTGTTGGTGTCAAAATCTGCAGGTTCCACCATCTCGACCATAGTCTGGATCGTCTCGCGCTCACCGGCCAGACCCGACTCCAAAGGGCCGCTGCGCACCTTCAGTCCGGAGGTAGCCACCAGAGTGGTCATTACCCGCGCCGAGGGGAGCGGACTGAATGTCTCCCGCAATGCTTCGTTGAAGATGCGGCGGGCTTCAATGGATCGAATAGGAATATTTCCCCGCTCCAGCTCGATTTCCCGCAGTTTTTCGCTCAAAAAGTAAAGCTGGCCATCCTTGCTCGCCAAGGGAATAAATGAATCATTTAAAAGGTCTTCAACCGCACTATGGACATCATCTGATCTGGAGGGTGCATCCACTGCCGGATGAATCAGGCTTGCCAGGTTCTGTTGGGTGACCGGCATATTGCCGAGGATCTGCAGAATGGCGACGGATTTGGCGATGTCTTGGTGGATCGGCGAATCACGGTAACAGGTGAGTACCTTTTGCGCTGCTTGATGATTCGAGAGAAACGCTCTGCGGATATCCTTATCAAGGGAATCATACAGGGTAACGGTGGTAGCCAGCCAGCCGACCGGCTGATCGGCCATTGGATTTTTTCCATCTCCTCCTTCCACAAGGATATCCTGAATCACCTTGATTGCCGAACGGAGGCCAATGCCTCCAGTGGATTTCGCCAATGCTCCCAGCAGATGCAGCAGGATATCGAAGTGGGCCGGCAGGAAGGGGTAGAGATCAATGAAAGTCTCTTTGCTGAAGTCGGCGTCGTAGTATTTGGCATCCTGAAGCCTGGTGTTGTGGCGCAGCCCCTGCCCCTGGGCATCGAAGAGCTTGCCCAGTTCATCGGCGCCAGCCGGCGATTTACCAAGAAGACGCCGGGTGCAGATTTCCTTGATGTCGCTGGACTCCAGATCCACCTGAATCGGGAAGCGGTCTTTGAGCTTGAAGAGCTGGGGCGAATTGAACAAGGCCCTGGGATCATCCTCGGTCAGGGTCTGCTGGGCCGTAACGATGATCCATACCTTGCCGTCACCAATGCGTTTAAGGTTCTTAGCCAGGCCGTCAAGGTTCAGGATCAGATTGTCCCTTGACCCCAAGTACTGTCCGACCTCGTCAATGACAAAGAGAATATGCTCCTTGCCGCTTTTCCGGCGGACAATGTCCAGCATTTCCTGGACCCGCTGAACCTCGAACTGAAAGAAGCCTTCCGTGCTTGATGTGAATGATGTGGTGGTGGGAAAAAGGGCCGGATACATATCGTGGGCAATCTGGGGAATGAGGCCGTCAACGGCAAGCGGGTCATTCTGGAGGTCTTTCCATGGCATTCCAGGAAAGAGGTCAGCCAGCTTGCCGGTGAATTCATCCTGGCATCCGTCTGATTCAATCCGCCGTTCCAGGGCGGCAACCTTCAAATTGCGGGAATATCCGGCCCACTGGAGTACTTTATAGTACAGCACGGTGGATACATCTTCCATGGTGGCGCCAGCGAGCATTTCGCTGGCAAGATCGAGCATTACAACGGCGGCCGGGAAACGTTTTGATACCGCAGTAAGCAGAGACTTGACTCTGGCATCGTGCATACGGTCCCTAAGATGTTTGAGAAATGGGGTACCGTCTATGGTGGTTACGCCATCGAAAGAAAGTCCAAGATATTTGGTGAACGAGCTTTTGCCCGATCCGTAAAAACCGGATACCCAGACACCGATCTCGTTCTCACCCCCCGACTCCATGGCGTGCTGCATCTTGTCGAGAAGTTTGTGGAACTGGGTTTCTATGCTGTTGGTTACAACATACTCGCTAATTTCCGATTTAAGGCGGTGTTCTTGTGACGCAGCGTAGGTGATGACCTTCTCGATGGGGCGTTGGATATTTTTACTCGGATCAAATAACGTACGGATGGCCATGTCGGAATCCCTCTTGGGTAATGTCAATTCAACCGCCAACGTGAACGGATCTATAGTTTCCATCTTCCGGGTAGAACCCCAGGAAACTGAGACGGGTCTTGCCGGTGCGTGTGCCAGGATAAAGGAATATAGTCGGTACATGAAAATTACTCTGAAGGCTGCTTTCAATGGCGCCAATGCGCATGTAGGGATGCAGCGCCTCCAGATCTGTCACCAATACCAGGCCATTTTTGTTGCCTTCCATGGCGGAAATCGCCTCTTCGAGCCGCTGTTGCAACGCCCCGTTAGAGATCAGGGCATTCGCAAGAGCCTGATTGGTCTTTTCCCAGTCATGGGGAGCCTTCTTCTGGGCCATGAGCCATAGCGGACGACGCGGATCGTCGAACAGAATATTTTCAATCGCTTCAGCAATCGAGAATGCGGATACATCCCATCCTTCATTGCGAAGCTTGGCGATCCATGCTGGCGTAAGCCGTTTCACCTCGATAATATCCGCCGGATCAAATATCAGATAGTAGATTGGTTCGAAACCGGCGTGACCCAGCTCCCGTCCGTGGCGGATACGCTCCCGCAGTTCGTCAAAATCAGCCTTTAGCGAGGACATCGCATAGTTCCTCCATGGTTTTGTATTTCCAACTGATCCGGGTTATATCGCCTGCCGATTGCAGGATGAGATAACCTTTGAGCGCCAGGCGCTTCAATTCTTCCCGAACATCATAAACAGCAAGGCCGAATATCAGCCAGTCCGAATGGCTTAAAACAGCATTGTCACCAAGTCCCGCAAAGTGAAGGTCGTAGGCAAGATAGCCGGCCATGGAAGGTGAGATGAGAAAAGGAAGAATCCGACGGACTGTCTTATGGCCCTTTTCCAGGAGACCATAGTCAGCGCAACAACCAGTCAGGTAACCGGCAACATTTTTGATGGTTTTCTCAGCCCAACGTTTTTGAGTTTTACCGTCGTCTATTGCCCGCCTGACGAACTTTTCCGCATCAAAATTGCTAATTTCGGCGAACCCGCTTGCATACCTTTCCCAATATATCTCCCGGATAAAGTCATTCAGAATAGCGTTTGCACGGCAGGTAAAAAGCAGATAAAACTGGTTGAGTTCACTGGTAGGCATCAGATTCATCAGATTTTTTAACTGCGCCGCTGGTTTGCCGCCATTCACCAGATAACGCGGAGCAAAGCAATCTTTCACTATGTTCAATAAACGCCTGGATGTAATGGTTGGAAATCGTCCAGACGCCAATGCAACCTCATGCAAAGTTGATGGACTTATCCCTGGTTCCCAGAGATCAAGCAAACTGCGGGTTTCGTCCAGAAGCCCAAGACCGGCGGACAGTCGAACGTTATAAATTGATCCAGTTTGCTGAGTCATGATACGAAATAGGGATAACATTTTACCCCTTGGGCAAACGCGGCAGTATAGCTGCGGGCAATATCGCGAATGCCATCAGGCGTCATTATATCCTGGGCGCCGCCAAGCTTCACAGGCCCCTCGCTTGCTGAAGTGTCGCCATCGGCAATCTTCTGAAGAGCTGCAAGTGCATAATCCCTGCTTGCAAAGGACTCCATCGACAACGAGGGGCCGTCGTCGCTGAGGATGCCGTGGAGTTCTTGCTCGTACACCTCCGGGAGGCGGAAAAGGTGAAAAACGCTCCCGACACCGATCCGCTCGTCG
>JBAXVB010000432.1:0-3639 GCA_037129415.1 Deltaproteobacteria bacterium
CCTGTCGTTTTTGACATTTATAAAACCTCCCTTTTCTAAATGTTTTTCTGATTTTGGCCCTTCATAAAAAAGGCCGGATATTCGCATTTATATCGTCACCCCGAAGGAGTTGAATTCCTTGAGAACCTTCAGCCTTCGGATTATGTGATTCTTGTAATTAGTTTCGCAATACCTGTGCCATACCTGACCCTCTCGGATTATATTCGTCATCCACAGTGATTTCGATATCTGCATTCACTGTTATAATTGATTATTATCAATATGTTATGACCTAATTTGTTGGGATTGTTTTCGAGGCGACAACATGCAAATCGCCTTCGGTTATCGTAAAGTGAAAGTCTCTTCTGTCGGGTCGATGGTAGAATTGTTTACAACATGTAAAGAAGATTTATCGACTACCAAAAAGGGTTCTGCATATAACGGACTTTCCTCTTTCACATAGGTTTCAACCTTGAGCCGGTATTTATCGATTTTGGCCTGGATGGTCGGTCTGGAAAGACCCAGGAGTTTGGCTGTGATGCTTTTGTTTCCTCCTGTTATTTTGAGCGCCTCCCCGATAACGGTGCTGGAGAAACGGTCATTCAAATAATCAAATACGCTCTCGTATCTCTTTGAAAGAAGAACCCTTCGGACCCATTGCTGCGTCGCCTCTTCTGGATACCCCTCGTCGGCGTTCTCATACACTTCAATCCTCTTTTCTATGACATGGGTGATATCTTCGGGACGAATGGGACACCCACGGCTAAAAATAAGGGCCTTTTGTATGGCGTTGGACAGCTCACGGACGTTGCCGGACCAGTGATAACGGCTGACGATTTCCTTGGCCTCAAGGGTCATTCCCGGGTTATCCACGTTCATATCCCTGGAAAATCGGGCAAGAAAATGATCAATAAGACGGGGTATATCCTGCAGGCGTTCCCGCAGGGGGGGGAGCCGTATGGTGACTACCTTCAAGCGGTAATAGAGATCTTCCCGAAAAGATCCGTCCGCAATGGCGGATTCAAGATCACGGTTGGTAGCCGCAATAATGCGAACATTAACCGGTATGGTTTCATGTCCGCCGAGGCGCTCGATACCTTTCTCCTCAAGCAGACGCAGGATTTTGGGTTGCAGACTCAACGGCATATCACCTATTTCATCCAGAAATACCGTTCCCCCGTGCGCCTGTTCGATTCTCCCGATGCGCCGGCTCAGCGCCCCGGTAAAGGTCCCCTTTTCGTATCCGAAAAGCTCGCTTTCCAGCAAATTTTCAGGGATGGTTACGCAATTGATCACCAGGAAGGGTGCGCTTGCCCTGAGACTGTGCTGATAAAGGGCGCGGGCTACAAGTTCCTTTCCAGTTCCGGATTCCCCACGAATGAGCACCGTAGCATCGGTGGGAGCAGCTCGCCCAATGGTTTTGTAGAGTTCCTGCATGACCTTACTCTGCCCGATGATGATCTCGGAAGATGTTGTCTTGGTAACAACGTCCATGTCCACGCGGGAGCGCACAAGACGGCCCGCCTCCACAGCCTGACCGATAAGGGTGAGAATATCGGGAATATCAAATGGCTTGGTGACATAGTCAAAGGCGCCAAGTGTCATTGCCTCAATCGCTGTCTCTGTGGTGCTGAAGGCTGTCATGATAATCCCGGTAAGCTTGGGATCAATTTCGCGCATGGCCTTGAATGTTTTTAGCCCGTTCATCCCCGGAAGACACACATCTATGATAGCTAAATCGACTCTGGCCGATCCGATGATCCCGAGGCCCTCTTCACCACTGGAAGCAGTCAATACGGTATGCACATCATCGGATAAAAGCTTTTCAAAGCTCCGGCGCAACTGTTGATCATCGTCAACAATAAGGATTGTAGCCATTGACTGTCTCCGTTTTGCTATAGCTTTCAAGATAATGCTCTTCCCAAAATCATTATCTTGAAAGCTATATTTATAAAAGCAGGGTCGGGGGCGGAAAAAAACCCTAATCCCTAACCACTGCCCTATCTACACCGTAGTCATCCGCTCATGAGAATTCTCGATAGTACAGACAAGTGTTTCCACATCACACGGTTTAAGGAGAAGTTCCGTAGCGCCCATTTTCAATACTTCGGTGACGCGTTCGATATCCACGTGACCGGACAGGATGATCACCGGAGTCGTAATGCCCATGCCTCGGATTGCTTTCAGGGTCGCCACGCCGTCCATCCCTGGCATCTTGATATCAAGGACGATAACGTCAAAAGTTTCGGTGGAAAGAATGTCGATGGCATCGGCTCCACTGTGAGTCGATCTGATCACCATCTCTCTTCTTCGCAAGACCTTAGTCAAGGATTCTACAAAAAGCTTCTCATCATCAATCAGAAAAACACGTATTAAATTTGACATTTAGAGTGTTACCCCCTTTCTCCCTGTATCAGTTTTCTCCGGTAGGCTTCACTGACCTTTTCCTGAAGATCGTCGATCCTGACCGGTTTCATCAAAAAATCAAACGCCCCCAGTTGCATGCCCTCAATTCCCGATTCGATGGAGCCATGACCTGTAAGTATTACTACTTCCACAAGAGGTGCTTTTTTCTTGATCTCTTTCAATGTGGCGATGCCATCCATTCCCGGCATTTTCATGTCCAGGATGATGACATCGAACTCCTTTTCTCCGACCCTTTTGACAGCATCGGCGCCGTTATATTCTACTACAACATCATATCCTCTTTTAGACAGAAGCTTAAGAAGGTTGTTGGCGAAAGCCACCTCATCGTCAACGAGAAGAATTATAGGTCTTTTCATTATAGGCTCCTCATTTTTGTATGGAAGAGCGGGACTGGGTAATTACCTATTCCCGGTTTTCATTATCGTTATCAGGAGGATTGAAAGGAAGAAAAATATTGAATTGAGTCCCCTTGCCTATGGTACTTCGAACTGAAATATCTCCGCCCACCGCCTTGATAGTGCTGTAGGTTATGGAAAGCCCCAATCCTGTCCCCTTTCCTACAGCCTTCGTGGTGAAAAAAGGGTCGAAGATTTTTTCCATTATCTCTGGAGAAATACCCGAACCTGTATCGCCGACGGTGATCTCCACCCCATTACGGCGGTTGTCTGCCCGGGTTCCAATACTGATCGTTCCATAAGGTTTTCCTTCATGAGCGTCAGCAGCATTGTTGATAAGGTTTATAAACACCTGCTGCAGCAGGGAAGGGTCCGATGAGAAGGAAGGAATATCTTTTTCCAGATCAAGGACAAAGTGAATCCCCATCCCCCTTGCTTTTCCATCCATAAGCCGTATTACTTCTTCAAGGAAAACATTCAGATTTACCATCTCTCTTTGAGACTTGTTCCGGCGTGAAAATTTTAGGAGGCTCTGTGTGATGAGACTACAACGATGAACCTGGGATTCTGTCTGAGACAGGGAGTCGATCAATTCGTTCTTGACTTCATCATTCAGACCGGTTGCCTCGTCAATCGTGTCTCTCATTACCTGGCTTTCAGTAAGAATGATAGCCAGGGGATTATTGATCTCGTGCGCCACTCCGGCCGAGAGTTCCCCCAGTGAAGCCAATTTTCCAGCCTGAACGAGCTGTTTGTTCAGCGAATCCGTGTCTTTGTCCTGCTTCTTTATGATATCAATCATGTGGCGGGTAATTATTAAAGATATGACCAGGATGAT
>JBAXVB010000433.1:0-3627 GCA_037129415.1 Deltaproteobacteria bacterium
TCTGTACTAATCTTTGGAAATGATGTCAATACTTGATAACATGGAGGAAGCATGAAAACAAATTCTCTTATGAGGACCGCCTTCAGTCTTTTTCTTTTGCTAATGGTGGCTTTTGGGTCAACAGTTGCCGCCCAAGAGGCAATTCCCGCACGGGAGGCACTGCCGATCGACCGGACAGTGCTGCCGATTCCGGAGCCCCAGTACCCGCACAGCACCGTGTTCGATGTCCGTAACGCCACGCCGCCGGAACGGTTCGAGGTCAAGGCGCAGGCCAATGCACCCAATGTTCTCATAGTGTTGATCGACGACATGGGATTCGGCCAGTCAAGCGCGTTCGGCGGACCTATCCACATGCCCACTGTGGACCGCTTGGCCAACGCCGGGCTGCGCTACAACGAGTTTCACACCACGGCGCTCTGTTCGCCAACACGTACCGCACTGCTCAGCGGCCGCAACCACCATACGAATAACTTCGGATCGATTGCGGAGACCGCCACCACCTTTCCAGGACAAACCGGTCAGCGTCCGAACAGCGTGACGCCGGTGGCGGAAATGTTGCGGTTGAATGGCTACAGCACCGCAGCTTTCGGCAAGTCCCACGAGACTGCGGCTTGGGAGGTCAGTCCATCCGGCCCAACCGACCGCTGGCCAACCCGCTCGGGATTTGACAAATTCTACGGCTTCATGGGAGGCGAGACCAACCAGTGGGCGCCGCTGATCTATGACGGGATGACTCAGGTCGAGCCGTCGCATGATCCGAACTACAACTTCATGACCGACATGACCAATCAGGCGATCAAGTGGGTGCAGGCAGAGAAATCGCTCACACCGGACAAGCCGTTCTTCGTCTATTTTGCGCCTGGCGCCACGCACGCACCTCACCATGTGCCGAAGGAATGGATTGCCAAGTACAAGGGCAAGTTTGACCAGGGATGGGACAAACTGCGCGAAGAAACGCTGGCGCGTCAGATCAAGTTAGGTGTGGTGCCACCTGGCACGAAGCTGGCGCCCAAACCGGAAGTGATCAAGGATTGGAACACACTGTCTCCGGACGAAAAAAAGCTCTTTGCTCACCAGATGGAGGTATTCGCCGGGTTTGGAGAGTATGCCGACACGGAGATTGGAAGGCTTATTCAGGCGATCCAGGAAACCGGTCAACTCGATAACACGCTGATATTTTATATCGTCGGAGACAACGGGGCAAGCGCCGAAGGTGGCATGGCCGGACTCTACAACGAGAATACCTATTTTAACGGCGTACGCGAAACTGTTTCAGACATCCTGAAGCATTACGACGAACTCGGCGGCCCGACAACTTACCCGCATTATGCCGCAGGTTGGGCGGTTGCAGGGGACACGCCATTCACATGGACGAAACAGGTTGCCTCGAATTACGGCGGCACCCGCAACGGGATGGTCATTCACTGGCCCAAGGGCATCACGGCCAAGGGCGAGTTGCGTTCTCAGTGGCACCATGTCATCGACATCGCACCCACGATCCTCGATACAGCAGGCCTGCCCGAGCCGAAGAGTGTGAATGGAACGCCCCAGACCCCCATAGAGGGTGTGAGCATGGCCTACACCTTTGCGGATGCCATGGCTCCGAGTCGGCACACGACTCAGTACTTCGAGATTTTCGGCAACCGGGCTATTTACAATGATGGCTGGATAGCCGGCACGGTCCATCGCGCGGCCTGGGAATTCAAACCCCGCACAACGCTTGAAAACGACAAATGGGAATTGTACGACACGCGGGCGGATTTCAGCCTGGCCAATGATCTTGCCGCTAAATATCCCGGGAAGCTCAAAGAGATGCAGGACCTTTTCATGAAGGAAGCGGTCAAGTACTCCGTGCTTCCCATTGATGACCGGACATTGGAACGTTTCAACGCCGCCATTGTCGGGCGCCCCGACCTGATGGCCGGCCGAACCTCTCTGACCGTTTACCAGGATATGGTCGGCATGTCGGAGAATGTCTTCATCAATGTGAAGAATCGATCGCATACGATCACGGCTGAGTTGGAAATCCCGAAAAAAGGCGCCAGCGGTGTAATACTCGCCCAAGCCGGACGATTCGGCGGCTGGAGTCTCTATGTTAAGGACGGCAAACCATCCTACACCTACAACTGGCTGGGATTGCATCGGTACACGGTGGCCGCCCAGCAGGCCTTGCCTGCCGGGAAGGTGAATCTACGATTCGAGTTCGCCTATGACGGTGGCGGCGTCGGCAAGGGGGGCATGGGAACACTCTTTGTCAACGGCAAGAAGGTCGCCTCGGGTCGGATCGATCAAACCCAGTGCTGTGCATTTTCGGGAGATGAAGGGGCAGATGTGGGAGCGGATGAGGGCACGCCTGTCACCGAAGCCTACAAGGCGCCGTTCAAGTTTACCGGGAAGATCGACAAGGTGACGATCACACTGACCGAAGTCAATGCCGCCGGCAAAGACGATGTGGATAAGGCCCAAATGGAGGGCAAATTGAAGAAAAAGCTTTCGGACTAAAAAATCAACATACATCAGGAGGGAAACAGAACCAGGATTTCTTTCCCTCCTGATAGCTTTTTTAATAGACCATCAAAATTAACACCCAAACATGAAAGGAGAATCCCTTGAAACGTTTATTAATGTCAATTATTATGATAGCTTTCGGGATGACAATTATCGCCAATGAATCTCATGCGGATGGTCATTTCATGCCGGGCGTCTTTGGCATCCGCGACTATGTCGTGCCTGATCCGGGATTTTACGGCACGCTCTACAACTTTTACTACACGACAAACAAAATGAACGACAACAACGGCAACAAGGTCGAATCTGTACAGATCGGACCGAGAAAAAACGTTACGGTTAACTTGGACGTAAATGTGGACCTTTATGCCGTGGCGCCGGCTTTTGTCTGGGTATCCGAATGGAAGATTTTTGGCGCAAAATACGCAGCCTTTATCGCGCCCACCTTTGCCAATATCAGCTTAAGCGGAGCGCTATCCACAGAAAGAAGCCGTGGCATCAGCTCTGACAACTCGACTTTCAATGTGGGAGACATGCAAGTACAACCGCTCTGGCTGGGCTGGACGATGACAAACTGGGATGTTGCGCTCGGCTACAGCTTTTACGCGCCAATCGGAAAATACACCACGGAAACAGAGACGCTGCCGCACGCCGGTCAGGTGACCTATCCTTCACCGGATAACGTCGGCTATGGTTTCTGGACCCACCAGTTCCAGGGCGGGTTAACGTGGTATCCGTGGCCGGACAAACGCATGGCGGTGGCTACCGCATTGACCTACGAAATTAATCAAAACAAGCAGGGTTTTGACATGACTCCCGGCCAGAACCTCACATTCAATTACGGCGTTAGCCAATATCTTCCTTTGACGGATGATCATAAACTCATTCTTGATATCGGCCCGGCAGGCTACAGCAGTTGGCAGATGACTGATGACACCGGCAGCGACACCACAAATCCCAGCGATCACATGCAGGTTCATGGCGTGGGGGGCCAGCTCGGCTTGGCCTATGTGCCATGGAATGCAGCGATGACTTTCCACTATTTTTACGAGTACGCATCCGACAATCGGTTTCAGGGTCAATCCTGCGGGCTGAATTTCGTAATGAAGTTCTAAGCTT
>JBAXVB010000434.1:0-3627 GCA_037129415.1 Deltaproteobacteria bacterium
ATCCCCCACCCCAACCCTCCCCCGCTGGGAGAGGGAGTTTATGAAAAGCGCAGATGATACCAGTTCGCAGTATAGATTCACCGATGCGGTTTAAGTGATATATCGGAAATAAATTCTGTGTCTGCTCAATGCTGACAACTTTCATATAAACGTCTATTGACCCAATTTGCCTTCTACTATAAATTATAATGGTCGATGATTATGAACTCGTCAACAACGAAAGGCGATAATGTGACACGTTTTTATATTTTTATCTTAAGAGCCATTCTGGGAGCGGCATTTGCGGTAATCCTTGTTCGTATGTTTTATCCCCAAACCCGGATGATTTATACAGCGGGACTTTGGGGATTTATAGTAGGTATGGCATATATGTTCGAATATTTAAGAGCAAGGAAATAAAAACGCATTGCCCGGAAAATAATGCTGAAGGAGCAATACACCATTGAAACAGATCATTCTTGGAACAGCCGGACATATTGATCATGGGAAAACCAGCCTGATCAAGGCTTTGACCGGTATAAACACAGACAGATTAAAAGAAGAACAACTCAGGGGCATTACGATTGAACTGGGCTTTGCATCAATGGATCTTCCCAGTGGGCAACACATAGGCATTGTGGATGTTCCAGGACATGAAAAATTCGTCAAAACCATGGTAGCCGGAGCCACCGGCATTGATATGGTTGTCATGGTGATTGCATCTGATGAAGGTATCATGCCTCAGACCCGCGAACATAAGGAAATCTGTACGCTCCTTGATATTCGGCACGGGCTGATTGTTCTTACCAAAAGGGATATGGTGGATGAAGAGTGGCTGGAACTGGTCACAGAAGATGTGCGATCTTTTACCACGGGCTCCTTTCTGGAAGATTGCCCCATCCTGCCGGTTTCTTCCACAACCGGAGAAGGTATTCCTGAACTGATACAGGCTCTGGAAATCCTGAGCGCCTCGATTCCAGAACGTTCATCAACCAATTTGTTCAGGCTTCCGGTGGACCGGGTTTTTACCATGAAGGGATTTGGAACGGTCATTACCGGTACGCTGATATCGGGAATGATTCGCGTGGGTGAGCAGATCATGATTTACCCATCTGGTGTCATCTCCAAAGTCAGGGGAATTCAGGTTCACAACGCCAGCGTGGAACAGGCTGTTTCGGGAATGCGAACCGCCATCAATTTTCAGGGGCTTGAAAAAGCGTCCATTAACCGCGGTGATGTACTTTCCAGCCCAAATGCGCTGACTTCAAGCTTCATGGTGGATGTTGGACTCCATTATTTAAAAAGCAATAAAAAGCCCATAAAAAATCGAACGCGAATCAGGTTTCACACAGGAACCAGCGAGGTTTTGGGAAACCTGATACTTCTGGATAGTGAAGAGCTTGCTTCCGGCAGCTCCATTGCTGCTCAGCTTCGACTCGATGCCCCGGTTGCGGTGGTGAAAGACGACCGGTTTGTGATCCGAAGTTATTCGCCGGTTCGCACCATAGGAGGCGGTGGCATTTTAAATCCCATTCCTCAAAAGCACAAACGATTCAAACCCGAAGTTTTTTCAGGCATTCAGAAACTGGGCGAACTCAGCCCCGAAGAAGTTATCACATATCATGCTGAAGAGGCCGGCTATCAGGGCATCAGTTTTTCCGATCTTCGAATCATGACCAATATCTCGGATAAAAAACTTGATGGAGCCATTCAGCGGCTGCTGTCGGACAAGGTGTTTTTGATGATTGACAGAGAACAACGTGTTTTTATTCATCGCACCTGTTTCGAACAATTATTTTCCGAGGCCAACGTCTTGCTGCATGCTTTCCATAAAATCAACCCACTGAAGCCTGGAATGCCCAAAGAAGAATTGAAATCCAGATTGCCGCCCCAGATCAGCCCCAAGCTTTTTACCCTGATGATTCAAAATATGATCAAATCCGGCCAGATGGTTCAGGAAGAAAACATGGTTCGTCTGTCAACCCACTCGGTTTTACTGGGTCAGGATCAGACGGATGTTCGCAAAAAAATCCTGGATGCCTATAAGCAGAATGGCCTCACACCTCCCTATTTCAAGGAATTCTGTAAAACGCAGAGCCTGGATGAAATAAAATCAAAAGAAGTCCTTCATGTTCTGGTTGACGAAGGCTTGATTGTCAGAATAAAAGACGATCTTTATTTTCACCAGGAAGCCATCCTCATGATCAAAAAGAAACTGGTCGAGTTCCTGAACGCCCACGGTGAAATCACAACACCCCAGTTTAAGGATATGACTGGCGCATCCCGAAAATTTGTAATACCGATCATTGAATATTTTGATGCACGAAATGTAACCATTCGGGTAGGAGATATCCGAAAACTCAGGAATGGATAAAAGGAGAAATTATGGAAGCATTTAAAAAATTCGCAACGCAGCGGATATTAGCCGGCCTGCTGTTAACGGTTGCAGTCTTATGGCTTACAGGAACCGTATTGGGACTTCTTGGCAAGTTTGAACCGCCCATTACCGTCCACCAACAGGAGCAGTCTGCTGCTGTCCAAAGCCCTTCTTCTCATAAACCCGAAATCTCACACACCCAAGTAGCCGGAGAACTCCCCAAAACCGATTCCATGGTGCCCAGCCTGTCCCCTGCAAAGGAAGTATCTCAGCCGGACACCCAGAATGCCGATTCAGGCAAAACTGTTCAGGCTGCTGCACCTGATCCTGAAAAACCTGCCGTTCCCTCGCACACAGGGGAAAAACCTGCCGTTCCATCACTTGCTGCAATCCCTCACGCTCTGGATCCACCCAATGATTTGCCTAAAAAGGCCCCGGGTGTTGCATTTGTTACGGCTACCATCAAACCCCTTTCTTACGAATTGAACGATCGATTCTGGGGCTGGCGGCCCAATGATATTTTAAACTTCACCGATAATGTTAATAACTTTCAGCTTGGTGTTCTTGAAGTTACGCGAAGAACCACTGTTATCCTGACTGAACGTCTTTCAAGGACTGGAAGTGTTGAATCCCTGAATAAGAATTTGGAACGCGCCATGGACTGGCTGATGACCAAACCCGAACGGTACTGGTTTCCTTCACCCGAAGCCCGCTACCAGGATGCTCTAACTGAACTTGCCACTTATAAAAACAATCTTGAAAAAGGCGACGCCGTTTTTTATACCCGCTCAGATAACCTGCTGCCGCTTCTTGCTGTGTTTGACAACCTTCTGGGAAGCTGCGATGAGAACCTGATTAAAACAAAGGAATCAAATGGCGAACCGGTCAGTTGGTTCCGGGTAGATGATTATTTTTATTATGCAAAAGGCGTTGCCAGCGCTCTGGAAACCATTCTTGAAGCTGTCCTGGAGGACTTTCAGCCCATACTTGAAACCCGCCACGGTACGGAAATTCTTCATCATGCCATTGCATCCTGTAAAAGGGCTACAGAAATTGAACCCTGGCTTCTTGTTACGGACAGTGATTTCAGTGGAATTCTGGCCAATCATCGGGCCAACATGGCCGCACCCATCAGTCATGCCCGCTTTTATGTTGAGGTATTGATCGCCGTTTTATCAACATAACAGGTTGTTTCGTTCAGCCCTCCCACCAGCGGGGGGAGGTTGGGAGGGGGGAAATGCTGTCATGTGCCAACCACTTGCCCTCCCCCC
>JBAXVB010000435.1:0-3624 GCA_037129415.1 Deltaproteobacteria bacterium
GTTAAAACGATCCCCTCTGTTTCCGGCTGTCTTTTATCAATCCAGCCGTTCCGGCAGGCAACAACCTTGGCCATCCTGGCCTCCTGCCCGGGTGAGCAGATAAAGGTGAACCGATCTCCTGCGTCAAGATTGGAAAGACGTAAAGCTACGTCCAGAAAGCCTTTTCAGCAGTCGCCGCGATAGTCAATCAATACCGTTTTTTGAGTCATGGCATCTCTTGTTTTTATCACATGAATTTCATTTGCTGCAACAGACCGTTGCATAATGATTAATTGGCTCAGGAAAAACCCTTTGGAGAACTTGAACTGCAGATGTTGCCAGTACCTTCACCGATGAGACCGGCAACACTGATCAGTTTCTTTAATTTTTTTGATCTACACTCGGGACATTCGGCAGGGATATCATCTCCCACAAAAACCAATTTCTCAAAGCGGTATGCGCATTTTTCACACTCATATTCATAAATCGGCATTGAAATCGTCCTCATTTAAACTCAAGTATTTAAAGATAAATATATTGTCACGAAAAAAATTTGCGGCTTGTTGTGCGGAATCAAATCCTTGAATAGGAGATTATGGCAAGTAATCTCCTGAGCAATATTAAAGCAAATTACATGCCATAGTCCGAATCGAAGCAGCATCCACCGAGGACGGGTTCAGGAATCGGTATGGTCATGATGGTCTTTCCACAACTAAACGGTCATGGATTGCCCACTGTTTATCCACGCTTTCATGCCGCCCGCCAGACTGTGTACGTGCTGAAAACCCTGGCTCTGCAGAAAGCTTGCCGCGATATTTCCCCGGTATCCGATGCCGCAGGTAACGATAATTTCCTTGTCTTTGGGGATTTCCGGTGCGTTATTAAGGATTGCTGTCAGCGGCAGATGCACTGCTTGCCGGATATGGCCGGTTGACCATTCCGACGGGGTTCTCACATCATATAAATAATCGTATTTGCCGGTTTTAAGTTTATTGCTCAGCTTTTCCGTTGAAATCTGCCAGAGCTGATGAATCGGATATCCCGCTTCCTGCCAGGCTGCCATGCCGCCATAGAGATAGCCGATGATATTATCGTAACCGATTCTGTGAAGGTGTATAGTCATGTTTTCATAGGCTTCTTCGTCCGAAACAATCAAAATCAGCTTGGTGTCCGGATCGATAACCATACCGATCCAGTTGGCGGTCTGTTTGGCAAAGCCGATATTGATGGAACCGGGAATGTGAACCCCTCCAAAGGCTGCCGTATCTCGGGTGTCCAGAATAAGCGCGCCGCGATCGATTTGATCCTTGACCTGACAGGGGCTCATGTCCCGGGTGATCGGGCATCGATTCAGAAGCGGTGCTCCGTTTTTGTTCGTCTGAATAATATGGGAGAAGCTCTTGGGCCGTTCCGGAAAACTTTGCTTCATCTGTTTTTCAAAAATCTCGGCAGTGAGGTTTAAAACGGGGTTGTTGGTTTTCTCAAACCCAATGGTTGAGCTCGATTTGGAGCTCATCCCTTTGCCGCAGAGAGAACCTTCGCCATGCGCGGGAAAAATCTCAAGGTTGGCCGGCATATTGCCCAGTTTGTGATACAGGGAGTTGTAAAGGTTACGCGTCTGTTCATCGATCAGCTCTTCTCCCGCCAGATCCGGACGGCCAATGTCTCCGACAAAAAGGCAGTCTCCGGTCAGCACCAGCCAGGGCTCCATGCTGCGGAGCATATCCGTAACCAGGATCGACATGGAATGTGGGGTGTGGCCCGGGGTTTTCAGAAATTCGAGCATGGCATTGCCAAAAGCCATTCGCTGTCCTTCCTTGAGTTCGATGTGATCAAAGGCAACCGGAGAATTCTCCATAAAACAGATTTTGGCGCCCGTTCGGGAACGCAGTTCCTGATTGCCGCTGACATGATCAGCGTGAACATGGGTTTCAAAGATGTGCGTGATTTTCATGCCATTGTCGCGGGCCAGGTTGATGTAGTCCTGCACATCCCGTTTGGGATCCACGACACAGGCGACTTTGGCCTGAGGGCAACCGATAAGGTAAGAAAGGCAACCCATTCCTTCAACAGTGATCTGCTTGAAATACATATTCATTCCTCCATTTTTCTGTCGGTTTTGATTGCCGTTCATCCGTACCACCTTGTGCGGAGGACACGCAGTTAATGACCCCGGCGCAGCAACAGTAATTGTGTTAGCGGTGCGAGTGCATTTCAATCAGGGTTTCACAAATCGCGCCTACAATGAATCGGGCCTTTTCATGAAGGCAGCCAAAGCATTCAGCAACCGTTCGGCATCTTTTTCGTCGGGATGGGGTGGTAAACTGGTCAATACCCCCAGACCTTCGGCGGCTTCGTGAAATTCTTCCGGCGATAGCTCGCTGACCAGAGCAAGCTGGGCCAGCGCATTGACGCGAATCAAATCTTTGGCGATACTCAGGCCCGAGCGCTCGTCCAGATTTTCATCGATAACGATCAGATCCATCAAACCGAATGCGGCGGATCGTGCGGCTTCTACGGAATTCGCCCAGATGACATCATATATCTTTTCAGTACTCAAACCCTTTGCCAGTTTGGAAAAATTATCGGCTTGTTGGGTCACAATCAAAATTCTTTTCATCATATCTCCTGAATAAAGGCGGAAAATCGGAGGATTCCGACTTCCCGCCCGCAATCGGTATTCGGACACCGATTATCGCGTGTTTTTTCCTGAATTTCCCCATTCTTTCCGGTAATAATCTTCGATGGCTTCACCCAGCGTGTTCACCGCCAGGGATGCGCAATGCATGTGGTCTTCGGGCAAACCGCCCAGTTCCTCAGCCACAGCCTCAGGCGTCACGCCCAAGGCATCTTCCAGGCTTTTGCCGCTGACCAGTTGGCTCACGGCGCTGCCGCAGGCGACCGTATAAATACAGCCATGGGGAATCTGACCGATATTTACGATCGCCTGATTTAGAACAGACAGGAAAATTTCAATGGAATCCCCGCAGACGCCGACACCGGTCGCCTTTCCCTCTGCTTTCGGTATGGCCCCCATATTCCTGGGTTGATTGGCATGCACATAAAACCGTTCATCAAGCAGATGGGGTGGATGATCATTCCCCCTTTCATGAGGCCCACTCTCACTTGTCATCATCGCGCCTCGCTGTTAATGCGCACCGCCGCCGCAGGTATGTTCCTGAGAAAATTGCGGAAGTTTACCATCAAGTAGCGCCTGCACAGCATTTCCAACGGTCAGGAAGTTTCCGCCGAAATAAACCTGAATTCCCACCTGGTTAAACCCCATGAGCGGGCGAAATCCCATGCCCCCGGCGATCAGTTTGGCAGCGCCTTTACCGGCCAGATACTGGACAGGCGCCATGCACCCACCCTGTTGATGCGGAACATTGGGGATTACATCAACATTCTTGACGGTGTTGTCTTCCACGGTAACCAGCGTATAGAGGTCACAGTGACCAAAATGTGCGCCCAACTGAGCATCAAGTCCACCCGGTGCCGAGGAAGGGATAGCGATTAAAGTATTCACAATTCATTCTCCTTTATTATGCGTTTCAATTGTCTTTGTTTACAGGCCTGGTCGGCCTGCATGAAATAATAACCGTACTTTCTTCAAACCTTAAATTTATTCGATTCAGATAAAGCATT
>JBAXVB010000436.1:0-3621 GCA_037129415.1 Deltaproteobacteria bacterium
TGCGGTGTGTGGAATCTTGTTGAAAACCAGCCCATGGAATGATACAAGCCTTGGTATGAAAAAAGCGATATTGGCATTGGAAGACGGACGGACATTTGACTGTCACTGTTTTACCGGGTCTGGTGAGGCAGGCGGTGAGGCAGTATTCAACACCAGCATGACCGGATATCAGGAAGTCCTGACTGACCCGTCATACAGGGGTCAGGTAGTGACCATGACCTATCCGCTGATCGGCAATTACGGGGTAAACCTTGAGGATGTCGAATCAGATCGAATACAGGTCGCGGCATTTGTGGTCCGGGAATATCAACATTTCCACAGCAATCACCGTTCCACTGGCTCGTTGTCCGATTATCTGAAAACACAAGGTATTATGGGGATTGACGGACTGGATACCAGGGCGCTGACCCTTCATCTGAGAAATTCAGGGGCCATGCGGGTATTTATCTCCACCGAAGATATTGATCCGCTCTCCTGTGTGGAAAAAGCCAGGCAGGTTCCCAGCATGGCCGGCCAAGATCTGGCCTCCGTGGTTTCCACCAGACTGCCTTACCGATGGATGAACAATGAAATTCTTCCCATCGACCGAACGGAATATTTAGATCCGGCAATGGCTCTGACCTCAAAAATCTGGAAGCACCGGAGCGGCCTGCGTAGCGTGGTTGCGCTTGATTTCGGGATTAAAACCAATATCCTGAGATGTCTTGAGCAATGCGGATGTGAAGTGATCGTTGTCCCCGCTGCAACAACTGCTGACACAATCCGCGCCATGGCTCCGGACGGAATATTTTTATCAAATGGCCCAGGGGACCCAGAACCCGTGGATTATGCAGTGCAAACGGTTCGATCTCTTCTGGGATTCCGGCCCATATTCGGCATCTGCCTGGGAATCCAGATTCTTGGACTTGCCATGGGTGGGAAAACCTACAAGCTGAAATTCGGTCATCGTGGAGCGAACCAGCCGGTTAAGAATTTGAAGACCGGTCGCATCGAAATCACATCCCAAAATCATGGATTTGCAGTTGACATCGCCACGCTGAGTACAGATGATGTCGAAATCACCCATGTCAACCTTAACGACAAGACTCTGGAAGGATTCCGACATCGAACACTGCCTGTTTTCGCCGTTCAATATCACCCTGAAGCTTCTCCAGGCCCGCAGGACGCTCAGTATCTTTTTAATGAATTCACCCAGTTGATGATGGCTGACCAATAAATATGCCCAAACGCACAGACATTCATAAAATCCTGATCATCGGCGCAGGTCCCATCATCATCAGCCAGGGCTGTGAATTTGATTATTCCGGCACTCAGGCATGCAAGGCATTGAAGGAAGAAGGTTATGAGGTGGTGCTGATCAACAGCAATCCCGCCACCATCATGACCGATCCTGACATGGCCGACCGAACCTACATCGAACCCATTACGCCGGAGACCGTCGCCAAGATTATTGAACGGGAGCGGCCCTGCGCCATATTGCCTACGCTTGGCGGGCAGACCGGTCTGAACACCGCTATCCAGGTGGCCGAGATGGGAATTCTGGAAAAATACGGCGTTGAGATGATCGGAGCCACCATTCCATCCATTCAAAAGGCCGAGGATCGGGATTTGTTTCGAAAGGCCATGGACAAAATCGGACTTCGCATTCCCCGAAGCGGTATTGCCGTGAACATGGAACAGTGCCGGACCATTGTCGATGAAATAGGATTTCCTATCATCATCCGGCCCAGCTTTACCCTGGGCGGAACCGGCGGTGGTGTGGCATATAACGCGGAAGACCTAAATGTCATTGCCAGGGCAGGGCTTGACGCAAGCATGATTACTCAGATAATGCTTGAGGAATCGGTTCTGGGATGGAAAGAATATGAGCTTGAGGTCATGCGGGATCGTAACGACAATGTGGTGATCATCTGTTCCATTGAAAACATGGATCCTATGGGGGTTCATACCGGAGACAGCATCACCGTAGCGCCTGCCCAGACATTGACCGATAAAGAATATCAACTGATGCGAAACGCCGCGATTGCTATCATTCGGGAAATCGGCGTGGATACCGGCGGATCCAATGTGCAGTTTGCCGTTCATCCTGATACCGGCGAGATGATCGTAGTTGAAATGAATCCCAGGGTATCCCGCAGCTCCGCCCTGGCTTCCAAGGCTACGGGGTATCCCATTGCCAAAATTGCAGCCAAGCTGGCTGTGGGCTATACCCTGGATGAAATCCCCAATGATATCACCGGCGAGACGATGGCATCGTTTGAGCCGACCATTGATTATTGCGTGGTCAAAATTCCAAGATGGACTTTCGAGAAATTTCCGGAAACCCAGGATTATCTGACAACGGCCATGAAATCCGTAGGCGAGATCATGTCCATTGGCAGAACCTTTAAGGAAGCCTTGCAGAAAGGCATTCGCTCCCTTGAGATTGGCCGCTATGGTCTGGGCGGGGATGGGAAAGACCCTGCCACGCCGCCAACAAGAGGTGAGATCGAACAACGTCTGGCAACCCCAAATTCTCAGCGGATATTTTACCTTCGCCATGCCTTGCTGGACGACATGAGCATGGAAGCCATCTACGATCTGACCCGGATCGACCCATGGTTTCTGGATCAGATCCGACAGATCGTGCTTATGGAACAGAAGATTGCAACTGCAGGAAAAGACATTTCAGCAACTCTTCTCAGACATGCCAAGTCAACGGGATTTTCCGATATTCAAATAGCCAGCCTTACCGGGTTAAACGAACAGGCCGTCAGGAAACTGCGCACGGAACTGGGGATACTGCCCGTCTATAAACTGGTGGACACATGCGCCGCCGAGTTCAAGGCCGCCACTCCCTATTATTATTCCACTTACGAAACCGAAAATGAAGCCAGGGTGTCGGACCGGAAAAAAGTCATGATTCTGGGTGGAGGTCCAAACCGGATTGGTCAGGGAATAGAGTTCGACTACTGCTGCGTCCATGCCTCATTCGCCCTTCGGGAAGAAGGGATTGAAAGCATCATGGTGAACAGCAATCCCGAAACCGTCAGCACGGATTACGATACATCAGACAAACTCTATTTCGAACCGCTTACCCGCGAGGATGTGCTTCACATCGTGGAAACGGAAAAGCCATTCGGCGTGATTGTTCAGTTTGGAGGGCAGACCCCGCTAAACCTTTCCACTCCACTTTTCCTGGCGGGTGTGCCCATTTTGGGTACCCAGCCCGAAAGCATAGATCGGGCGGAAGATCGGAAACTCTTCCAGGCCATGCTCCATAAGCTGGGTCTGATTCAGCCGGAGAACGGCACCGCAAGTTCTGTGGCCGAAGCCGCTGCAGTTGCGGAAACCATCGGATATCCGGTCGTTGTTCGGCCTTCTTATGTTCTGGGCGGAAGGGCCATGAAGATTGTCTATGACCCCAAAGAGCTGGAGATATCCTTGCTTACGGCCATCGCTGCATCGCCAGACCATCCAGTGCTGATCGATAAATTTCTGGAAGATGCCATTGAAGTGGATGTGGATGCCATTTCTGACGGAAACGCCACCATTATCGGCGGAATCATGGAGCATATTGAGGAGGCTGGCATTCATTCCGGAGATTCCGCCTGCGTGTTGCCACCCTATAGCCTGAAACCG
>JBAXVB010000437.1:0-3616 GCA_037129415.1 Deltaproteobacteria bacterium
TTGGCCAGGTCGGCAATCCGCTTGTGCCGGGCAGTCCGGAAGGGTTGCTTGAATCTTCATGCATCTTCCTTGCCGCCGACAGTCCGATCGGGCCGGTATATATAGGCTACGGGCGCTCAATGGACAACAACAGCAGTGTATATTTGTACCTCGGGAAACCTTTTTAACGTGAACAGTTTACTGCAGGTGCAATTAACTGGTTTGAGATACTTTACAAAACGGGAACATTCCATTATTATTGAAAATGAGATTCATGATCGGTAATGACGCAATTCCCCAACGGAAGCGAACAGTATCCTTTGAAACTGCCGCCAAGAATTCCGTTGCTCCAGTAACCAGATGATATTATTGAAAGGAAACATCACCATGAGCTTTGATTTCAATGCAGATGATATTTTTGAAATGGCTGAACAGCTTGAACGAAATGGCGCAAAATTTTATCGGGATGCATCCGAAAATGTGGCGGATCCGCAGTCCAAAAAATTTCTGATTCAGTTGTCTCAGATGGAAGAACAGCATGAAAAAACCTATCAGTCGATGCGCGCCGGCCTGAACGAAAAAGAAAAGGTCTCCACGATTTTTGATCCGGAACATGAGGCAGTGCTGTACCTTCGGGCTCTGGCCGATACCCGTGTGTTTTTTCAAAAGACTATTGATTTGAAATCCATGAAGGAAATTCTGAAGGCCGCAATTGAAGCGGAAAAGGATTCCATCGTGTTTTATCTGGGCATGAAGGAAGTGGTTCCTGAAGGCTTGGGGAAAAACCGGATAGACGGAATCATCAAGGAAGAAATGGGGCATATCAGGCTTCTCAGCAAGGAGCTGGTAGCTCTAAAATAATCAAAGCATAAAAACCGTTGACCGTGAATAGTTAACGGTCAACGGTCAACGGCTGTTCAATTCCCGGATCATTTTTCCGGAAGTTTGCCGTTTTCCGCCAGATCATCCAGTCCGATGCGATCCAGAAGTTGAATTTCGCCGCCCTGAACCCTGATAAGCTGCGCAACCGCCATTTTGGTAAAGATTCGGGAAAGTGTTTCCGGAATCGTACCCAACAAGCTCGCCAACTGACTTTTGGAAATGGTCAGCTTAACGGCATTTGGGTTTTCCTGTTCATCTGACAAGTACAGCAAATAAGACGACAATCGTCCGGGTACTTCCTTCAGCGAGAGATTCTCGATTTGAACCGTAAACTCCCGAAGCCGCATAGACAATACACCTATCATGCTCATGGCCAAAGATGGGTTTTGATGAATCAACGCCACAAAAGCGGCCTTGGGAAAAAACAACAGGCTAGTCACTGCAATGGCCTGGGCAGTTGCGGGAAATGGCCGGCCTGTGAAAACAGGGACTTCTCCGAATGGTTCTCCAGGTCCGAAAATATGCAGAATATGCTCCTTTCCTTCGGGCGCAACTTTAAAAATCTTCACTCTGCCGCTGACGATGGTGTAAAATCCATTGCCGGCATCTCCCTCTGAAAAAATGATCTGTCCTTTATCGTATTCCTTACGCACCGTAATTGTACAGACCTTCTGCAGCGCATCCTCGTCAAGTCCGCTGAAAAGCGGGGTTTTTGAAATAATCTCAATTGGAATTTTCATTTATTTTCATTTTATTCGGGTTAAGTTGACTTAAGTCAAGGAAGTCTCGTTGAATCTGGTATAAAACCTGACTCAACAATAACAAAAACCAATGTTCAAAAACAGGCTGAAGGAGAAGGATTGTACCCATCAAACTCCTGAAGCACGAACCCCCAATCCATAAGACCATAGTAAAAGGAGATATCAATGTTTTGTTTTCAATGCGAACAAACGGCAAAAGGCGAAGGATGCACCAAGATCGGTGTTTGTGGAAAGCAGCCGGAAGTTGCAGCCCTTCAGGATTTGTTGATTTATACGGTAAAAGGCCTGTCTCAAGTTGCAGTTGCAGCCCGAAAGGCAGGTGTTGTGGATGATAGCATTAACCGCTTCACCTGTGAAGCCATTTTTTCCACGCTCACCAATGTGGATTTTGATCCAGACCGGTTTGTCAACCTGATTCGGGAATGTATTGCCAAAAGAAACGCCATGAAGTCCAGAATTCAGGCTTCCCTTCCTGTGGGTCCTGCAGACTTCATCCCGGCCGCAACCCTTGAAGGTATGGTGAAACAAGGTGAATCTGTTGGCGTCAAGTCCGATCCTGCCGTCAATCCAGACATTCTTTCCCTTCAGCAGTTGTTGATTTACGGCATCAAGGGTCTGGCTGCATATACCGATCATGCCGCCATTTTGGGGCAGTCCGATGACAAAGTCTATGCTTTTATTCAGGAAGCCATGGCCGCAACGCTGGACAAGAGCCTGGGGATCAACGAGCTGGTGGGACTGGCCTTGAAGTGCGGCGAAGTCAACCTTCGTGCAATGGAGCTTCTGGATGCAGGCAATACCGGAATCTATGGACATCCGGTTCCCACTTCAGTTTCCCTGGGTGCAAAAAAAGGCAAGGCCATTCTTGTGTCAGGCCATGACCTGAAAGACCTGGAGGAAATACTCAAACAAACTCAGGGAAAAGGCATCAATGTTTATACGCATGGAGAAATGCTTCCCTGCCACGGGTATCCGGAACTCAAGAAATACCCCCATTTTTTTGGCCACTACGGAACTGCATGGCAGAATCAGGCCAAAGAGTTCGCTGCATTCCCCGGTGCCATTTTAATGACCACCAACTGTATTCAAAAACCGAGGGAAACCTACCAGGACAACATATTTACAACAGGACTTGTGGGATGGCCGGGCGTAACGCATATCGCCACCAAGGATTTTAGCCAGGTGATAGAAAAAGCGCTGGCGCTTCCAGGTTTCACAGAAGATGTTGCAGGCAAATCGGTGATGGTCGGCTTTGCCAGAAACGCGGTCATGGGTGTGGCGGGTGCCGTTATTGATGCAGTAAAGAGCAAGGCCATTCGTCACTTTTTCCTGGTCGGCGGCTGCGATGGGGCTAAAACCGGTAGGGATTACTACACGGAATTTGTGGAAAAAGTGCCTTCCGATTGTGTGGTTTTGACACTCGCCTGCGGGAAATTCCGTTTTTTTGACAAGGACCTGGGAAATATCGGCGGCATTCCCCGCCTTCTGGATGTCGGGCAGTGCAACGATGCCTATTCAGCGATTCAGATTGCAGTGGCCTTGGCCAATGCTTTCGGGTGCGGAGTCAACGATCTGCCGCTTTCCATGATTCTGTCCTGGTACGAGCAGAAAGCCTGTGTAATTTTATTGAGCCTGCTGCATCTGGGGATTAAGAATATTCGTCTGGGGCCAAGTCTTCCGGCTTTTATCACCCCCAATGTGCTGGATGTGCTGGTGAAAAACTTCAACCTCATGCCCATCAAAACGCCGGATGAAGACCTGAAGGCGATTTTGGGATAAATTACAGATACAGGTTGAGGAAGGTTGAATTTTATCTCGATCTTCTTCAACATTATCAACTTCCGCAAATTTTTTTTGGAGGACAAAAAGATGAAATGTCCAGGACAAGATACCCAGTACTGGAAGCCAGGAGCGATTTTTGAAACCTTATGCCCCAAGTGCGGAGGCAGTGTCGAATTTTTCAAGGACGACACCACCCGGAAATGTCCGCACTG
>JBAXVB010000438.1:0-3608 GCA_037129415.1 Deltaproteobacteria bacterium
AGACAGGTCGCTGAGCAGTCTAACCAAAGTCGGCTCCAAGTGGCTTTTTCGATCAAGCAGAAAAGTATTTTCGTCTGAAAATTTTCGTATTGCTTCAGGATTATGAGATGTCACTAATATTTGACTGCTATCCTGAAATGAGCGCCGTAATGATGTGATAAAATGGCCAACCTCTGATAGGGAAAGATGGTTATCAGGCTCGTCCCAGAAGCAAAAAAGAGGGCCGTATGACTTGTTGGCCGCCAGGACGACAGCACAAAGAAAAAAGCATTTCTCTCCGTCAGATAAGTCTTTAAAGTCAACAATCAGATTCGCATTATTTGCATCAAACCGAACAATCATGCTCTTGGAGTCTTTGCCGATCAATTCGTTCTGAAAATCCTGAATGTCACGCATAACTCCAATTCCCCGGAGATATTTGTCAACCTGTGTGTAGGCGGCAGGATATCGACTGAGTAACCCGGAAACCCACTCTCCGAAGTTTGAGCCTTCTCGATTTGGTTCCAAAGTCTCGCCGTTGGAATCTCCTGTCATTAAGCTCGGGATTGGGGCTAAAATGATCGTGCGAGCAAGCCAAGTCTTGAAAATGCGAAGCGGATCAGTCTTCGATTGCTCCTGAATGACTGGAAGTGCGACAAGATGCCAATCCACTAAAAATTCAGCCTCCTTATTATTTGTACTATTGTGAAGAGTGACTTGGGCTTCTTTTCGAGAATAAATTGGATATCCTGAAACTAACAATTGCTCTTCAAAAACTCGAAGTTCTCTAAATTTTTCTGGCGACTCAAAGGCTAAAATGTACTTGTATAAGTTTTCGTCAAGTAAAACTTCTATTTCAAACCGCATCGGGACATCGGACCGTCCATGAGCGAAATCCTTCAGCATGACAAGATCGCGAACCCTGTTCGTGCCTCGACTTATGGACTGAAATATCTCCAATGTCTTGGCTATCGTTGATTTTCCAGTACCATTTTTTCCATTCAAAAGAGCGGATGGCATCCCTTTTAAAGTCAGTTCAAAGTTTTCCAGGCATCTGAAGTTGTGTACATATAATCTTTGGATCATAGCAAAGCAGCTCCAATTTTACAATTTATTAGATAACTATTTCAAATCAGCATGTTATATTGAAACGCCTGATCCAGAATCGCGTCCTGATCCCTGCGGTAAATCTTGGGGAATCCCGTGGCGGGACTGGCGGATGGTTTTCTGCCCACATAAATTAGCAGTTGCTGGAGAACGCCTTCCAACAAAGGACGGACAAACCACCACGCGCCCATGTTTTCCGGTTCTTCCTGAACCCATTTCCAGGTTTTGGCCTGTGAATATCGCTGCATCACCCGCCGAAGATGCTCCTCCGGAAACGGGTAATACTGCTCAATCCGCACAATGGCGACATCCGGCCGTTGCAAAGCATCTCTTTTCTGAATCAATTCGTAATATATCTTGCCGCTGCAGAAAAGGACACTCTGAACCGCGTCTGTTTTTTCAGGGTCATACAGCACATCCTGAAAGCCGCCGCTGGTCAGTTCTTCGACACGGGATACCGCCAGCGGATTCCGCAGCAGGCTCTTGGGCGTTAGAATCACCAGGGGTTTTCGGACCCTTCGGCTCATCTGCCGCCGAAGCAGGTGAAAATACTGGGCAGGTGTCGTGGGATAACAGACCTGCATGTTTTCGTTCGCGCAAAGCTGCAAGAATCTTTCCGGTCTGGCGCTGGAATGCTCCGGACCCTGGCCTTCAAGGCCGTGGGGCAGCAGCAGCACCAGGCCGCTCAACCGCTGCCACTTGCTCTCCGCACTGGCTATATAAAGATCAATCACAGACTGAGCATTGTTGATAAAATCTCCGAACTGGGCTTCCCAGATGACTAATTGATGCGGCTGAACCATGGAGTACCCGTATTCAAATCCCAGAACGCTTGCCTCGGCCAGCAGGCTGTCCCAGGCTGAAAACGCAGCGCATGATCCTCCCAGGCTGTTCAGGGGAACATGCCACTCACCGGTCTTAATATCCACCAGAAACGTATGCCGCTGACTGAACGTTCCACGTCGAACATCCTGGCCGCTCAGCCGGATAGGCGTTCGCTCGAAAAGAAGCGTAGCAAAGGCCAGCGACTCGGCATTGGCCCAGTCAATGCCAATACCTGTTTCAATAGCCTCCAGTCGCTTTTTTAAAAGCGCCTGAATCTTTGGGTGGGCGCTGAACCCTTCCGGTATCGCCGTCAATGACCGGCAAAGGCTTTTGAGTCGCTCAATATCGACACCGGTCGACACTGGGCCATGACCGTAACGGCCGTCATAATCCTGCCATTCTTCATAAAACCTGGCCTGCGGAAACAGGCACTGCGACCCGTGAATCGTCTGAAAATCCGCGTCTAATCTTTCGCGGACAGCTTTTTCCATCGCTTCGATTTCCGGCAAGGTAACGATCCCATCATCTAAAAGCCGGCCTGCATATAGTTTGCTGAGCGGTTGTCTCTGCCTGATCCGTTCGTACATCCGGGGCTGGGTGAAATACGGCTCATCCCCTTCATTGTGGCCGTAGCGGCGATAACAGATCATATCCACCACCACATCTTTCGCAAAAGCCATGCGGTATGCAGCAGCCAGACGCATTACATGCACCACGGCCTCGGGGTCTTCTCCGTGGACATGAAATATCGGAACCATGAGCATCTTGGCGCAGTCCGTGGCATAGCGGGTGGAGCGGGCATCCTCCGGAAGCGTGGTGTATCCGATCTGGTTGTTGATCACGATATGAATCGTTCCGCCAGTCTGATAGCCCCTGAGGCGCGAGAGATTCAGAACCTCGGTCACGATGCCCTGGCCAGCAAAGGCGGCATCACCATGAATCAGCACTGGAACCACTTTCTGCTCGGCGTTTTCAGATAGAGCATCCTGGCGGGCGCGGGTAATGCCTTCCACCACAGGATCCACGGACTCCAGGTGACTGGGATTGTGAACCAGGTAGATTCGCATCGGAAAACGGTCACCCACCACGATATCGGTCAGATATCCGTTGTGATATTTGACATCCCCGGACCCGACCAGGCTGTCCGGATCATAGCAGCTTTCAAACTCGGCAAATATCTCTTCGTAGGGTTTTTTCAGAATATGGGCCAGAACATTAAGCCTTCCCCGATGCGCCATTCCCAGAATGATTTCCCGGCAACCCGAAGCAGCAAGAGCCTCGGTAAGCGCATCCAGCGCAGGAATCAGCCCGTCACCGCCTTCCAGGGAAAACCGGGTTACGCCCAGATACGCCTTGTTCAGAAACTGTTCGAACTGAGTGGACTTTATCAGAGCATGGAGAATATGCCTGCGGTTATTTGAATTCAGCTCCGGCCGATTGCCTGTCGGCTCCATCCGCTTTTCCAGCCAGGCCCGCTCTTCAGGGTTCTGAATGTGCATATACTCAACGCCGATAGACCGGCAGTAGGTCTGCTTCAATCGGGCAATAAGCTCCCTAATGCTCAAGGTTGATGGAGACGAAAACGGTGTGTGGATCTGCTGATCCAGATCGCCCGATCTCAACTGAAATGATTCAGGACTTAGCAGCGGATGCTCCACCGGACAGGCGGACAAAGGGTCCATGCAGGCCAGCAGGTG
>JBAXVB010000439.1:0-3600 GCA_037129415.1 Deltaproteobacteria bacterium
CCTGAATAAGGTCAAAAAAAGGCTTGAGGCATTTGGGTATTTCATCGATCAGCTCAAGTAAAATCAGGGAAATTTCAGGGATGTCCCTCGTTGTTCCGGCCTTTCGACGATTATCGTATGGGCGACCGGCGGTCGCCCTTACTTTGGATATCACAAAACCGCACCCTTCATGAAACCTGAAATACTGTCATAAAGATTGCTATTTGAAATTAATCAGGGGTCAAAAAACTGACAGCAGCTTATTTTTCCCAAAGGGTGTCGTTGGCATTTTGAATTTATATGTTACTGGTAACTGCATGCGTCTGCTACTTTTAATTCAAAAATATCCAGAACATCTCCGGCAATATGAGGCTTCATCTCTTCGTCGCCCATAAAAACCACTTTTCGAATGCCGTTGTTGAAGTCAATTTCCACATCACAATTGTATTTATGCGATGCAGCTTTCATAATTCTGGCCATGATCTCCAGATTGGCGTCTTCCAACTGAATCGGAACCATATTTAAATGCATATTTCCCCCTTTTGATAAAAAACTCTGTAAACTGTGTATGGATCAAAAACAAAAGCTAAATGGATGATTTCTACGCTTTTGAAAATATATTACAGCATAATCCGTGCCACGACTTTTTGTTGGCTTCGTGGAGCTGAGTTTTGAGATTGTTCTTATCACCTCACCAGACTATGCTGCGGTTCCTCATGAATAAAGGAACAAGGAGCTACTAACTAAAATGATCAAAGTTCTTTGTGTGGACGACAATAAGCATATCACCGACATTGTATCGCATTATTTAACCCAATGGGGCTATCAGGTATTGGTTGCTTCGGATGGTGAAACCGGCTGGAGCATGATTCAGGAAGAACGACCCGAGATCGTTCTGACCGACTGGTTGATGCCCGGCATGGATGGTCTGGAACTTTGTCGCAGAGTCCGTTCCTCCGAGTTTTCCGGCTATACATATCTGATTTTGCTGACCGCCAAGGATGAAAAGAAAGACCTTATCCTCGGCATGGAGGCCGGGGCGGATGATTTCATATCCAAACCAGTTGATTTCAGGGAACTGAAGGTGCGGCTGCATGCTGCTGCGAGGGTTGTGACTATTGAACAGCAACTGATTAAGGCCAACCGTGAGCTGGATGAAAAGAATCTGAAACTTAATGAAATGTACGGATCCATCAAAATGGACCTTGAAGCGGCAGCCCAGATTCAACGAACCATGTTGCCAGACAAGAGCATTACCCTGCCTGGCTTCAATTTTGACTGGCTTTTTACCCCTTCCATGTTTATTGCCGGCGACATTTTCAACATCTTCCAGATTGATACGAATCACCTGAATTTTTATCTGATAGACGTAAGTGGTCATGGGATACCGGCTGCACTGCTTTCCACGACATTGAGCAGAGTTCTCTCCCCTTATTCCCACTTGCAATTGTACGGGACTTCGGAGCAGATACGACACGATTCCTCCGAGCGCAGGAAAAATCCGATGATTTCCTTGAATTCACCTGCCAATGTAGCTCTGGCGTTGAACAAGCGATTTATGAGCTACGAAGAGAATATTCAGTATTTTACAATGGTGTACGGATCCATTGATCTTCAAAATGGAAGCGTTACTGTTACTCAGGCAGGACACCCACCCCCTATCTATCAGTCGTCGGATGGTGCCGTTCGGATAATCGAAGGTGGCGGTTTTCCCATAGGTCTTGTTCCTGATGCCTCTTTTGTTGATGTGTCATTCAGTTTTGAACCTAGTGGTCGTCTTTTCCTGTATTCCGATGGAATTACCGAATGCCGCGGTAAAAATGATAGAATAGCGAACACAAGAGCGTTTGGTGACGACGCGCTTCAGGAAGTAATTTGTTCCGGGCGCAATCTGCCACTGGATGAGCTTATGAATCGTCTCAGGTGTGCTATTGCAGAACACCGTGGAAGCGATTTTTTTGATGATGATATTTCACTTCTTGCTATTGAACGAAGGCCACTTTAAAATGGAGGTTACATGTCTATAACGCATAATCAGGACGGAGTATTTACTGTTGTTTCCATGAATGGCCGCTTTGATGCCCTCGGGTCCCGCGATTTCAAGAACGTCATCTCGCTGTTGCTGGATGAACAAAAAAAGAGAATTGTCCTTGATATGGCGCATGTAGATTTTATCGACAGCTCCGGTATGGGCGCACTGGTTGGCGTTCTTCGCACAGTAGAGAAGGAGGGTGGTGAAATCCGCATAGCCGGGCTTATTCCGGAGGTACATACAATTTTTGAACTTACCCGTCTGCACCGGTTATTTGATATTTATGAAAATACGGCCGCCGCCACGTTGGAAATTACGAACGAATAAGCACAGATTAATTACGAATTACGAATTACGAATTATGAATGGCTAATATCCGGGAGCGCCGCACCCCAGTGCGGCATAAAGGTTTCTCACGCGAAGACGCAAAGGCGCAAAGAACATTTTTTTCGTGTCTTTCGTGCTTTAAAAGTATTTTTCATCCGGTTGTAGGGACGAATAATTATTCGTCCCTACACGGTAAAGTAGAGCCATGAAAGAAAGAACTATCGAATTGTCATCCGAGCTGGAGTCTCTGCGCGTTGCCGCCCAATTCACAGATGAGATCATCCGTGAGATACTGGGCGATTCACCGCCACCGCACTTGGGGTACAACATATCGCTTGCGGTGAGTGAGGCATTGACCAATGCTATCCGGCATGGTCAGACCGGCGGAAAAGTTGGCCTCGGATTTTCGTGGGATACGCAGAAAGTTGTCATCACCGTGGATGATCAGGGTGATGAGTTGAATCTCGAAGACATATCGGATCCTGATTTTGAGGTTGCCGCCACAGGGGGCTATGGCATCTACATTATTCGAAATTTGATGGATGAAGTGACCCTCGCAAACTTTCCTGGCTGGAAACGTCTTACCATGACCAAACGATTGAACGAAGGAAATGGGTGATCAAAATTTTTGCTTCGTTGCATATTCGCCTTGCATTTTCGTTTTTTCTCTGCCTGCTGCCGATCGCCTGCGCCAATCTACCGGCCACAGTCAACATGCCGGTGAAAGGGGTAGCGTCTTCACCTGATCAACCGGAGGTGATGACTGCTCCGCTGGAGGTGCTGAAGGCGTTTGAGGCCGGTTTAAATCGTGAATACCTGCTGGGACCTGGAGATGTGGTGGAGGTTCTGTCGCCAACATTGCCGGAGATTGCATGTGAGCAGACTGTAAGTCCAGACGGAACCATGACGATTTATCCTTCGGGCGAGGTAAAAGTGATCGGTAAAACCCGTACTGAGGTTGAAACGATCCTCAAGGAATCTCTCCGGCGCTATTTTGATACGCCAGCATTAACGCTGCGCATCAAGTCGTTCGAGAACAATCAGGTGCATGTACTCGGGAAGGTGATGATACCCGGTACGGTCAAGTTCCGCGGTCGTCCGAACCTTCTGGAGGCTCTGTCCAGGGCTGGCGTTTTCTCTGGCGGTTCGCAGGCCCGTCCGCCATCCAACTGCGCCATCATCCGGGGGAAAGATCAGATGCTCTGGGTCTCTCTGGATGAAATGCTGCGAGGTGGGTCAACTGGTCGCAATATGGATCTGGC
>JBAXVB010000044.1:0-19962 GCA_037129415.1 Deltaproteobacteria bacterium
ATCATCTGTTTGGCGATTACTTTCTGATCCATTTGTTCTTTCTCCTTCTTTGGTTAGTTTTATGATACAAGGCGCTTCAAACAATAACCAGTTCCAACGCTGGGTACAGTTTTTTCAAGTTTGGCAGGGATTTTTCCTGCCAGGGGATTTTTTTGCTGCCGACTACACTGAACGCGACATTGCCTTCGTTGCGTACGAGGATGGTAAATTTGGCAAGCACATTAATGCCGGAACTATTCAGAAACTTCAACTCTGTCAAGTCCAGCCGCAGAACTGCCGGTTTTTGCGCAAGAATGTTTTCCAGCATTTCCCTGATCGGGGTATAAAGGGGACCATTCAACCGAAAACTGCCTTCCAGGGCAATCGTGCTGCGCGTTTCGTCATACCAGACGCGATAATCGGGTGTACTGATTTCGATCATTGTCAATCCTTTCGTTGTACAGGCAACCAGGCTTGCGTTTCAATCGCTACAGTGTCACCAATCTGCTCGCGGAACGCCCAGCCGAAACGCACGCCATAATCGCTCATCATGGTTAAATAGCCTATCCCGGAAATGTCGTTTTCCGGATTTAGCGCATTATGCTCAATGCGTTCGAGCAACAGTTGCTGTGGATCGCCTTCCAATAGCCCGTAAATCACTGTTTCCAGATGATGGCGCGCAGATAAGGAGGCGGAATTGAAGGCGCACAAAAGCAAATCAGAGTTGGTCATCATTGCCCGCAACTTCAATGTGCCGCAACAACCAAATTTGCTGGCATTTTCAAGCAATTCGTTAACGACATAATTCACACTGAAAGTCAGCTCATCACGCCCGACCAGCACGCCGTCAGATTCCGCCGGAAAAAACGACGCAAAATAAGCCGCCACGGTATTGGCTGTGATGTCGCAATGCGCCCATTGGAAAGGCAGCAAGGATTGATTACCAAAAAACACCTCAAAATTATGAGTGCTATGTTCTGGAATGTGATAATGACCCAAGGTTTTCATAGTTTATTCCATACTATTGGATTCTCTTGATAACGAGCAAGGTAATGTCATCAAAGACCTCGTGATTGCCAATAAACTGAGTCAGATCCGCCACGATGCCTTCCTGAATTTCTGCTGCATTTAGAGACAGCCGCTTTTGCAGGCTGTCGCAGAGGCGGTCGATTCCGAACTGTTCCCCATCCTTATTTTCGGCCTCGGTAATACCGTCGGTGATCAGCAACAACACGTCACGCGGGCCAAAGTCAACTTGTTGCGTAGCCACGAATGAGCTGATATCAGGCACCAAACCAATGGATATGCCTAAATCAATGGTATTAAATCGCTCAATTCGGCCGTCGCTTCGCCCGACAATCAGTTCTTCATGCTGGCCGGACAATGTCAGCACATCATCCTGAAAATCCAGGAAGCAAAGGGACAGACTCCTATCTGTGTCAATGCGCTGAATATTTTGATACAAAACTTCATTGAGCAGAATCAGGAAGCGCACCGGATCATACATACCCGACTCAAGCAAAGATCGTGCGATGCTTTGAACCATGAGCATCAGTACCCCGCTTTCCAGGCCATGACCCGTGACATCGCCCATGCCGATTTTAATCAGATTGCGATGACGCAACACATCATAGTAATCGCCGCCGACTTCATCAGCAGGACGCATGAAACCGGAAATGTCAAGTTGCGGATCAATGGCATCCAGCTCAGCCTGTTTGGGCAGCACCATCATCTGCAGGCGACGGGCGACATCCAGCTCGGCGCCAAGCCGCAGATTGTCCGCCTTCAAGAGTTTGTTCAACAACTGAACCTCTGCGTTTGCCTGCTCCAATTCACTTGTTCGTTTGCTCACCAAATTTTCCAGATTGGTGGTGTAAAGCTGTATTTCGCCAGCCATTCCGTTAAACACAGCAGCCAACTGTCCCACTTCATCATTGCTGCGAACGTTGACGCGTACCGCATAATCCTTGCTTTGCAGCCGTCGGGCGGCATTGGCCAAATCGCTCAGCCCCTGAGTCATGCGTTTCGAGAGCAAGAGAGCACTCAAAATTGCAGCAAACAAGCTGACAACGCCAACCAGACCGTAGCTGCGCAGGATACCGTGCAGGGTGTTTTTGATTTCCGACTGGGCAGCCGTCAAAGACTCATAGATTTCCTTTTCCGGAACCACAAAACCCAGCGTCCAAAATTCGTCCCGAATATGGGCAGCGGGCAAAACACCATTGTTTTCATTGTATTCCCACATCTGGACAGATGGCAGGCGCATCAGGGTCAAAATGTGCGGCTCTTGCTGTCCCTGAGCATTGATCAGCATCAGTTGTTTGCTATGCACCTGATCGTCCTGCGGCAGTTGAAGACCCATGACGTTTGCCTGTGAACTCTGGCTTAACTCGCGCTTTTGCATATTTACGCCCAATGCACTGGCAATCATCTTCAGCCCAAGAACAGATTCTCCTGACTCATTAATGGCCATTACATTACCGTCTGATTGTGTGATAAAGGCAAACCCGCTTTTGGCCAATTTGACATCACGAACCAGATCAACGATGTCTTCCAGTGAAAAATCCATACATGCCGCACCGGCAAACGATGCGTGTTTATCTGGATGCCATTTCCAAACCGGGTGAAAAACGCTGACAATGATGCCGCCGCCTGCTGCATCCAAATAAGGGGAAGTGGTGGTCGTGGTGCGGCGCAAGTCGTTTGGCGCAAGTGTGTTTGGCAGTTGCTGCCAACAGTCCACAATACCTGGAAAAAAATAATCCCAAAAGTCGGCGGATGTGCTTCCGGGATAATTCTTGTCAAACTCGGCTGCCATGTCACGAAAGCGACTCAGTCGCAAAAATGATTGCTGATGTGGACCAACCATGTACATGTAAAGTTTACTGGCCCCGTTATCGGTCATGGTCGGCAACAACAGGTCCAATACTGCGGTATCCTGCACCGCAGCCAGCACGTCGGGTCTGACGCTTCCATCGCTTTCCAACAGTGGCTTCAAGATGGTGACCACAGAGCGCGCCGGAGACTCATTCTGCGCCCAGAGGATATCGTTTGAACACACTTTGGTGACCAACTGGCTACTGAACGCAGTGGTTTGGGCAAGCGCGGCGCCCAGCATCCGCGCATCTTGCGGGTTGTCCACCAACACCTGCATCACATCCGCTAGCATCTGCGTTTCCGAAAACGCCTGGTTCATAATCAGGCGTGTTCGTTCGGCGACGGTTCGTATATAATTCGAGAGGTATTCAAGACTGGCGGCCGTAAGGCCCTGTTGAATTTTGACAGAAGCATCCTGTCCAAGTCGGGTAAAATTGTTTACGGCAAAAACCCCGCTTAATATCAGCGCCAGTAATACACCTCCAGCGGCCACGAGAAAAAACTTAACCCGAAAACTGCTTCTGCGTCCCATGTACTGTTCTTTGGCGACTGATTCGTTCATTGATTTTCCTGTGTCGTTTATCATCAGCCGGGTTTACAACCTGACGCCACCCAGATCGGCCACCCACCAAAACCTTTCTCATGTGTCACGGAGCGCACATGCGCCGCAAAACCCTCGCGCAACTGTTGGCAATACGCTTCATCTTTTCCGGCATTCCTTGCAAGTTGTTCGATCACATATGTTTCCCAGCTTCGGATAACATCAGCAAAGTCAGAGCCGTTGGTGTTGCAACTGGTCAGCATGAGAGGCTCAACCTGAATATCTTTAAGTCCGGCTTCCGTCATATAGCATCGCATCTTGGGACCAAATTCCAGGTCCATGCTCAATGCGCCAAATAGTCCGGATGCTTCCTGGTAGGTCCACGCAATCTCTTCGGCGTTGGGATAACCGAAGCAGTGGGAATAGGTTTCATTGGTCAAATACACTCTTCCGCCTGGACAACAGATGCGCACCAGCTCGCGCAAAATATTTTCCGGCTTATCAAAAATCTGCAAGGCAAGTCGGCATGCGACAAAATCGAACCGGTTGTCTGCCAGTAGCAAATTTGTCGCATCCCCATAAATGAATTTTAGACTTGGAAGGCGGAATTCACGCGCCAGATGCCTCGCATAGGTTAAGGATGACTGCGCATGATCCACGCCAACAACTACTTTTGGAGCAAAATGACGCACCACCTGCATGGCGAAGCTACCTATTCCGCAACAAATATCGACAACCTTCATATCCGGGGACAAGCCGTGGCGGGGCAGGATGTGTCGCTCATGTTCCCAAATGATTTTAGCTTGCGTCTGTAGCACCGGGATGAAGGAAGAATCTTCCACAGCGTCCTGTCCCGGGTAAAATTGCTTATCATACTGTTCCACACTGAAGTTTCGCCCCAACATCGGGGTCACAACACGGAAACGCCTTTCCGCCCACGGAATGACACTGGAAACAATGATTTTAACGCACAGGTCTGGCCTGTTTTTTTGGACCCAGCACAGCATATTCAGCAAAGCACTGAAAGCTGGAGAATTCATCCGAAGCAACCGTTTACAATTGATGTAAAGCGTTCCTCTGACCGAGGATGCAGCAGAACGCATAATATTCTCGGCGGTGCAGGTTGCAGCACTGTCCCGCGGCAACCATTTTCCTGCCAGGATCAGCTCCTGCCGTTGCTCGTCAAATGTGATGATAGGATGATTGGACATCAAATATTCCCGATCTCTGTTTTTGGACATTTGTTTAAGCTCATGCGTACCGCCAAGCAAATCAAACCGGGTTGGCTCCCATTCTCGACTGTCAAACGCGCACCGTAATCGGCGGCTATTTCATACAGGCAGATGTCGCGTGTGTCCACCGACGAAACCTGAAACAGCAACTGTTCATACAACACAACCGGGTCCTGGGTAGCCAGCGTGGCGACAATACGTTCGTACATCGAACGATCACTGTCACCCACTGAAAATTCTGCGCGCAATACTGTCGCCGTGTTCTCCTCGCTCAACTGCAATATCAGGGAACCCCACCCGGCATTATTACAGAATATCGTCTCAAGCACCTCATTAATGATTGTGGAAAGCATATTGGAAAACGCAAAGGGATCCGCCTTGACCAAACTGAACGCATCCGCCAAAAAATTAGATAACTGATCGCATCGGCGCCAATCGGCAACAAAGCCAGGCATGTCGCAACACACGCGAATCGCCGGAGGCATCGTCATGGAATCCGCCATCTGGGTCATAGGTATCCTTTCCGGCGACTATCGCCATCACATTGAAATGAACATGCCCTGTTAATTTAAAAATCCAGGATGATCATTGAAAAATCATCATCAAATGCCTTCCGTCCCTGCACCGCGCGCAAATCAGTCACCAAGCCATGCATGTCAGGATGGTCTTGCGGACCATATCGCCCAATTAAGTTACACAATTCATTCAAGGAAAACATGCCACCTGTCACCTTTTGCAACTCATATACGCCATCGCTGAACACAAACAGCCGGCTGCCTTCAGTGATAAACATCATCTGATCCCGATACTCGAACTCCGGAACCATGCCAATAATAGGTTGCGGACGGAGGAATTTTATGATTTCAGCAGTTTGCGTGGAGCCTGGAGCTTGAGTGGATACTGGTGTCTGCGTGGAGCTTGGTGCAATAAGAATGGCCGGATTATGCCCACCGCCGGCAAATGTCAATTGATGACTCACCCGATGATAAACACCATACCACAGGGTCAAAAACATCTCGTTTTGCCTGGAGATGTCAAACACGGTATTCATGGCGGTCAACACCTGGTTCGGACATCGAAAATCAATGCCCGAAAGCGTTTCGCCACGCAACGTACTGATGGCAGTGACAGACAGCAGCGCCGCGCCGACACCATGGCCGCAAACATCAAGCAGATAAACTGCCAGATGCTCCGAATCAATCCAATGATAGCCAAACGAATCACCGCCCAACTCCGATGACGGAATAAAAAGCCATTCAGCACGAACCGGTTTGGTCATGGGTTCCGGCAAGAGCGCCATTACATATCGGAGTGCCTGATCGAGCTCCTCCTGCAATCGTGCCTGAATTTTTTCGAGAGCGATGTTTTTTTCCGCCAGTTCATCCTCAATCGCCTCGCCGTGCTCCGTCGTCGTTTCGTAAAGCAGCTCCAGATCCTCTAAATCGCGCTTCAATTGCGCGTTTTCAGCCCGCAACAGCACCAGTTCCTCCTGTGAACTTTCCGGCATATTATTGTCACCTGTCTCTGCATTGATCGTTGCTTCAAGGATGCTATCTGTTGATGTATCCACCGTCCTGTTTTATTGATCAGAACGAAAAGATGCTCCAATTTTGGCTATGATATAGCGAAATTTCTGTAATTGCAATCAGAGATTGCTCTTCAGTATATCGCATTGCTGCACAGCAGCGCGGACAAAGTATATCGGCTTGGTTGCAAACCGGGTTAGAATATATAGGCAAGACGGACATAAACCCAGTCTCCACTGGGATAGTTTTCTGAGTCGATATCATGCATCCAGCGAATACCGGCAGTGCATTTTTCCGAAAGGGTATAGGAGAGGTTGAGGCCGAGTTTGACGTTCATTGGTTTACTGTCGGATACGGTGATGCCGTCGTATGCAGCGTCGTCCACTCCAATCCAGTAGGCGGCGTTGACACCAACGCGGAATTTGTCGGTGATACCATAATGGACGACTGTTTCAAGTTCAAGCGCATCTGGTTCATCGTATTTAAGTTTGTCGCTCTTTGTGAACTGGAAATAGTTGACGTTGAAGTCCATCCCGAATTTGTTGGGATACCAGCCAAAGGCAAATTGATGCTGGAACCACCAGGCATCCCGGCCGAGATTTACGGCATTATTTTCATCGTAATTACCAGTGGGCATAAAAATGAATTCCCAGAAGGACAGATACAGTTTTGAATTCGGATTTTCATACAGATAGATAAAGGGGGAGATTCCGATATCACCGAGACCGAACTCATTATTGGCGCCGTCAAGACTGACGTGGGCAAAGGGGATGACGGCATTGAAACCATAGGAAAGTTTATCTGCTATTTGCCCCATGAAATACACCGGTCGAAGCAGCATATAGCTCTGATCGTAACCGAAATGAAACTTGTCGCCTGTTTTGTCTGCAATGTCAGGGAGATGGATTTGTCCGAAATAGCTGAACAAAGCAACTGTTCCAGGTGGTGCGGAGATGCTGTCATAGGGGTCGATCACATCCGCTGAAGCAAATGCCGCACAATACAAAACCACCAGAGCTACACAAACCAAAAAGAAGTTTCTTTTCATTTACACATTCTCCCTAAAATGTGATCGGCTATTTCTTCAAAAGAGACAACATTCAAAACAGAATTGAACACCATGGTCAAAACTCATTATCTTAATGTTTACAGAATTATTTTGGTTTGAAATTTCATGAGACATCCCGGCTTAAATCAATTTCTTTTGAAACAAATATCCCAGGTGTTCATAAGCGCTTTGCGCCGCGCGCCTGCCGGATGAAGTCCTCAATATCATGCCGATTTTCAGCAAATAGGGTTCAACCACATCCACCAGTGTGTCGGTTTCTTCCTGAAGGGTTGCGGCAATGGCTTCAATCCCGACCGGACCACCATCATAAAAATCAATCACGGTTTTCAGGTAGCGCCTATCCAGATCCGTAAGCCCTTTTTCATCCACCCCTTCAAGAAGTAATGCCGCATTAACAATGGCCTCCGTGATGGCTCCGTCTGCTCGAACCTGAGCATAATCCCTTACCCTTTTCAGCAGTCGATTGACAATTCGAGGTGTCCCGCGAGACCGCCTGGAAAGCTCCTGAGCGCCGGCTGTATCAATGGCAATATCCAATAGGGCGGCAGACCTTCTGGTAATTTGAACCAGTTCTGTTTCGCGATAAAAATCCAGACTTCTGAATATCCCGAATCTGTCCCTTAAAGGCGAAGACAGAAGGCCGACCCGCGTGGTGGCGCCTACGAGAGAAAATCGTTCCAGTCGAATACGATGGCTTCTGGCATGAGCGCCTTTGTCAAATACAAAGTCAACAGCAAAGTCTTCCATGGCGGGATATAAAAACTCCTCCACGGTCTTGGGCAAGCGATGTATCTCATCCACAAACAACACATCCCCTCTGGACAGATGGGTTAAGATGCCGATGAGATCACCCCCTTTTTCCAAAGCCGGACCTGAAGTTACGGTCATGGCTCCTCCCATTTCATTGGCTATGATGTGGGCAAGTGTGGTTTTTCCCAACCCCGGAGGACCATGAAACAGTACGTGATCAAGCGGCTCTTTTCTCTTCTTTGCAGCTTCGATTGCGATTATCAGGGTTTCAACCACTTCCGATTGACCGACATATTCGGATAGGCGTTCGGGACGAAGCGATAGCATGTCGTTTTCGATGTCCGCCGGTTGGCAGGTTCCAGCTACAATACCCTGAGTCAATACGGGAGATTTTTCCATACTTTTTGCGGTCATTATAGCTTGGCGCGAAACACTTCTTCAAGAAGGGCTTCCGGTGTAATAATTGAAGGATTGAGTGTAAGGGTTTCTATCACCCTGCGTTTGGCGTCAACTGGTTTAATCCCAAGTTGTTCGACAAGAATATCCAGAACAGGTTGAATCAGTTCATCTTGTTTAACCGTTGGCCGGCCAGTTTCAATCTTTGATAAAACAAATTTATCCAGCTTTCCAGCAAGAGATGCAATCATTTTTTGTGCGGTTCGCTTCCCGATACCCTTAAGTTTTTGAAGCTTATCAAGGTCGTTTGCTTCAACGGCGCTAGCAATATCATGAACAGGAAGTGTCAGCGCCTTGGCGGCTTTCATGGGGCCGATGTCTTCAACAGTTATCAGTCGCTGAAAAAATTCTTTTTCTTCATCGGTATTAAACCCGATCAGCACGGGTTTAGGCTGTTTTTCTGTTTGATGAAAGTATATGAACAGCGACACAGTGTCCCCGACTTTTCTTTCCTTTAACGAATCCATTACAATGGTTGGGAGCAGCACCTCATACCCTATCTGATTGGCAAGAATCAGTATTCGGTCATCATTTTTCTGAAGTATGTTGCCCTCAATATATCCGATCACTTCTCATTCCTCAATCAACGATTCTGACATCATTGTAACGCAGCAAACCAATCATCGCCAGTCCCAAGGCATCGGAGGCATGATCCGGCTTGATGGGCGCAGTCAGGGACAGCCGGCTGCGAACCGATTTTTCGAGTTGGCTTTTGCTGGCATTGCCGTTTCCGGTAAGCACCTGCTTGGCTTCACGTACCGGAATTTCCTGTATGGGAATGTTGTGAAAAGCGCCCGCCAATAGAATGACGCCGGAAACTTTTCCCAGAATAATACCGGAACGGGGGAATTTCTCAAGGGAAAACACATCTTCAACAATCATCATATCAGGTTTTTCAATGGATAATGTTTGAAGAATCTGTGTATAAATCTGACTCAGGCGGAGGGGCAGGGCAATGTTGGCTAAGGTGTGAATGCTTCCATAAGAATAACTCAGGATGGTTAATCCTTTTCCTGAAACAATTCCAATTCCTGTTGAGGCCAAACCAGGATCTATGCCTATCACCTTAATCATTGGTTATGGATACCATCCATACTGGCTGGATTTAAGAACCTTCAAGTTTTTGTTTGGCGATTTTAGCTTCGTTACTGGAAGGATATTTGTTGATCAGTTCTTTCAGGATCAGCCGCGCATTGGACTTGTCTCCGAGATTATAAAACGAAAAGCCCTGTTTCAGAAGCGATGCCTGGACCTTGTTTCCCTTTGGGTAGTTTTCAATCACCTTCTGGTATTCCAGAATGGCTTTTTCGTACCACTTTTGCCGGTAAAAGATTTCTCCAACCCAGAACTGGGCGCTATCTGCGATGGTGGATTTGGGATACCGTTTGAGAAACTCCTGAAAGCTTGTTCTGGCGGTTTCCAGCTCCCCTGAATCAAAATCCTGCTTGGCCTTGGCGTAAAGTTCATTTTCGGCCATCTCTTTTGCTGGAGAGACATCAGCCTTTTCCTTGGCAGTGGGCTTTTCCGGAACCGTCTTTCCGGGTGTTGCTTTTTTTGTTGCGCCGTCCAGAGCAAGGTATTCTTCTATTCGGAGCAGCCGGTCTTTGATTGAAAGAGATGTTTGTTCCAGATTATTCATTCTGGTTTCAATGCTGTCACCAGCATCACCGGAAATCATGGCTTTTTGGCGATAAGTTTTTTCTTCAAATTTTCCGTTGAGAAGCTGAATCTGTTCTTGCAGTCTGTCAACGGTGGCATAAAGCTCAGCATACTGGGTTCGAAGCTGATGTTCTTTTTCAGTCTGGCTTTTTCGGAAATCTTCCATCCGCAATTGAAACTGATCTCTGGATTTCTCAACATCAGTCCCACGGCTCTCAAGATTTGCAATCCGACTGTCAGTCCTTGTAACCTCCTGACGGGTTGCACATCCAGACACCAGAAAACCAGTCACCAGAAGAATGGCCAGAAGTATTGGTGGATAAATAACAAGACAAAACAAGCTAGATTTCATGACAATACATTTACCCATGTATAAATAAATGGTGGACCCAAACGGGAAAAACAAAAAGCCTTTCGCCCGTATGGATACGAAAATGGCAGGCAGCACAGTATGATGTGCTAACCTGCCATTACCAAACTAAAAAAATCCCGTCATGAAACTTTTTATTTCAGGACAAAATGAGCCCGTCTGTTTTTGGCATAGGCGGATTCTGTCTTTGAAGGATCAAGAGGTTTTTCTTTTCCATAACTGATCGTGGTCATTTTGGCAGCCGGAACACCCATGTTAACGAGGAAAGCTTTTGCAGATTCTGCACGTCTTTCACCGAGGGCAATGTTGTATGCTACGGTGCCACGCTCATCACAATGACCTTCAACGGTGGTGGCGGCATCTGCATTTTTCTTCAACCAGTCAGCCTTGTCTTTCAGAATGGCCTGAGCAGTGGCATCCAGCACAGCACTGTCAAAAGCAAAATTGACATCCTGTTTCATGAATTTTTCTCGAGCTGCCAGCGCTGCACTTTTTGCAGCATCGTCCGTAGCAGGCGGAGCTGGAGGCGCCTTTTTTGCGCTATCGTCGGTTTTTGAAACGGCTGCTTCAGGCTTTACGGCTTTTTTGGCGCATGATGCGGTTAACATCAAACCTGGTACGATAAACAACATTGCTAAAATTACCCAATACTTTCTCTTCATTTTACTTCCTCCTTTAAATAAAAAATTAATTTGTCACACCCGGTGACCATTTGGGCTCTGATTGCTGACCTGGCGTACTCATCAACCTGCGTTGATCCGCCCCGTAAGCAGTCATAACATAAATCCTCGATAACCCTTCTCTGGTAGAGCTAAACGCTATCATACTGGCATCCGGCGACCATGACGGCGATTCGTTGTCTCCCTGGGCTCGGGTAAGCTGCATCAGCCCCTTGCCATCCACACCAAGCATGCAGATATTAAATCCGCCGCCTTTTTCCAATGCAGTGTAAACAATTTTATCCCCTTTGGGCGACCATTCCGGCTGCGTGTTGTTATTTCCTTGAAAAGTAATGCGTTCGGCCTGCCCGGAATTCATATTTTGAACATAAATCTGGGGCGTTCCTCCCCTTCTGGACACAAATGCCATTTTATTACCGTCCGGCGACCAAGTCGGGGATACATCAATTCCCGGGCTATCAGTCAACCTATTAATAACTTTTCCGGTTCCGGTCAATAGATAAATTTCAGGATCTCCAGAAAAAGACAAGGATGCCGCCAGCTCAAACTTCCCAGGAACCCATGAAGGAGAAATGCCCATGCCCTTTTTATCCACCACGGAAGTTCGTTTATCAGAAATATTCTGAATAAACAAGTCCGGTTTTCCTTTGGAATATGATGTATAGGCAACCCACTTGCCGTCATACGACACTGCAGGAGAAAGATTAATGCTTTGATTATGGGTGATCTGGGTGGGATTGTAACCATCAAAGTCGCAAATATACACCTCTTTATTGGCTGATCCGGAGGAAATATACACGATTTTACTCTCGAACAAGCCAGTGCTTCCGGTAAGCAGTCCCATGATTTCATTGCAGAACCTGCGAATCATGACACGCATATCTTTCACATTCCCGGTATATTTTCTTCCGATCAACTGTCGCTCATTGTAAGTGTCAAAGAGTCGTAATTCCATTTCAACCTGGGGATTGTTCAAGGCAATAGAGCCGGTTACCAGAAGTTCGGCGCCGATTGCTGTCCAACCCTTAAACACTGGTGCGGCAACGTCTAATTGCCGTGCATCCAACAGAAAAGATCCCCTGTCCAGGATTTTGAAATAACCCGTAAAAGAAAGCGTATCAGAAAGCAGGGTGGCTCCAGTTTGCGCTGCTTCAGACTCGGATACATCCCCGGAAGCAGGCTTAAAAAAAGGTATGGCGATAGGTACTTTCTTTAACGAAGGGTTGTTGATATCGATATAGTCGTACTTGTCGGCGCCAAAAGCCGCTCCGGTCGATAGAATACCAACCATGATTATTCCCAAGACCAGAAGGGTGTGTTTGGCAACCAGGGTTTTTCTGCATCCGGCGTTTCCGGAATCCACCATCATGTTAACTCCGTTTCAGTCCTTTAGGTGTAAAAATCAGTCCAAGGTCATAGTATGGGCGTGCAAATTCTTTGGGTAACGGCGGCAGCGGATTTGATTTTTTTACAGCCTTGAGTACAGAGTCATCAAAATAACTGTTACCGGATTTTTTTTCAAACCATATATCAGAAATTTCACCATTTTGCATAATTTTAATCACGATAACGGACACGAGATCTGTTCGTCCGCTGAAAAGCTGTTCATTGAACACCCAGTTGTTGTTGATGTGGTCGGGAAGCAGCGACCTGTAAAAATCAATGGGCTGTATTCCAAACGCTCCGGTTCCTCCGGTGCCGCCCCCTCCACCGCCACCTGAAGCCTGTCCTGACGCAGTTTCCTTTGACGGGGACTTGGCCGTTGCTGCCTCAGTTTTTTCTACCTTGCTCTTGATACGGTCCAGAGCAGATGCCAAGGGGTCTGCGGGCCTGGTTTCCTCCACCTGCTTTTCAATACGGTTCAACGCATTTTTAATGGCTTGTGTGGATTTAAATGTTTCTTTTTTCAAAGATGTTTTAATCTTTGGCTTTTCGCTGGAAAGCGATATGACATCCGCCGATTTTTCAGGCTCTGGCTTAGCCGCCTGAGGCTGAGGCTCTGGAACCGACACTTTTTCTGGCTTTGGCGCTGGCCGTTCCGGCTTGGATTCCTGAACCTCGGGCTTAGCTGGCTTTGGCGCAGGCGGCTCCTGTTTGGGTTCCTGAACGTCGGGCTTTGCTGACTTTGGCTCGGGTGCAGCAGGCTTCTCTGATTTGGGCCCAGGTTTTTCCGGTCCGGGATGCCCGGGCTTTCCAACAGAACCAGTTGGCGACATCGTAACCATATTGACCATGATCACTGATGGTACAAATTCTCTTTTTGGAGTAAGATCAGGCAAATAAGTAAATATAACAAAAACCAGCACATGAATAACAAGGGAAACCGCAGCATACCAGCCGATTGAGGCGGCACTGGTTCCTGAAGAAAGCAACAAACTGGCATGAGCTGATCTACGAGCACTCATTCGCTACTTCTTTTTTTCAGGTTTATTATCCAGCGGTACGGTTACCATTCCCAGTTTGTCAATACCAGATGCCTTGATCTCCGCCATCACCCGAACAACTGTACCGTAGGGAATGTTTTTGTCCGCCCGCAGATACGCCTCTTTATCCGGTTTTCCTTCAAGAATCTTGGATAGTTTACTGCTGAGGACATCCAGCGAAACCTGGAATTCGTTGATAAATATCTGGCCGTTGGGATCAATGGTAATGATGAGGTGTTCTTTTTCAGCGGTAAGCGGCGCGGATGTGGTCTCCGGAAGAGCAACATCAACCCCCTGCATCATCATGGGCGCAGTAACCATAAAGATAATCAACAGTACAAGCATGACATCAACCAGCGGCGTGACGTTGATTTCAGACATCAGCCGGCCGTTATTACCACCCATACTCATGGATTGCTTCCTTTGGCGGACATAATGTCCCGCTCAATGATATTCAAAAAATCCGCTGAGAAACCTTGAAGTTCCGTCTCAATGATATTGATTTTCTGCATGAAATAATTAAAGGCGATGACAGATGGAATTGCAGCCGCAAGTCCGGCAGCCGTTGCAATCAAGGCTTCCGAAATTCCAGGAGCAACAACTGCCAGCGTTGCCGACCCCCTAAGGCCAATCCCATGAAAAGAATTCATGATACCCCATACCGTTCCAAAAAGTCCAATAAAGGGGGCCGTGTTTCCCGTTGTCGCCAGAAAAGGCACCATCTGGGTGATCCGGGTAATTTCGGTATTGGTTGCACGCCTGAGAGCACGGGTTACATTATCGATTCCGGCAAAATGTGCTCCCATGGTTAATGTCTCTTGCCCAGGAGACTGATGCTTGGCAGGTGGTCCGGATTGGCTGACTTTTTTAAGCTCAACGTATCCAATGCGAAACACTTGGGCGATGGGGCTGCTATGAAGTTGCTTGGCCTTGACAAAGGCTTCGGAAAGATCACGGCTTTTCCAGAAATAATCGGTAAACAGCGAGGACTCCTTAAAAGCCCTTCGAATATAGCGATATTTGATGAAAATGATTGCCCAGGACATCACCGAGAAAAAAAGCAGCAGCAGCAGGACAAAGTTCACCATCAAGCCGGAACTGCTGATCATCTGAATCAAATTGATATCTTGTGAAACCATTGTGCGACTGCTCCGATTGTTGGAATATGAATACAGAAAACGATCATGAATTTTTGACATTCGCCCCAAGGATGAGAAAACCAAGTGACAACTCATGATGAATTGTATGCTGACGAAGAAAACTTAAACAATTAATATAATACTTACCGGATAATTATGTCAAGTTATTTCAAAATTTCCTGACATTCCAAATGAGGAATGTATGATTTTTTTCTGTTTTTTTAATGTGATATAGACTTTCAGAAAATTCATTTCGCAAGGCAGCAGGGAGGAGATAATACTGTAGTATATCTCCGACCGATAACGCCTCGAAATTATTTTTCTGAATGTTTATAGTAGCTTAGCAGCATTTTCCCCGCAGATCGCACGAATTTGTTCATCCTTCAGTCCGGCTTTTTTCAATTCGTCCAAATAGCGCAAGGGCTTCAGCAACGGAAAGTCGCTGCCCAGAAGAATTTTTTCATATCCAAAAGCTGTTGCGGCAACCTGATAAATTGCATGATCATAGAGAAAAGGAGAGGCAGCGGTATCAACATAGACATTTTTAAGGACCTCCTTTACTTCCTTTTTCAGCAGATGATAAAAAGGCAGCCCTCCTCCCCAGTGCGCAAGAATAATAACATTGTGTGGAAAGCGCTGCACCACTCTGTAAATCTCGGAGAGCGTCATCGGTGCTTTGCCGGGATAAGCATGGCCGATCGGTTCATTGGTATGGATCAATACGGGGAGACGATTTTCCGCACAAAGGGACATGATCGGAGACAGCGCATTTAAAACCGGCTCGTCGATTCCCGACTGGTAGAATGCCAGTTCTCCAACGCCCTTCAGCCCCCCCTGAATGCATCGGTCAACCTCCTTTGCCGCAGAAGGATGCGATGGATTAAGGCAGCAAAACCCGATCAACCGATCTGGATGGGTTTGAACCATTTCCAATATGTAATCGTTTTGAAACTGCGAGGTTTCAAAACAGTTCCAGGGAAAACCAAACACCACGGATTTGTCGATTCCCTGCTCATCCATGGTAGAGATCAATTCGGTAGCATCCACCAGTCTGGATTTGGGGGAGTCGTACAGCAGTCTGAACTCTGGTTCGCCCTGAAAATAGTTGTCACGATGTTCGCAAATGTCTTTTGGAAAAATATGGGTGTGAAAATCAATAACCATTGTATCCTCGAATCAGTTGTTTCGTTTTTTCAACAGTACTGGCGACATTTAACCTGTCACCTGAATGAACAACAATGTTTTCAACAACATCTAATTCGGGATTGATGTTTTGTCAACAGGTATCCCTGGGAGGAACGATTCGTGTTGATACCCTTTTGCAATGATAGTATCATCGAAAAGGAGTACAGTTAGGGATGAAAATTGATTTTTTATGAAACCGTCTTATCCTAAGCGCTCAGGACTGTTTGACCTGATGGAGAAAAGTCTGACGACAATCTTTTATTTTTTGTCGCAACATACACTGAGAACGAGCATAATTTTGCGTTTTACCCCCACCCCAACCCTCCCCCGCTGGGAGAGGGAGCTAATGGAAATCGCAGATTATGCCCGTTCGCAGCATGCCGACAACAAAACCATTTTTGATGATCAAGAGGATATGAAATGAAAATTGCTTTCCCAACCCAACAGAATTTTGGCCTGCAAAGCCCTTTATTTAACCATTTTGGATCTGCTGTATTTTTTATTGTTGCGGATACAGAGTCTGACAATTTTGAAACCGTGATCAATCCGGACAGGGATCATATTCACGGACAGTGTCAGCCCCTGAAGGCGCTGAACGGAAAACCCGTTGATGCCATTGTGGTCGGTGGCATCGGCAAAGGCGCGCTTCAAAAACTGCTGGCTGCCAATATCAAGGTATATCGAGGTGTCGAGGGCAGTGTTTCGGAAAATCTGGAACGGATCAAAACCGGTAAACTAATTGATTTCAGTATGGATCTGACCTGTTCCGGACACGGCCCGGGTGGCGAGTGCAGCCACTAAATGCTGACCAGTCCCTATCACCAGGAGCAGCATGAAGCCATTCTTATGGCGTCAACACATATAGATACGCTCTCACCAGACCAGATCGAAGCCTTGAGAACATCATCCTGTGAATATCTGATGTTCCGGGATGATGTGGATGCCTTTCTGAATACATATTTTGCAACCATCTGTACGAAAAAATGCTTTCATAACAACCTCAGCGCCTGCTGCTCCAGGGAGGGCATCATCACGTTTTTTGCGGATATTGTCATAAACGCCTTGTTTTCCACTTTGGATGAACAAAAGTTTCTGTTGACGGTTCTCCAAAAACCAAATACCGGCCCCAAATGTGTTTACTTGGGGCCACAAGGCTGTCTGTGGCGGATCAAGCCGATTGTCTGCCAGATGTTTATCTGCGATGCAGCAATGATTCGGATTTTTCCGGACAATCCTACGGCGGAATCCGCGTGGAATGTTCTGAAAAACCGTGAAAAACAGTTTACCTGGCCGGATAAAAAAGTCCTTTTTGACGATATGGAAGCGTTTTTCATTAACGCAGGACATGCTTCTTCCCTCATGTACCTGCATAACAGCCCTGGTCTTCTTCTGGTTAAGAAACGGGCCGGGCTGTAAGCCCAGCATAAACCCATGCCAACTGCAAAACCACTTCAGATAACTATCTGCAATGACATCAGACTCGAAGAAATTCCAGATACTCTCGATCAACTCCTGAGCAATCAACTAAAAATCCCAAATCCCAAATGGCTGGAAAATGACCGCATGGGAAGGTGGAACCGGGAAACCCCCAAGACTCTTTGTTTTTATACCCGGACACCCGACGGTGGTCTGATCTTGCCGCGTGGATGCATGGGGCAGTTGATCCGCCGCTGTAAAAAAGATGGCATTGAGTATCTGATTCACGATAACCGGAGAACTCTTTCCCTGCTTGATTTTACCTTTACCGGAATGCTGAAACCGTTTCAGAAGACCGCAGTCGAGGCCCTGGGACCAAAACATTTTGGCACGTTTTCTGCGCCGACCGGAAGCGGTAAAACCATCATGGCTTTGGCATTGATCGCCGACCGGCGACAACCGACCCTGATAATCGTACACACGCAGGATCTGGCCGATCAATGGGTAAATCGCATTGGAACATTTTTAAATATTCCGGAAGCTGAAATTGGACGGATCGGCGGTGGGAAAAAGAAAATAGGGACGCACATCACTGTTGCTCTGGTTCAATCGCTGTACAAATGCGCCGAGGAAATCGCGCCCCACATCGGGTTTCTGATCGTCGATGAATGCCACCGGTGCCCCAGCCGGACATTTACCGAGGCTGTCTCGCTGTTTGATTCAAAATACATGATGGGGTTATCCGCTACGCCCTGGCGCAGGGATAATCTGTCTCAATTGATCTTCTGGCATCTGGGTGATGTTCAGTATTCGATTAACAAGAATCAACTGATTGATTCAGGCGATATTCTGGACGCAGAAATTGTGGAGCGCCAGACCGAGTTCAAGCCCCATCATGATCCGTCAAAAGCTTACAGCAAAATGCTGGCGGAACTGACGACGGACGACCTGCGAAACCGCCTGATCGCCTCGGACGTGGCGATTGAGGCGGAAAAAACAGACGGAATCTGCCTGGTATTATCAGATAGAAAACAGCACTGCGAAACCCTGAGAGCCCTCCTGACCTTCCGGCATAAAATCACAGCCGAAGTGCTGACCGGAGATGTGGATGCCAACCAGAGGGTACATATTCTTAAAGAGCTGGCCGGGGGAAACATCAAAGTTCTGATCGCAACCGGTCAGCTCCTTGGGGAAGGATTTGACTGCCCGAATCTGTCGTCCCTTTTTCTGACAACCCCCATCCGCTTCAGCGGCAGAGTGCTACAATATATCGGCAGGGTGCTTCGCCCGGCACCTGGTAAACACCAGGCCCGAATATTTGATTATGTGGATGTTCATGTCGGTGTGCTTAAATCGGCGGCGGATGCCAGACAGAGAGTGTATCAGGGTGAAAGTGACCGCTGATACCTACCTGCGCCAAGAAAAATAAAAAAACCAAAAACTCTTTTGGCAGAATTAAAAACCACAATGAATACCCTTCAACCCGTTAAATACCATTTATGTTTACCACCCCTGCGATTGATCGCAACGTTTCGTTCCTGAGGGGCAATCAGATGGCAATTGATCAATATATTTTTAAAGAGCAGGCTCTTATCCGGGGATTCCATAATCGTACCTTGTAAATCGTAAACGGTGAATCAAATACATAGTTTTGACCATAAGAAAATGGCTGTTTCTGATGATTGCCCCAAACGTACAACCCGGTATATATAACAATAAAAAGAGGATGTGACCCTCTTTTTGGTTCAAAGCAAGGAAAAAACATGCCAATAATTTGCCCCTACCGTGTTGTCCTGGCAGACGATCACGCGATATTCAGACAGTATTTGAAGCGGATTCTCATGGCAAGAAGTGAGATGGAAGTTGCCGGGGAAGCGGGCGATGGGGTCGAACTCCTTGCAATCCTTGGTTTGACTGAGCCGGCCGCGCAGATGGCCATTGTTGACATCACCATGCCGAATATTGGGGGAATCAAGGCGACCGCCACGATAAAGCGCACCTGTCCCGCCACCAAGGTGTTGATACTGAGCATACATCGTGAGAAACAATACGTTCAGGAAGCCCTTTCAGCGGGCGCGGATGGATACCTGCTGAAAGAGGATGCGGACATTGAGCTTTTCCCCGCCATCGAAAAAATCAGGCGTGGCGGGATTTATCTTTCACTTCACCTGAACGAAATGGAATGCTTCTGACTGATTAGTTTTGACCATTGTAAGATTATTATTTCTGAGGATTGTTTCAAGTCCTTCCCTGGTTTAGAATACTGTAAAAGTCGAGAGTAATGAATGTCTAAAAAGTCTGCGGGATAAAATGGGAATAATTGACAATCCATCTCAAAATGTTATAGAGAAAGATTTCAAAAAATCAAAAAGTGAAATTCAAGTTAAGCTGACAATATTGAAACTTTCTCATGCAGATTATTTGGATTTAAAATACGCCAAGCAGCTCTTGAATAATCCGAGCCTTGCATCCAAAATTTTTAACAAGCTGGGAACCACAATTGAGAAAGGGTTGGAACGGTTGCCCGCATGGTGGGGTACCCGGGTGCAGGTGGTTTCTGAAAAAGCGTTGACGCAGACTTTGAATCTGGCGGTTTTATCGATGGGGGATGGGAGCATAAGAACATCCTCCGAAAGAATGTATAAAATGATTGCCGCCGT
>JBAXVB010000440.1:0-3599 GCA_037129415.1 Deltaproteobacteria bacterium
ATGACTGCAATCAATGAGCTGAGTACCAGGGCACCGGCCGATCCCAGAAACACAGACAGCTTCGAATCGCAATTTGCGGACAGACAAAATGTCGCCAACTGCGTCTTATCCCCGAGTTCAGCCAGAAATACCATTCCGAACGTTGTTAAAATCAGTTTTATATCCATAAATCCTTTTTGAATCGTGTCTCGCGGTATGAACGTCGCTCCCCCCTCCCCATTTGAAAAGGGGGATCAAGGGGGGAGTTTTTCAAAATCACAATGCTCTGAGATGTTCCGGTTTCAGGGCGATCTTGCCTGCCAGCGCCTGATCAATCAATGCCAGCGTGGCATTTTTTTCAGCGGGCAGCCTGGCCCGAATGGGGAGATAATTGGAGGCATGGTTGGCATGAAAAAGCCCACGGGTCAGATGAGTGGCTTCGATCATGATTCTGAGTTCCTGAAGAGTTTCATCCGGATCAATCAGCACAAAACGCCCGGCTTCATAATCCTCATGAAGCGGCGTTCCCGGAATCAGCATCAGACTGAGCGCACCAACATATTCAGGATCAATGGCAGTAAGCACCCTGCCCGTTTCCTGAGCATGAATCCATGAGCGTTCCCTTCCGGCGATTCCCAGCAAAACCGTGACGGACAGTTTAAATCCGGCCTGTCTGGCCTTTTGTCCCATCCGTATCATTTCCTCGGACATTGCCCCTTTTTTAATGGCTTGCAGGGTCAAATCGTCCCCGCTTTCAAGCCCCATATACAAAATGCCAAGTCCCAAAGACCGCAGGGTTTCCAGCTCCTGTGGGGTTTTAAGCTTCAGGCTTTTGGCATTGGCGTAAGCACCCACGCGGGTGACCCATGGAAGATGCCGTTTGATATCCGACAATATGGACACGATTCGCTTTTGAGGAATGATCAGAGCATCCCCGTCACAGAGAAACACCCGGCGCTGACGCTTGCAATATTTCTCGGCAAAGGCGATATCCGTCAGGATGATGTCATCGGTTTTTATCCGGAATCGCTCACCCTGATACGTTCCGCAAAAAGTACATTTGTTCCGGGAACATCCCACCGTCACCTGAAGCAGGATGCTGTTGGCCTCGCTGGGGGGCCGGATAATCGTTCCTTCATAATTCATGTCAAATCCTTCCAAACGTCTGCGACCCACACACCACGACAAAGACAATAAAAAGCCATTCAGGTAGGTGCAATATCACAAACCATTTTTTACTAATCCTTCAAAAATCCATACCTGATCCGGAGCGCCGTGGAAAGATTGTGCAACAGATCGAGTACACGTTCAGCCAGCACTTCGGTAAGTACGCCGCCCGCTCCGCAGCTTGGGGTGATTAGCGCCCGCCGCCTCAGCAGTTCCCTGTCAAATCCCCTGGCGACGAATTGGTCCATCCCTTCTTCAAAACGCGTCAGAAGGGATTCGACCGTTTCTGTTGCAGCAGCGTCTTTATCCAGCGTGGGAACGATGCCCCAGCCCAAGCATCCGCCGCGTTCGAAAAATCTGGCCAACTCCGTCGGATAGAGGGTAATGCCTTGTAAATGGTCGTAGGCATCAAAGTCGAGAACGTCCAGATCAGTTTCCATCAGAAGGGACCAATCGGTATTTTCTTCACAGTGGATGCCAGCAAGCCCGCCTTTGGCATGAATGACCGCAGTCACCTCATTGATGTCCCGGATGACATCTTCGCGGCTGACTGAAAGAAACGTCATTTTCCCAAACCCGAGCAGAGACGGCTCATCGATAAATATCATGACGGGCAGGCCAAACGTACTCAAACGCTCGATCTGCCATAAGGCTTTCATTGATACGGTCTTGACGATGACATCACGAAGTTGTTCATCGTAATAGGCGCAGCGCCCGTTTTGATCCATCAGGTTCGTCCCCAGTGTAAAGGGTCCCGTGACTTGGCCTTTCAGCATTACGGCCGCGCCAGACACCGACGGTTCAGCAAGCTGAGCCATGAATTCGGAAAATCCGATTGAGTACTGCGAGGAAAGGCCAAAGCTGTCGAGGGCTTCAGACCGGTTTTTTTTATTTTGGCTTTCTTCGGTTACAGTTAGATAGCGCTCGTAAAAATCGGTCATTTGATCTGGAAAGTTCTCAAACATGGTGGAAAAGGAGAGGCGATCTCCATCTTGAACAATCGCCGGCAGTCCTTCGGTAAACTGCATCATCATGTTCTCATGAAAATCGCGCTTGGGAAACTGAACCCAGGAAGGAATTGCAGGTGTGCTTTTGAGCATCAACCGAGTGGCGCAGGCTGCATCGGTATGGGGCAGGCTACCAATTGTGGTTGCCAGGCAGCAGGGTTCAAACTTTTGTTTAAATGTCTCTGTATTCATTGGTCAGGGTGTCCTGTTTCGAAAACTGAAATCGTTATGTTGAGATACGCGGATACAAACAAGTGACTTGCCCTTTTTATCACATTTCAATCTTATGGCAAATACGGATTTTCATAATGGGCTATTTTCTCTTTTCATTTTCGGGCCTTTTATATCACAAGCGGCATAAAGGACGGAAGCGGACTGCAAAACGGAATATGAAATCGTCACAAATATTACCCTTGCTTTTATCTTCGCCAGTGAATCTGATGCTATCTTCATGACTCAAACAGGCACGTCAATGTATTTTTTGTGTGGAAATTGCTTTTAGGAATTGGAGACCGAGTAGTCGATCAGTATAAAGGCAACCTTGTCTTTGTATCACGGAAGAAAACACGGCTGTATCGGGATGGAAAAACAATCAGAGTTGTGGTGAAGAATCCTTACTGAAATTATTGCGAAGCTGTAACGAAATCGTCAATATGAAAATCTGTGAACTTTTACAAGGTGATGCTAAATTCCGAATGTCGCAAAGCACATCTGTTCCTTTCGACACAAAAGCAACTTGCACTATTTTTAGACAATTCAGATCAGATATTCACCTGCCCCATAAAAAACGTCAAAAAACCTGTGTTTGGTATTTTGAGAGTTTATGTTCACAAGTTACCGTCTCGCCTTCCGTCACTAACACAGCAATCGGGATGCTCCTGGATATAATAATCATCTTGAAGAGTAATGCATTTTTTAATGCAATAATTCTTTTCGACTTCATCATCTATTTGTGTAGATAGTTTATAGCAATTTTCGCAATTCATTTGATTTCTCCTTTTTGAGTGTTGCTCTCTTTTAATATTATTATCCGCATATTATTTTTTTTCTTAAGTCTTTTTATTGTTCAATCCAAACAAAGTTCAACTTCTCATGAATGGCTGACAGAATCGACTGACCACGGAAAACAAATACTGACGTCATTGTTTAGCTATATTATCATAAACTATACTTAGCATATTCCATGCCATTTCGGCAAAAAAAGCTTGAAGTGACCATAAAAATTGCGTACAATGTTCAGACTATCGATAAGCCTTTATTCGCCACATTTTGCTTAGCAAGTGACATATCAAATTTCATGAAAATTGGCAGTATCACACTCAAGAGCCAGACTGTGCTGGCACCTCTGGCCGGCATCACCAATCTGCCGTTTCGCCTGATCGCCAAGGAAAACGGCTGTGGGCTGGTTTGCTCGGAGATGATCAGCTCCAACGGACTGGTATATAA
>JBAXVB010000441.1:0-3596 GCA_037129415.1 Deltaproteobacteria bacterium
CTTATTTTTTTTGAATTTTTGCCCACTCATCTTTTAAGGTAACAGTTCGATTGAATACCAGTGCTGTTTCGCATGAATCTACCGTATCCACACAAAAATAGCCAAGGCGCTCGAACTGATACCGGCTACCAGGCGCGGCATTGGCAAGTTCCGGTTCGAGCCTGCAGGCAGTGAGCTTTTTCAGGGAATCGGGATTGATAAATGTCTTGAAATCAGTTCCATCCTTTGCCCCATCTGGATCTGGCCGGGTAAACAGATGGTCGTACAGGCGCACTTCAGCGCCAATGGCATGATCCGCGGAAACCCAGTGCAGGGTAGCCTTAACCTTTCTGCCATCCGGGGCCCCGCCGCCGCGTGTTTCTGGGTCGTAAGTGCAGTGCAGCTCCTGGATTTCTCCGGTTTGTTCATCTTTGATCACTCGCTCGCACTTGATATAAAATGCGTAGCGAAGCCGGACTTCGCGTCCGGGAGCAAGGCGATAGAATTTCTTCGGCGGATCTTCCATGAAATCGTCGGCTTCGATGTACAGCACCCTGGAGAAGGGGAGTTTCCGGGAACCCATCTGCGGATTGTCCGGATGATACGGTGCTTCCAGCCACTCCACCTGATCTTCGGGATAATTGTCGATGACTATGCGAAGGGGATTAAGAACCGCCATGACACGAGGCGTACTTTCGTTGAGATTTTCCCGGACACAGTGTTCAAGAAGCGCCATATCCACAGTGCTGTCTCTTTTTGCGACCCCGATACGTTCGCAGAAATTCCGGATCGCCTCCGGCGGATAACCTCTTCGGCGAATACCGGAAATTGACGGCATTCTCGGGTCGCTCCATCCGTTTACATAACCATTTTCAACCAGTTCGATCATTTTGCGTTTGCTAAGGACGGCGTAAGTCAGATTAAGCCGTGCAAATTCTATCTGTTGTGGGTGGCAGGTAACGCCTAATGCATCCAGCACCCAGTCGTATAGAGCCCGGTTGTTTTCGAATTCGAGGGTGCAGATCGAATGCGTTATCCCTTCTATGGAATCCGAAAGGCAGTGGGCGAAATCATACATGGGATAAATGCACCACTTGTCTCCTGTACGGTGATGGGAGGCGCGGCGGATCCGGTAAATAGCTGGATCACGCATCACCACATTTGAAGATGCCATGTCGATTTTAGCCCGGAGTACATGCGCGCCATCCGGAAATTCTCCGTTCCGCATCCGTGTGAACAGATCCAGATTTTCTTCAACCGTGCGATTGCGGCAGGGACTGTCTTTGCCTGGCTCCGTCAGTGTGCCGCGGTACTGCCGAATTTCATCGGCGCTCAGGCTGCATACATAAGCCTTGCCTTTTTGGATGAGTTGAACCGCATAGTCATAGATTTGTTCAAAATAATCCGAAGCATAATGCAGACGGTTTCCCCAGTCAAAACCCAGCCAACGGACATCTTCCTGAATGGATTCCACATATTCGATGTTTTCCTTGCTGGGATTTGTGTCATCAAAGCGCAAGTTACAAACGCCGCCGAATTCAGCCGCCAGCCCAAAATTCAGGCAGATGGATTTGGCGTGACCGATGTGCAGGTAGCCGTTGGGCTCAGGCGGAAACCGGGTCATGATTTGTCGGTCGTATTTGTGGGCCTGAATGTCATCAATGATGATGTAGCGAATAAAATTTGCTGAAGGACTCTGATCCGTAGATGTCATACTATTTTCCCTTTCCCTACCGCTTCTGGCTTTCGCCTCTTTCCCGTTCCATATCTTCCTTGCTCAGGGTCCAGAATGGCGTTCCATCCTTTGTCAGACGGACTTTGTATTCAAAGAAATCGCCTTTTGAAATCTTGGAAGCGATCACAATATCTTCATTGTTGAGTTCCACCCACGCTCCTTTGACTTTGACCTTATCATCCTTTCGAATACCGGTGGCTGCAGGATCGATAAACCATCTGGGTCCCAGATGAACCGTGACAACATCGCCGTCCGGATCCTTGACCAGAAGCGCCACACCTGGAGACATGCCAGGGAAAGGGACGATTTCCTTGAATCCGGTGACAATACCCTTAAAACTATCCCGATCGCTGGGAACATAGAGTTTGTCATATTTGCTGTTTCTTTCCCATCCACCCATGTCTTTTTTTTCTTCAGACATACTCGATCCGGTCAATAAAAAAATCATCATAAAACCCATTGCCGCAATTCGATAAAAAACACCAAACATATTTTCTCCTTTCGAAACACTCGAAACAAGTAGGGGCGACCGGCCGGTCGCCCTACCGCCGTTGCGCGAAAAACAATTTTCATTCATGGGTGCGCGACATAGACCATGCCATGAGGGTTTACCGTGAAATACTTTTAAATCACGAAAGTTAAAAGCACTGTTTATGGCAATTAACCAGATATCATGGCAACAGCCCGAACCGGTGATCCATCGCCACCCTGGATACGAAGCGGCAAGGCAATAAATGTAAACCCGGATTGCGGCAAGTCTTGTAGCCGATTTAAGTTCTCGACAAGGATCATCTGCTGTTTCAGCAGGCGGCTATGAACCGGAAACCCCGGGGCTTGTGGCGAATCTACTGAAATTGCATCAACCCCCAGCCCTTTCAGGCCGAATTCGCAAATCCAGTCTGATGCATCCAAAGACAACACCGGATATCCGGTGTAATAAGCGACAAGCCCCCAGTGCCGGCTCCAGCCGGTATGGATCAGGACAAAATCGCTGCTTTGAATAAGATGACGGTATGGTATCAGATCGTCAATCTCAATTGATCCAACTGAATCAGAAGAAAAGTCCAGAACCGATGCCGATCCGACAAAATGATCCACCGGTAGCATATCCAGAGACAGGCCCTGTGAAAGGATGTGGGAAGGAGCATCCAGATGGGTGCCTGTATGAGATAAAAGGGTAAGTCGCTTTTCAGCATACCCTTCATGGCTGATGGTGGTTGCAGTCTCAAAAAGCGGTGATTCCGAGCCGGGATAAACCGGCATGTTGTCGAAAAGCGAGTGGCTTAAATCAATGAGTTTCATGTCAGTATGTTTGCTTGTTGTTTATTTGTTTGTTCGTTTCAATCCACGCCCCCGCGCGGGGGCGACGTACGCAGGTTTATGGCTGTTTTTCATAAAAAAAGGGAACAAGCTGCGGGCTTATTCCCTTAAATGAACCAAGGCAGCGGGTGTTGCGGGCAACCCAAGTATTACCGCTGCGCAGACCGGGGGGCCTTGCCTGCAAGAGGGCTGTAAATCTTCATGATCGCCACTTTCATGACGTCAATGGTTTTCATGTTGCAGATAATATCCAGAACTGTGGCTTCAGCCTTTTCGGGAATGACGCAAGCATTGGAAGCATCAAACACAAGATCAGGAAAACCCTTGATGAGTTTTTTATGCTCTTTTGCGCTGACTTCAACCTGAATGGCCTTCTTCCCATCGACTTCCTTGATCTGATCCGCAAGTCCCGCGCCGTCCAATTTTTTCTGCTTATCATCATCCATGAAAATATTGATGTAATAATCTGCCATGTGTATCCTCCCATTGTTTAAAAAGTTGTGTGGTTCACTATTCTACAAGTTATGGTCAGCCTGTCAAATCTTAAAGCAGTTTGCGTTTT
>JBAXVB010000442.1:0-3587 GCA_037129415.1 Deltaproteobacteria bacterium
AGACGGTATTAACAGGACTCCTCCTATGCTCTTCACCTACAACCCAGAGTTCCGCCGCGATCGCCATCCGACGGCGCGCAGGGCAGCAGTAGAAGGTGTGGCGCAAGTCGTATATAGACTACAAGGATGACGTGAAGAGCTGCCTTTTCCTGCTGCATCGTCTCGACAACGATATTTGCTCTCAGAGCAAGACGTGGTTTGATTGCAACATGATCCAGCTCAAGGAGGCGGATGTAGAGGGGCTGGTCGGTGGGTGGAAAATTTTCAAAGCTGCACAAATCGTGGCTGCGCATGTATCGGGTATGGATGGGAGCGGATCAGCCTTCCGTCTATAGACAACCTTGATGACTCGTTGTGTGTCCTGGGAAATTAACCAATGGCGCAAATTCAATGAACGTCGGGGATTGCAGATAAAATACTGCGTGGGAAAATATGGACATGGGCATCAATTACTGGAGGAAGACCATCAGGAACCATTAAACCTTCCTGATCATCGAATGATAGCATATTCGGTCTCAACATTATTATACCAACTCGCTCCTTTTACACATCGTAGGACATATAACACAATTTTCGTCTGTGAAGTCGGGTGCAACTTTCATCACTCATCTTTTTTTTGATTCGGTATGAGTATATCCGATGTAAGAACTCCAATAAGCCGGGAGTGATTCCCCCTGGAATAGATCGGGATTGAGTAGGTGATCATCCACGCATCACCACCTCCTTTGTCATAATAGGGATCACTCCATACGGGTTTCCTCGCGTTGACAGGCAGAACGTACCAGTCTTGAAACGTGTAATCGTAGGCATCTATGAGATTCTTTTTAATGAGCTTCCCCCCGCTCCGGTAAACATACGGTGAAGATTTGATCAGTTTGTTGTTTTTTTTCAGGGGAGCAAAGGCAAAAGCAGCACCGTAGATGTAAGGGTTTTCGGCCAAGTGGCGTGTGAGCAGTGCAATGGCAGATTTAGTATCTACAGGGGCTTTCTGAGTAATTTCCTTGCCAAGTACACTGAGTACATCTTCAACTTGACTCCTAATGGCTTGCACAACTTCAGAATTAGGGGTGTTGGACATTGCTGCATGAGATACACCTAAACATACAGCAAGACAGATTAAAACGATTGCACATCTAAGTGACCTTCTTCTCAGGCTCTTCATGATTACCCTCCCGTTACCATCAATGTTCTGGATCATTTCAATATCCACTGATGGATAACAGCCGCACCCAGCCATGAGCCGAAGCTTGCAATTAGGACGACCGACAGTGGAAGATGCTTTTTGAAACAGATAAAAGCTACCAGATAAAAGAGAACGCTTGGCAAAATTCCCCAAAAGGCTCCCTTGGTAAAATCCTGCACGATTATCGGATCATCCTTATTTTCCAAATATACCCATACAAGAATCATCGCACCTGTAAGTGGCATAACGCTAATAAGACCAGCAATAGATGGGAGTTTCTTTGCGATTGCCGCAACAGCAACAATTACTCCCAGACTGACAAGGATTTTGATCAGAATTTGCGTCATAACATTGTCATCAGATTCCTTTAAAGAAGGACGGGATAAATTCTATTGAATGGGTGACAGTTTTCGTCCGAAAGCTCCATTGACAATTCCTTATAGGTTTTTGCTGACTTAGACCTTATCACATGTTCTGTTATAGGTGACATCCGCCTACCCATTTTTCTTTCTCCGCTGATCCATAAATGGTATCTTGGTAGGTGTCGGAGTCACTGTCTGAGCAGGTACAAAACCCGATGTTATTGCAAATACATTGTATTTTGTGTTTCCTACTGTCCAACTCATCAAAGGCGCATTGAATTCAGCTATTGATGGCTGAAAACCTGAATGAACAAAATTAGTATCCTCAGCCGCAGCACCTGATAGACTGGTTAACAGTGTGGATGCTCCAGTCTTGTTGAAATAGTCTTTTGCGTAAACTTTAACAGTTTGCACTGTACCGTCTGTGCTTATAGCAAGAGAACTATCGGAATGGAAATCATTTAGCATTGTAGTAAAAATCTGGCTACCAGTCGGGCAATTAGCAAGAGTGTTCAAAAAAGCAGGCGTTATAATTCCTGCAACTGACGGACTTGCGTCAGCCTGCATTTGAAGCAGGGTTTGATAAAGATTGTAGTTGCCATACCCAGCATTTTTCAACCTGGATAATAAATTTCCGGGTCCGATGTCAACCTTAGAAAAATTTTCGCGTTTAAGAGTGTCAATTATTGCGTAATCAGAAGTATATTTTGGTGTTTTTAATATATCTGTAGCGCAACCAGTAACAGTCAACATGATCAGCAAACCCATAATCGCATATGTTTTCATGATTTTATTATTTCCTTCTACAACGGCGATGGTCTAATTTATTCTTACCCTTAATCTCCGATCTTTCATCACTCCATGTATTTTTTGTTTCGTAGTAATCTGTTCCAGCAATTGTTGATAAAAACTCGTCATTACTATAAAACTTAGACCATTCACCTGCATTCATTTGGTTTATTGCAGAGACCAGTTGATTGAATTGATCTTTACTTCTTTTTCCACCTCTGTAAATGATTCCGTGATTGGTTCCTTTTGTTTAGGATTAATGGATAACGGCGCAATTAATCTTATAGGTTCAATTAGCGCAGATTTCATTCCAGTGTCAACTTCAAATCTTGAACTGCGGTTCATTTATTCACTTGGTTGGTACATTTGACCCCGGATTTTACCGGGGAGTAACCGGTGCCAGTTTTTTCAAATATTTCATGAACTTTTTGGCAAAGAATCTTAAGACAAAAGCAGTTCATAAATAATAATATCGCCGTTTCAAAAGAATTGACTAATCAAAAAAATATTATTTAATTTCTATGATTTTACTAACCATATTGGTCTGCAATAAAAGATATTGCCATTTGATGCTTTTTTCTATATATTCAATAATATGTGTTTACTGAAGCTTAGCAGTTATCAGAACATCCAAACCTTATAGACATCAATAAAGGAGAAACGACATGATCAAAAAATGGGTAGGTATCTTTTGTTTTATTTTTATGATGGTTACAACGGTTGTTTGGGCCAAGCCAGATTCCGCTTATTGGGACAACGGCAATGGTACGGTCACAGATTTAGAAACCAGACTGATGTGGCAGCAGGCGACAGACCCTAGTGAAATGAACTGGGACGGAGCAATGTCATACTGTGGTGGCATGTCTCTGGCCGGCTATAAAGACTGGCGGTTGCCCACAATTTATGAGCTGAAGACCCTGGTGGACAAAAGCTGGGGCAATAATCCAACAATCAATCGCACGTTCTTTCCTGGAACGGTTTCGTCCTTCATTCCTGGTTGGGTTACGTCCTTTTATTGGTCTTCTACTACCCAAGCCTACTATACGCTCTACGCGTGGGGCGTGCACTTCAACCTCGGCTCCGACGACTACCTCCTTAAGTACTACAGTTACTATGTCCGCGCTGTTCGTGGGGGGCTGTCTGGGTCGGATAATTTGGTTATTTCTCCGTTGAGTCAGATGGTAACAAAAGATGCAGGTACTGAGCGTGATCTCAATAAATGATGGTTGATATTTCACGATATTTAAGGGAAG
>JBAXVB010000443.1:0-3587 GCA_037129415.1 Deltaproteobacteria bacterium
GGAAGGGAGTGAAAGTCCCCCCTCCCCTTGCGGGAGGGGGTTAGGGGGTGGGGGTTCAAAAGTTCAGATTATGACCGTTGACAGTATATACAGAATGCAGGTTTTTCAGTTATTTAACTATGAGAATGCAGAAGACAATCAAACATCAATCTGTTCGTAGCTCAAAAGCGCCCAGATCGCAACAGACTTCCGGAAATCTGTTGACGGCGGTGGTCGCCAGCGCATCCGGAGAGATATTTGAGATTGAAGGGTATGCGGCAGTCGGTATGGACGGGGAGCTGATAGCTCCGTTAGCCGCCGATCAGACGCGGCAACTACCTTATGGCAGCGAGCTGATGTTTCTTCCGGATCGTATGCCCATATTGCACAATCTGTCAACTGGCAAACTCGAAGTCATGCAGGAAAACCCATATCAACTGGGCAGTCCTTTGTTTCCAGTGGCTGCTTTCAATTCTCCGGGATATGTGGTGACGCACAACTGCGCCTACCGGGAGGCGCTCACAGCCAAAATGCTGCCGCTTTTTTCTTATGGAGCTGTTGGCTGGCATCGGGGACAGTTTCGCTCTGCGGTCACTCTGGTGGACGATGAGCCTCGGCAGGATCTGCGGTTTATGAAGACTGAAGATGTGATGAAAGGCATCAAATCACTACGAAAACAAATTCCCTCCAACCGGCTTCGGGCTCACCTGGAGCATTGCGCCATGACCTACGGGTGTCCGGCGGGGAAGAACTTTTTTCTGGGCCGGTATGAAGCTCCTCTGCCCACTTCCCAATTTTGTAATGCCCGGTGTTTGGGGTGCCTGTCCCTTCAGCAGGAGGAAGCAGGTGACTACGGGCCGGTCGCCCTTACTTCAAACAGCCAGGAACGCATTGCCTTTACGCCTACACCGGATGAGATTGCAGAAATTGCTCTTTACCACATCCGCAGGGTAAAGGCTGCTGTGGTCAGTTTTGGTCAGGGTTGCGAGGGAGATCCCCTGATGTCATTTGACGTAATTGAGCCGGCTATACGCTTGATCCGCTCCAAAACTTTGGAAGGGACCATCAACATTAACACCAACGCCGGCAGACCAGAAATCCTGGGTAAGCTTATCGACGCGGGCATGGACAGCATGCGTGTCAGCATCAACAGCGTCCGAAGCAGTTGCTATAAAGCCTATTTCAGACCAAAAGGCTATGGATTGCAAGATGTTGAAACCAGCATTGATATTGCCATTAGTCGTGGCTGTCATACGGCTATCAATTACCTGAACTGTCCGGGATTTACCGATACTCCTGAGGAAGTCGAGGCGCTTATCGGCTTTTTATCTACACATCCCCTTCACTTTATCCAGTGGAGAAACCTGAATTTTGACCCGTTACGATATCTGAAGGAAATGAATGCGGCGGCGACTCACAGCCGCCCGATCGGAATGAAGGCTGTTCTTGAGTTGGTTCAGGAACGATTTCCAGACATTTCCCATGGGTATTTCAATCCTCCCAAAGAACGATTTTATCATCAAAGGATGCCTCAATGAAATGATGGGTGGCGTTTTCGAAAGGCAAACTTATTTTTGAGTTACCTGAAACACCCGAAACCCCAGATTGCCAAAGCAATACACCACACTCAGAAATATATTACGGCAATCGTCTGGCCAGGAAATACCCCGGACTACATCTGAATTCTTTTGTGGTTGCAGCACCGGGATTTGAGCGGGTATGTTTTCTGGATATGGGCAAAATACAAATTACCGTTGGTCCCAAAAAACCGGAGATTGCAGGATGTTCCTGACTCTCCCTTTGGAAAAAGTGAACAGTCTTTCGGACAGTCTTTTATGCCTGACTTGGTGTATTTGTCAACACCGGTAATATCCACCACAGAATTTCCTGCCCTTCCACTACCTCCCGACCGCATCCGCCTTCCTTGTGAACATCCGAAAATACCACCAGATAACCAACCGACAATCCAGATCGCTTCACATAAGCGGCCAACTGTCGTTTGCCCCGCTCCAGCATGTCCGATCCCAGAAATCGCTTTACTTCCACGACCCATCGTCTCGCGCCTTGCAACACCAGCAGATCCACCCTGCCTCCTCCCTCCGGTACCTCCGGATAGACCCGGCCCTCTAAAAACTCAAGAAAAGAAGATAAATATGCATCCAGATTATAGTGATACATCCCTTCTCGAGCCTTCCCAGCGCTGAACAATATGTTGCCCCGTTCACCCACATAATCTGCATAACGACCCAGCACCTTCTTCATATCCAAATACCCGTCTGCTCCCAAATAGGTCTTTACACTAACAAGCGGGTCTTTGAAATACCGCAACTCTCCATTGCCGCTCAACAGCGGTTTGAACGTCTGATACAACCGTTTCTTATACAATGGAACTTTTATCGCGCATACGCCTGCATCGTCGTCGATTACACCATTGACATGCAAAAATGACAGAGCCGGATCATCCATGGTAAACAGCACCGGCCCGTCAAACAGAATTTGTTTCATAATCTCCGGATACTGCCTGGCCTTGTTCACAACATTGGCAATGTTCTTGTCCACATACACGCGCATAAATGCATCCAGCGTCTGGTAAAAGGCTTTCATCCCGATCACGGATTCACCCTGGCATCGAACTTCAACCAGATCCCGAGCCAGGGCGTTCACCAGACCTGGCTGGCCTGCCGTGTTCGCGTATATCCCATGTATAACCTCAGATTCAAACACCTGGCCGGTCTCCCGTGTGTGCTGCGCCAACATATCCTGAGTTTCCTCAAACGTAAAATAGGAGACCTGAATTTGATCCGCAATATTGAATGGGCTGGCTGTATCCTGCAAAATCCCAGTAATGTTTGACACCCCGACCATTATCACGCTGCGAAGGCCAATCTGTTGTCTTTTGTGATAGACGAAACGAACCAAATGTAGAAACTTATTCAAAACCGTTATATTTGTTAGTCCTTCCACTTCATCAATGATCAAGACAATATCTTTTCCGATTGAGGTAGAAAGCGTTTTGAAATAATTTGAAAAGTCAATGAGTTTTTCCGGCTGTTTCGCTGAAACATCCTCCGATCCGACCCGCTCAAGTTCCAGAGACAGATCATAAAATAAACGGCTAATAAAAAAGTCCATGTCAAAGTCGGAATAGGCCTCAAAAGATAGCCACAAGGGCAGACAATTTTGGTTTTCCCGGCTGATATATTCCATAAGAAATTGAAAATATGTGCTTTTTCCACTCTGCCGAGGTGCAAACAGGGTGAAATACCGCCAATCATTCACCTTTTTCATGCCCACTTCCAGCAATCCGGTTCGGGGAACACAATAATTGCGATCCGTATCAATGGGACCTTCCGTGCAGAATGTTTTCATTAGCACCTCTCTCACAAATATTTATAAAAAAGTTATTCCTGCGACATCTTTCATCTCCTCAACCATCCGGTCAGGAAACTCGCCAACTCCGCTTTCTCTTGCTTCCTCCGGTTTATCGAGCCCATTTGTGTTCAGGCGAACTACTCGGCCAATACTCAACGGATTTAACAAGATTCTGCATCTTCATTGGACTTTGGACAAAATTGATGTAGGTCAGGGTGCGACCAACGGGAGCTCCC
>JBAXVB010000444.1:0-3584 GCA_037129415.1 Deltaproteobacteria bacterium
TGTGCATCTGTGGTTCAAAGGAATTTTAATGAAAGAACTGGACCAGAAAATCAACTCTCACTTCCCTGGACTTGTTGTCCGCAAGCGCATAGGTCTATAAATTATGGCTTTTTTCATGTTATTTCAGTATTATATAATCTCTCACAGGCGATTGGCACCTTGGATTTCCCCTTTAATATTAAATCGTTAGAAAAGACATAACTTATAGACCTATGCGACGAATTCTAATTGACTACATGTACCTGAACAAAATCATAATAAAACGGTGAATCCAAAACGCCATTGGGGCTCATATCTACGGCGAAATAGAAAGCATAATCGCCGACTGGCAGCGATCCATTCAAAATTTCAACGGGGGATATGCTAATTAAAGGATATTGGCCCAGCATATTGATACCCGGAGACCACCCAAAAGAAGTCAATGTATAAAGGCCCCAGGGGGTGCTTTCGGCAATCCACCAGTCAGCAAGTTTACCATTTTCATTTCCAGGCGCAAGACTGGCAGTTATGGAAATAGGCGTTCCGGATGAAACGGTAAGCGGGCCATCCTGTCCATTGGCCTTTATGTCAAGAGTGGGTGTGACAGGCTGACGACTTAGAAACGTTTTCGTCAAACTGATCGTTCCTGAAGTATCGATCAATTCTGCCTTAACCGTATCGCCAGCGACGGTCCATAGGGTGTATTCGTGTTTGCCTGTAATAGGATCAGCATCAAAGCCGCAGTTACCATTAAGCCACTGGATCACCTTAAAGTTTATATTTGAGCCCTCACCACCCTCCTGAGCAAGGGTGTCAACAAAACGATGCTCATGCCCTGTGATGTAGGCATTCACATTGTATTTCTCAAGGACAGCCCAGAATTTGTCTCTCTGGACAGAGTTTACGCTCCCCTGATTAAAAAGCTGCGCACCTGTTTGTCTGAAAGCGTGGCAGTGAGAGAGAACAAAAATATGGCGCACTCCTTTTTTTTGAGCCTGGGTAAGGTCATTTTCAAGCCATTCGATCTGAGCGTCATCTATCACACATAGACCCTCAGAGGGTTTGCCGTGTTCGTAAAGGTCCGAGTCGATGGAGGAAAAGTGCGTATTGCCCCAATCCCAAGAATAAACAGTGCCTTCATGCCCATTCAGTACATTGGGCTGAGCAAATTGTTCATTCCAGAGGGCAAGAGGATCAAATCCCGGTTGTGGATCTGTTGAGTTGTACGGTGACATTTCGTGACCACCGGGACTGACGAGATAAGGAATCTCCTTTGCAAGGGGATCTGTAGCGCGTTTGAAGGAGGCATAGAGTTGACGCATTTTGTTGATATCAGGCGTATAGCCGTAGAAGAGATCGCCGATATTGAACGCAAATGCCGGGTTTCGTTTTTCCATATCTGATAGAAGATCAGTGAAAAAGACGGGTAACCCCTGTATATCGTTCTGGTCCGACTTTCCTCTGTTATCTCCCATTGTGACAAATTTGAAGATTGCGTCCTGTCTGGTCGGCGCCGTGGTCAAGGTGCTTTCAGATTGTGTATCATCTGAAACAGCCTTAAAGTAATAAGTAGTTTCCGGCAAGAGTCCTTCGATGGTTATGCGATGATTCGTCCTTGCCGTCGTTTCATCTTGAGAATATCCGTAAGATGAACTTGTTCCGTATTGGATCTTTCCGATTGTAGAAACGTCTGTATCCCAGTAGATGGTTGCTTCGGATGATGTAACAAGGCCAATCCGTGGTCCATGGGTAATGATAGCAGCAAACAACGAAGTGAAGGGAATACAGATAAAATACGAGAATAGAAAGACTATTGTTAAAAAAAACTTTAATGAAGGGCATTGTTTTTCTTTCATCATTTATCTCCTTTTTTTGTAAATTCTCAATAGCACCGAAAATGGGTACATAAGGGCGAAACTATCCCTCAAGACAAAATTAGCATATCCTAAATTTTGCTTTTTCTTCACACAAGAAATATTTTGGTTGCCAGAGGCTTTTTTTGCCATTCTTTTTGATATACGATCCAGAAGGTACTGCCAGAAGGACACACCCAATTTTCGGCATGTCTTCTTTAATCTGGTAAAAGTGTCACGAGCTTGTCGTCCCAGTTCACTGCGAGTACTGCCGCTGACCTTTCGCCTTTTGACATATTCACGGATATCATTTTCACTCAGATTGTTGTGCAAAGGAATTTCTGGTCTTTATAGTACCAGTAATCAAATAAAATTGATGCTGTCAAGATATTTCTCAGCAATCAGCAATTCTAATTTTGACAGAAACTGATTTTGGTTTGAGTCTTGCGTGCCATCGTCTTGCTGAAATCGCCACATTTGCCCATGAACTGCCAACCAATATTGCCCGGTACGACACAACCAGTTACAATGTAACCCATGAAATTGGCAGGCTGAACCAAGAGATTCAACGTCTGATCACAAGGGGGCTCCCCTCATCTCTGACCTTTGGTGAATTCGTTCGCAAGATACCATTTTTTCTCCTTTCATGTCAAATTGATATAATAGAACAATAAACGAGACGAATGAAGGGTTTCAGAGGCTGTTTACTTCACAGATGAGTTTGCCGGTACTGGAAGCTGGTTCTACCGGATTTTGTGGTCAGACTCTCCACCCTCGCAGGGACCCAGCACCGCTATGACCGGCATAGCTGCATGTTCTGGAGCCAGTTGGAAATGGTATTGGAATCCATTCAGCGCTTCAAAAGGTGAAGCACATGCACCTTCATAGCAAGCTCTTGTAGAGTATGGGTGGAAGTTCCAGATTAGTCGGGCTGAGGTTCAATGCTTCCTCTTTGAAATGCCCATAACCGTCAATCAAGGCTTCTGTTATTCATGGATATTTACTTGGGAATTTGTACGGCCGGCGATAGCTTGACAATGCGGGCCGTTTTGATGGCATCTTCCGAAAGATCAAAAATTGCAGACAAAACCTCCGATGGCCTTATTGTCTGATTCTGTCCTGAACGTATTGTAAGCAGCAAGGAATCAACCCCATCAAGCTCCAGGCGTTGGACATGTTCCGAGTAATTCACCAGAGACATGGCCCCTTTTCTAACACGCGGTTTCACAAAAGATTCACCGACGCGAAACGATTCAAGCCGGTGTTGTTCAAAAACCCCTGTTTTCAATTGAATTGCATAGCTGATGTCTTTGCAGGCAATGTACTCTTTTTTTGAAGAGAAGATTTCCCATCGGGTAACAGTCAAACCTTCGGGAAGGGCCTGATTGAGCCTATCCATCATCTCACTGGTAGAAAATACAGGTCTTGCTGACACAACGCAGGTTTCGTGAAGACTTTCCATGCCTACCGGAAGGGGATCGTCAAAGGATATTTTGGGTTTGGGATGGAATCCGACGGAAAATTCCACTGGAATCTTAGCCCTGCGAAATGCACGGAACATTATATTGGCCAGCTCAAGATGCCCAAAGACCCGTGCCGGTCCAGTTTTGGCGTACGAAATGCGATAACGTAACACATCCGTGTGCGTGGGAACAGGTGGATCGACTTGTGTTTCTGAACCATGTATTTCGGATGCAGCAAACACTCTGGGTTCAATGGTCTGAAAATCACAGACCCCGCAGGACTGGCAAT
>JBAXVB010000445.1:0-3582 GCA_037129415.1 Deltaproteobacteria bacterium
ATATTTAGCGAACAGTTATCGGCAGATTGACAATGATATTGCGGGTAAAATCCACCATCAATTCCATCATCCAGGGAAAGAAGATGATCAGTGCAATCCCGACTGCAATCATCTTGGGAATCAGCACCAGCGTCATTTCATTAATCTGGGTTGCAGCCTGAAACACGCTGACCAGAACTCCGGCAATCAGACCAACCAAGAGTACAGGCATTGACAGCAGCGCCGCTGTTTTCATGGCTTCCAGAAAAAAACCCGTTACGAATTCCGGTGTCATCTGCTATGCTCCTTTCACACAAACCCTTTGACCAGAGACCCCACAATCAGATGCCACCCATCCACCAGAACAAACAGGAGCAATTTAAACGGCAGGGAAATCATGATGGGCGGAAGCATCATCATACCCATGGCCAGCAAAACGCTTGCAACCACCATATCAATGATCAGAAACGGAATAAAAAGCAAAAACCCCAGTTGAAAAGCCGTTTTCAGCTCACTGATGATAAACGATGGAATCATGACCAGTGTCGGGACATCAGCCGGTGTATCGGGTCGTTTAAGCCCTGAAATTTCGACAAAAAGCGCCAAGTCTTTTTCCCTGATCTGCTTGTACATAAATTTGCGAATGGGAATTAAGGCCGTATCAATCGCCTGTTCAGCACTGATTTTTTTCTCTATAAACGGCTGGACGGCATTTTGGTTTACATCCTGCCAGACCGGGGTCATGACATAAAAAGTAAGAAACATGGCCAGACCGATAAGGATTTGATTTGGGGGCATCTGCTGGGTGCCCATGGCCTGGCGAAGCAGGGAAAAAACGATAATAAACCGCGTAAAGGATGTCAGCATGATCAGAATCGACGGAGCAATGGACAGCAGGGTCAGAGCTGCAAAAATCTGAAGTGCAACCGAAACATCTTCAGGCCCCTTTGCTTTATCCATGGCAATGGAGATCAGTGGGAAATTGCTGGATGGCAGCGGAGGGTTCGCCCCATATACCGCAGATACCATCACCATCAGGATGAACCCGATGATACCAACTGTAATGCAGAGTCGTGGAGTCTGAATGTCCTGAATTTTCATTACCACCTTACCCCTTATCTGAAACCGGCTGCTGGCTCCGGTCCTCTGATATATGGCCAGTTGATATCCGGTTTAGGATTTCCGCATCAACAATTTTATCCAGCAACTGAATACGATCTCCTGTTATTCCGATGACCAGAACAGCACCTGGAATTTCGACAAGGGCAATTTGTTTTTTGATACCGATCGGGCGGACATTCAGCACCCTAAGCAACTGATCTTTCTTCCCGGCGGATCCGGCGGCATTAAGCAGGCGTTTTACAAGTTGAAGGCAGGCATACAAGCCCCCTGTAAGAACAATCAATATTCCCAGCATCTTCAGGGATGTATAAAAAAAATTGGGCTGGTCCATCAACGCAATCTCTCGATCCGCTCCATTGGACTGATGATTTCCGTCAAACGGATACCGTATTTATCATTGATGACAACAACTTCACCTCTTGCAATCAATCGCTGGTTGGCAAGTACTTCAAGAGTTTCGCCGGCAATTTTGGACAATTCAACAACCGATCCTTGTCCCAGTTTCAGCAGATCATTGATAAGGAGGGTTGTTCGACCCAGCTCAACGGAAATTTCCAGAGGGATATCAAGGATAAAATCCATGTTGGTTTTTTGAGAAGCTGATTTATCCACCGGTCCGCTGCCTTGGGTCCCAGGCATACCTTGGCCGGATTTAGGGGCGTAAGCGGCGCCGGATTTCATTTTATTTGGATCGGCCATCGTCTTGATGCTCTCCCTTGGGGCTTAACAACGCCGTTATTTCAACCGCCCGATTGCCCTTGGCGACTCCTGCAAATCCAAAGAATTTTGGAACACCGGCAATTTTCATGGTCATCAAGTCATCAGGTCCAGAATTGAGTTTAAGAATATCCGAAATCTGAAGGTTCAGCAAATCGTTTACGGACTGAACCGTCCTTCCCAGTTCTGCTACCACCACAACGGAAGTATCGTCCAGCAAGTTTTCCAGTTGAGGCTTCCAGGCATAAGCCATATCCTTTTCTCGAAGATATTTGCTGGACAGCTTCTCTTTTATCGGCTCCAGCATCAAATAAGAAATACAGAGATATATATGGCCTGAAAATTCTTTTCCGTGCAGTAGAAACACAATGACCATCACAAGCTCACTGGAATTAACAATGTGAACAAATTCGGATTTGGTTTCGGTTTTTTTCAATGCGATTTTGACAGGAAACAGAAATGCCCAAGCTTTCTCGAAATTGGCCAGGACTTCAATGGCGAATTTCCGCATCATCCGTAGCTCAATCAGGGTAAAATCCCTGACTTGGGTCAAGGGTTTTCCGTCGCCGCCAAACATGCAGTCAATCAGAGAAAACACCAGATCCGTTTCAATGGCGAGCAGGCCAGATCCTATCAAGGGGTCCATACTGAAAATATTGTAGCAGGTCGGATTTGGAAAAGCCTTGATGAAATCACCATACTTAACCATTTCCGTTGAAACCAGGGAAACATCAATGGAGCGCTGAAGGCTTGCAGAAAGCGCCCCCTGAAGCGTTCCAGTAAACTTGTCATAGACCTCTCCGAGAGCATAGAATTCATCCCGCATGATAATGCGCTGGGATGTCAGATCGTAAGTCTTGGCTTTGAGTTCCTGCGGAACGGCCTCTGCTTCAATATCTACTTCGCCCTTGGCCATCGCGCCAAGAAGTGCGTCAATCTCTTCCTGTGATAATATCTGGTCAGACATAATGGCTCAATGCGTTATTGAATAACAAATTCAGTAATATATATCTTTTTAACAGTCTCTTTACCCAGCAATTCATTCAAGTTGGAGACAATTTCGGAGCGCAGCGCACCCTTTCCTTCAGCGGTTTGAAGCTCGTCCACCTTCCGGGAAGGAAGGGTCATCAAAATGCTGTCCCGAATTTGAGGAAGTCGTTTTGTCAGCTCTTCAGCAAGTTTCGGGTCTCCCAGCTCAAGACCCATGGTAACTCTCAGGTACCGTTTTCCGCCCTGGTCCGACAGGTTCACAATAAAAGAATCAAGAGCGAAAACAGGGCCCATGCCGCCGTGGCTGATTTTTTCAGAAGATCTGCCGGACTCCTCTCCTTGCGGTTTATCAAGCGTGGAAAGTTTCTGCCACAGCATGAAAAAGCCACCTCCAATGACAGCTAAAACGATCAATACAACCCCTGCAATAATAATGATATTTTTCTTTGACATATTATGAATCCATCAACTCCAGAATAATCTCGACGCGACGGTTTTTCTCCCTGTTTGCCGGGCTGTCATTCGGGTAAAGCGGCTTGGATTCGCCATAACCCACTGCTGAAAGCCGCTGGGGAGCAATTTTTCCAGCATCTATAAAATATTTGACCACATGCACAGCCCTGACAATCGAAAGATCCCAATTTGATGAAAACCGTCCACTTCGAATCGCCACATTATCGGTGTGCCCCTCAATACGAACATCAAGTCCATTGCTCTGAAGGACTCTGATGATTTTATTCAGAACCGGATATCCTTCAGGCCGCAGTTCTGAAA
>JBAXVB010000446.1:0-3573 GCA_037129415.1 Deltaproteobacteria bacterium
GAAGTCATTGGATTGGAACCCTGATTTTCTTAGAATAAATAGCCAAGGCCAGGAAGATGGCGTTATTGAAAACTGCAAACGGATTCTGGCATCCTGTTCACCGCTGGTTCTTTATGAAATCGGGCATGGGAATACTGGCCCGGAAATGGCCAAATCATTTATGGAGATGGGATACCAAAGTTGCCGGTTGATCCCTGGGCTTGGCATTCTGGTGCCATTCACCATAACAAGTACACTGGCTGGGTTTGAACAGAATCTCTTCTTCTACAAGTCTGGCTGCGCAAAAACACTTTTGCAGCAAGGGCTTCTAAGTCACCGGTCAGGTGATGGATTTTCTCTTGCCGCTGTTTCTCCCGCTATATGGATTGATTACCTTCAGAGCTTTCCATACATGCTGCAATGTCTTCAACTTTGGCAGACGTATATGTCGGAACATACCAGTGACCCGGATTGGCAAGCACATCAGCGGGCGCTGTCTGCATATTCTGTCTCCCAGTTGCCGGGCTATGACACATCAGATCGCTATTGCGCCTTAATAACCGGCTATGAATTGATGACAGATCTGTTACAGCGCAACGCCACGGTTTCACGGCTTCTGACTGCAATACGCATGGCTGTAGATTTGGGATACCGGGCAGATGCGTTAAGAATGCTAAACCACCTGTACAACATCTTTGATTCGGAGCAGGCAGTTTCCGTGGATGAGCCGTTTCTTTCAGTATCAGCGCGAATGGCGATGATTGATCCCCGAAGCGATATTGGCCAGTGGCTGGTGTATTCGGTTCTTGAAACCCGTGAGATATGTAAGGAGCGCTCTTCACATTCCGACAAAAGCGATTTGACTGACCTGGAACTGATGAGAACCTCTACTTTTTACAGCGATAAAATGGAGAGGCGTCGGCAACTGATTCAAACGCGGGTTGGGATAGATGACGGATAAAAGTCCCCACTCCCGCAAGAGGAGGGGGTTAGGGGGTGGGGGGAGAGCAGCGACAGAGATCAAGGGCAGGGCAGGAAAATAAGGACAGGAGGCGAAGCGGTTATATGAAACACGGAAAAAACAGTAAAAAGTATTCTTATAAACAAAAACCGGATGCAAATCAGTTGCAGCGCCAGGTGACTGAGGCTATTCGCCTCCATCAGGCCGGGAATTTTCAGGAAGCTATGACCATATATGAACGTGTGCTTGCTAACAAGCCGGATCATGCCGATGCGCTTCATTTATTGGGTGTGGCTGCCCATCAAACCGGTCAGCATGAAACAGCGGTTCAACTGATTCAAAAAGCCATAAAAGTATCGCCGAAAATTCCCATGTTTTATTATAATCTGGGCGCTGCCTGTCACGCTCTGGACAATTATGAAACAGCAATTCAGCATTACCAAAAAGCACTTTCCCTTGATCCAGCTTATGCGGATGTTTACAGCAATATGGGCAACAGCTTTAAAAGTATGGGAAAAATCGAAAAAGCCATTGATTGCTACCAGGAAGCCCTTCGGTTAAAGCCAAATTTTGCAGATGCATATAATAACCTGGGAACAGCTTATAATTATTTGCATAACTATGACGACGCTCTGGTCTGTTTTCAGAAAACCATGGCGCTGAACCCGGCATGTTTTGAGGTACTGCACAATATCGGTGATGCTCATAAAGATCAGAACCAATTAGCCGAAGCCATTCTCTGGTATCAAAAAGCATTGGCGCTTCAGCCCGGACATCCGGAAGTCTATAACAATCTGGGGTATGTGTTGTTAGCGCAGGGTAAAGTTCGTGAAGCCATATCCTGTTTCGAGATCGCCGTCAAGCAGAAGCCCGGATATGCAGGAGCCCACTCAAACTTGCTGCTTGGCCTTAACTATCTTCAGGATGAAGACCCAATGTCTTTGTTCCAACAACATCTTGCATGGGATATTCAGCACGGATCGGGTGTTACCAATTCTTCCGACACCTGGCAATGTGTTCAGAGCCCTGATGAACGGATTCATATCGGATATTTGTCCCCGGATTTCAGGCGGCATTCGGTTGCCTATTTTATCGAGCCTGTTCTGAAAGTTCATGATCCTGTCAGGTTCAAGGTCACATGTTATTCAGATACATACGAAACGGATGATGTTACCCAACAGATAAAGGGTGTGGGATGTGAATGGCGTGATATTTTTGGAATCAACGATAGTAAGCTGTTTGATTTCATTCAGGCTGATGGCGTTCATATCCTTATTGATCTTGCAGGTCATACAGCCAACAATCGTTTGAAGGTATTCGCCAGAAAACCTGCTCCTGTTCAGGTGTCCTATCTGGGATATCCGAATACCACAGGTCTTAAAGCGATGGATTATCGTATTACCGATGGCATGGCTGATCCGCCGGGCGCAGCGGACCGGTGTCATAGCGAAAAACTGATACGGCTTTCAGGCAGTTTTTTGTGTTATCAGCCGTCAAATGATGCCCCTGAAGTATCTGATCTCCCAGTTTTAAATACAAGTGGCACGACATTTGCTTCTTTTAATAATCGAACGAAGATCACAGAAACCGTCATTCGTACATGGGCAACCATTCTCACTCAGATTCCAGATGCCAGGCTCATTCTTAAATCCAAGGCCTTGGCGGATACTGATACCTGTAGGGAACTTGTGAAACAGTTTGAAGGCTATCATGTGAATCCCGAACAATTAGAACTAATTGGGTTTATGCCGTTTCAATCCCATCTGGCGCTGTATCACCGGGTGGATGTGGCGCTGGATACCTTCCCGTATAACGGTACCACCACAACCTGTGAAGCATTGTGGATGGGGGTTCCGGTGATTGCGCTACGAGGCATATCCCATGCTTCCAGAGTTGGGGTAAGTCTGCTGACCAGCGTTGGACTTGAATCGTTTATTGCCGGTTCAGTGGACGAATATATTCAAAAGGCCATTGCCTTTAGTCGGGATTTGACCATGCTTTCATCTATTCGATCAAGACTGCGGGAAACTATGAGAAATTCGCAGATGATGGATGCCAAAACCCTGACCCGGTCACTTGAACAGGTATATGAAAACATCTGGACAAGTTACAAGAATCAGTCACCGGAAAAAATAGAACATCCGTCAAAATTTTGACTGTGAGTCATTCGTTGTAGGTCGGGAAAGTATCCCGACAACATCATGATGAATTTGTCGGGTTTTACACCCGACCTACTAAAAAGGAGAATTAGTTATGTCACTTACTATCAATACGAACATTGCATCACTGAATGCTCAAAAAAATCTGTCAAAGACGCAGAATGCCCTCAATAAATCCATAGGAAGGCTTTCTTCCGGGCTTCGCATTAACAGCGCAAAAGATGATGCGGCAGGCATGGCCATCTCCAACCGCTTTACCACCCAGATTCGGGGACTTGACCAGGCGGTACGAAACGCCAATGACGGTATATCCCTATTACAAACATCTGAAGGCGCCATGCAGGAGACTACCTCGATTCTGCAGCGGATGCGCGAGCTTGCAGTGCAGGCATCCAACGATACAAACTCACCCTCGGACCGTGCATCGCTGCAAGGTGAGATGGATCAACTCTACTCCGAGATTGACAGGATTGC
>JBAXVB010000447.1:0-3566 GCA_037129415.1 Deltaproteobacteria bacterium
AATAATAAGGAACACACTCCAGAACACAGTTTTCCAGCCGGCTATCTTTTGACCCAGCACCGTAAAAAGTGATACCGGCCCACCACGAACCTGCCTGATCCTGCGCTGTAAACTTCACCCCAGTAGCTTTTAATGTGCCGGAAACAGGGATGGAGATGCCTGGGTTAATTTTCAACGTCCGCCCTGAGGCAATGGTCAGGCTGGACCCCTGCGGGATATTCAACCGTTTGATGTTATAAACCGCATCACTGGTTTCATCCCAACTTACCGCCCCCTGAATTGTTCCTTCTACAGTCAAATCTCCCTTAGCATTATCTGAATATGAATTGCCGCTGAATATCGGATTGTTCGCAGAATATGATACATAAATCCCATATTCGTTGTTGGAGATAGTGTTGCCCGTTATCGCAGGAGATGACGTGCCGTCCACATAAATGCCAGACTCCTTAAAACCATTAATCGTATTGCCCTGTATCACTGGCGAACCATTGTTTATTAAAATCCCATAATAAGTGCTGCATTTATCTATCGTACACCCCTTAATCGTCGGTGATGAGTCTTTTACAGAAATTACACCGCAATGACCGTAAACGTAATAATAAGGAACACACTCCAGAACACAGTTTTCCAGCCGGCTATCTTTTGACCCGGCACCGTCAAATGTGATACCGGCCCACCACGAACCTGCCTGATCCTGCGCTGTAAACTTCACCCCCGTGGCTTTTAATGTGCCGGAAACAGAGATGGAGACACCATTGTTCAGAATTACTTGAACACCATTTTGGATTGTAAGCGATACCCCATCAGGGATGGTAAGACTCCCAGCGATTAAGATAGGACTATTTTCAACAGCCCATGTTGTTGATTCTGTCAAAGTACCACCAGCGAAATAGCGACCACCTGTTGTCACATCGCCAATCGTTATGCTTTGCCCGCCTGTCTGTCCCTTACCAATGGCTGATTTAATCGTCAAACCTGTGTAGTAGTAACCAGTGGTTTTATAAGAATGGGTGGTGCTGGGACTGGTCGTCTCAGTGGTCGTACCATCACCGAAATTCCATTTATAGGAGACTATGGTATCTTTATAGGCAATGCTCTGTGAGGCATCAAACGTTATTGGGGTGTTTACTGGCGCATTCTGGGGAGTAGCGGAAAAATTGCACACAATGTACGGATCAATCTCACCAGCATTTGATTTTTTGGCATCGAAATAGACATAGCCTGATGGATTTTCGAATAAATAAGTCCATGCCTGATCCCCCACCTGTTTCATGATACTATAAATGCCAAAGACTTGGATCTTATCTTCTAAATTTGATATGTTCCCGGTATATCCCACTTTTTGAAGAAGCTGTAATATTTTAGACAAAATATCTTTCTGGTACACTGTGTTTGCCAATGTCCAAGCCGCATTTACCGGTTTTCTTGATAAAAACAGATTGGCTGCCTCATTTAAAGCCTCAATCTGATAAGCCTCCATGAGCCAATCAGATAGATCGAACATCTCATCCATTATAAAATCAGCTTGTAAACCAGTGAGAAGTATTTGTACGATGTTCATAATGGAGGCCCCAGCGCCACTTTCAAGCGTTGGATCTACGCCAAGATTTGCCATAGATTCTTTATAAAAATCTAATTTATACGTTGCCGTTTTGTTTGGCCCTATCAATCCAAAACTATAATAAATGTTTGTAGGAGTTAGAGTAAAAGTGGAATTCTCCGGTGGAAGCTTAATCGTCGTCCAGAAAGACTTCGTATTGGTAATTGAGACATCAGTGTTGGCATAACCTACCTTCTGCGTCAATGGCCCAGCAGTTCCTGTGATTGCACCGTTGGAATTGCTGTGATCTAAAATTATGTAGTCTGGTACAGCACCATAAACTGGAGGATTGAATAACAGCAATAGCATTACGAATGCCACCATGGTGATAGTTTTATACTGTATTTGGCTCATTTTAACCCTCCAATTTCTGATTTTACGCCAACTTCTTTTGTGTATTCGAAACGAGTAGATCAGACGGTCCCCGTTTTTGGGGTCTGCATGACATAGGCATGGTCGTCATCCTGCAAATTTTTGTCAAGGAGTTGCACCAGAAGATATTTTGGCCCACGACGACACCCTGACCTACCAGCTTTTATGTGGCAACAAATAGGTTTTCCAGACGATCATGAGCTTGGAGCCAAATCAATTTTTCCCTTCTTTGGGTGACTTTCGATTTGGTAAAAATTAAACCTTATGGGCTATGCGATTTTTCTTTTTTTTATAGGCACGTTGACAATTCCCAATAACCCATCAATGGAAATATCTTCATCCAATAGTGGCCAATGTATCCCATACCCAGACGACGATATTTCAAAAGTTTTCCTTTCGATTTCAGAAGCCTTTTCCAATAACGACGATATATTTTTTAGTTGAAATCTTCTTTTTACCCCATCAATGGTTGTCTCAAGCAAGTTTTCACAAAATTTGATTTCTCCAATATCATGATATTTATTCATTGCTGGCGCCTCCTCTGAAAATCATCCCATTGCAACTCAATATACTCAAAATGCTCATAGATGATTTTTCTGATCTGCCTTTCGTCTTTCTCTGACATGTTGTATGAAAGTGCCTCTTCAATATCGAATGCCTTACGGTCCAACCAATATTTGCATTCCATTCCGCCCTTTCGGCAATGGACATGAATTGGTTCATTCCCCTCATTAGAGTAGAAGAACAACCTCCAATCAAGTATAACAAGTATCGTGGGCATATTCTATCTCCTGCGCACTGAACCAGTGAATTGATTCTTAATTTTGACCCGCGACACCCTGACCTACCAGCTTTTATATGGCAACAAATTGATTTCTTTGTTCTGTTCAATCAGATCAATCAGAGAGACGATTCCCATTGCCTGACCAGCCTGAACCTGCCCGTCATCACCCACATGAACATGATGCGGGAAATTGGGCAACTCAGGATAATGCGCAGCATTGTCCCAACGTTTGCGCAGCATGCTCTTTTCTGAATCCATCCACTGGTACCGATATTCCACTGTCTCTGCCTGATCATTTTGTATTCTGAAAAATTCCATAAGTTCCATAAAATCATCATTGATCAGACGCACCCGAATCCTAATAAAACCCGACATATCGAAAATCCGCTCCTGCACGATATCAATGCACTTGACGATTGAACTGGTAGCCAGTGTCATTTTAATAGAGTCAAGATAAAGCTGTCCATTCATAAAGGTGGTTCCGCAATCAGGTTTTCCAGACGATCATGAGCTTGGAGCCACATTTGATACATTGCGCTCCACTCAAACATATCGGCTTCATCACCCATTTCACCTGCCCGAAATTTTTTTAAAAACAGTTTTGATGACAGATTATAAAGATTCTCAAACCCGGCCAGTCTTTCAGTAAGGGATGCTGTCTCCTGCTCAAGCCGTATCCGCTCTATTGCCATCAATTTATCAATCGTTGCATCAACAGTGTTGCTTCGGTACCCATCCTGATAAAGTCTGACCAGCGACTGAATCCGTCTCAGAGTCTGTTGTTCTATTGCCATTTTCTATATCTTTCTC
>JBAXVB010000448.1:0-3555 GCA_037129415.1 Deltaproteobacteria bacterium
GCTTTTTGAAATGCCTGGTTGATGCGCAGATTAGCCTGATGCGGAATAAACAGGTCGATATCGTTTATCGTCAGCCCCGCTTTTGCCAGGACTTCCTGGACAACTTGGGGAAGACGACGGACCGCATGCTTGAACACGGACCTGCCATCCATGGTTGGATAATGACGGCCTTCCTGGAGCATAAACTCACTGAGCCTTGGGTTCAGGCGGGAAGCTGGCGCTTCCGTCATCAGACTGCTGGCGAATTCACCCTGTGCATGCAGCACGGAAGCCAGAACCCCGCAAGGTCGATCTGTTTCAACCCCTTCCAGGCACAATGCGCCGGCGCCATCTCCAAAAATCACCGTGACATCTCTGCCATGGCTGGAGATATCCAGACCAGTACTGTGAACTTCCGCCCCGACAAAGAGAATCCGGTTGTAAAAGCCGCTTCGGATAAAAGCGTCAGCAGTGGCGACACCATAAACAAAGCCGGAGCATTGCTGCCGGATATCCAGGGCCGGAGTGGTTTTCAGCCCAAGTTTGTGCTGAAGCAGACAGCCAGAGCCTGGAAAGTTGATATCCGGACTGAGTGTGGCAAAGATGATCAGATCAATGTCAACCGGCTTCCAGCCTGCCCGTTCAAGAGCTATTTTCGACGCATCAAAACCCAAATCCGATGCTCCGACCCCGCCTTCTTCAGGCACCCAGTAACGCTGTTCTATCCCCGTACGCTGGCGAATCCATTCATCGGAAGTATCCATCCAGAGCGCCAGATCGTCATTGGTAACCAGGCGGGTGGGAAGGCTCCGGCCGGTTCCGGAAATTATGGTTTGCTTCATTCTAAACGTATCCTTTTAAATGAAAATTAACGATCATCCCTTCAACCCTACACCTTATACTTTCCAAAATCATTTGAAGAAAGATTGTTAAGATATTCCGACCATTTCTGTCCTTCTTCGCTGTTGTCCGAAGCATGAACAGGCTCATCTTTATTGCTGGATTTAAGAAATACCTTTTCTTCCACAAAAATCGGCGCATTCGCCCTAAGGGCAATGGCAATGGCATCGCTGGGTCTGGCATCCAGGCTGAACAATGCTCCGGAAGAATAAAAATTTATCCTGGCGTAAAAAGTGCTGTCCAGGATGTCATAAACCTCGACACTGGTAATGGCTACCCCTGTCAGTTCGACAAAATTCATGAACAGATCATGGGTCATGGGACGGTCAAAACGGATGCCCTGCAGCAAAGTGGCGATGGCAGTAGCTTCCAGAAGGCCAATCCATATCGGAATCACCTGATCGTTTTCTTCAGACTTCAGGATCAGAATAGGAGTGTTGGAATCCGGATCCAGAATCAGCCCTGAAACTATCACTTTATGTTGCACCAATCATTCCTCCTGAGAAACAGGCATTCCCCAAAGCGAATGCGAAAATGCTTTTTCAATTCGAATCGTCTTCAGCCTGCCGATATTGCCGGATGCGGAAAGCCGTTCCGGCTCCGAAAAATGCACGATTTTATGTCCGGGGGTTCTACCGTACCACTGGGGGCTATCTCCGTTGGACGATTCATGGGTATTCATTCGCCTACTGACACCCTCCACCAGAACCACATGAACGGAATTTACCAGGGACTGATTTTTTTCAAGTGTAATGGTTTCCTGAAGCCCAAGAACCTGCTGAAGCCGTTCCGCCTTTTCAGCTTCTGATATTTTTTCCGAAAAATGAGTAGCCGGAGCATTGGGGCGATCCGAATACGTAAAGGCGAAAAGGCCACTGTATGCCACCTGACGAATCAGGGAAAGAGTATCCTCAAAATCTTCAGATGTTTCTCCGGGAAAGCCCACAATGATATCTGATGTAATGGCGATATCCGGACAGGCATCCCGCAGTCGGGCAATTTTTTCCAGATACATATCACGGGTATATTTGCGGTTCATGCGGGACAGAATTCGGGTCGAGCCGGATTGGACAGGCAGATGAATATGTTTGCATAATTTATTCAACTGGTTAAAGGTCGCTATCAGATCATCGGAAAGGTCCTTGGGATGGGATGTGGTAAACCGGATGCGAATAAGACCTTCGATTCCGTTCACCCGGGTTAATAGCTCCGAAAAATCGCAAAGTCCTTCTTTTTTGCCATAGCTGTTGACGTTCTGACCAAGCAGCGTGACCTCACGGATGCCTGCGTCTGCAAGCGCTTGAATCTCGGAAAGAATCCGCTCCGGAGAGCGGCTCATTTCTCTGCCGCGTACATAAGGAACTACACAATATGTGCAGTAATTATCGCACCCCTGCATAATCGTCACAAATCGGCTGATTTGATTGGCGTTAGGAGAAACCACGTAAATTGGGCTTTCCTGAATGGTATCAGACAGCTCAACATCCACCAGGCGGCCCCCCGTGGTTTCCACTTGCTGGATCAAAACCGGAAGCCGGCTGACGGCATGCGTACCGAAAACCAGATCCAGATACGGCGCACGGTCCAGGATTTTGCGGCCTTCCTGCTGCGCCACGCACCCCCCGATGCCAATGATCAGTTCCGGATTCTTTCGTTTAAGTCCTGCCATCCGGCCCAGAAAACTGAATACTTTCTGCTCTGCCTTTTCCCGAATAGCGCAGGTATTTAATATAACCAGATCGGCGGATTCGGGTTCCGACACCTGCCGGTATCCCAGAGGCGCCAGGCCCCCGGCGATACGCTCGGAGTCGTAAACATTCATCTGACAGCCGATGGTATGAATATATACGGTTTTGGAATACATCATGAATAGCTATGCACTTTTCCTTTCTGCCTATGACAAAGGAGGTGGTGATGCCTGGATGATCATCTACTCAATTCCAATCTATTCCAGGAGGAATCACCACCGGCTTTTCAGATGAACAGATTACAAGGCAATTCTGGCATCAACTGCAACGACTCGATCCGAAAAGGCCATGACCGGGTTCAGATCCATTTCCTGAATCCGGGGGAAATCGGTGACTAATTGAGACAGGCGCAGAATCATATCAATAACACCCAACTGATCAATGCCAGCCTCTCCCCTGACACCTTTAAGCAGCGCTGCTGTTTTAAGCGATGAAATCATCTCGGCAGCCTCGAACTCTGTAATAGGCGAAATTTTAAATGTAACGTCTTTTAGAATTTCAACATAGATTCCGCCCAGCCCGAACATGATCAGGTGCCCAAGTCCTTTTTCAGCTTTGGCCCCGATAATCACTTCCCTGCCACCCAGTTGATATTTCTGAACCAAAAACTTCAGGTCGGTTGCGCCGATTTTAGCCGACATGTTCGAAGCAGCCTCCCGTACCGCTTCCCGGTTTTGCAGATTGACGGCAACGCCCCCGACATCGCTTTTGTGAATGACCGATGCGGCATCAGCCTTGATCACTACTGGATATCCGATGGCGTCCGCCGCTGCCTCGGCATCCGCAACAGTATCCGCCATTTTCCATGCCGCGCAGGGAATTCGGTAGGCATCCAGTATCGGATAAACCTCACCAGCCGACAACATATCCCGACCCGCGTCGGCAGCTTTCTTCAGAATCCCCTCCACACGGGAGGTATCCACATCGG
>JBAXVB010000449.1:0-3547 GCA_037129415.1 Deltaproteobacteria bacterium
CAGTTCACTCCTGCATCAGCCCTATGGGAGCCTCAGCCGTCGCCAGCAGTCATGGCGAAGGCCAATTTGACTCATCTGTGCGTATCGGAATACTTGAGGATCAGGCTGGACTTGATTCAGGAAAAGCCATTCTTTCCCGCGCCCTGGAATTGGTAGAGCTGATTCACAAATAAAGACCAGTAGATTTCAATCCATATTGATGCCCGGCAAGATATGAAGCTGCCGGGTTTTCCCAATGAATATTCCCTGATTATAACGGATTTGGGGGATTTTAACATGCTATTTTGAAAAATAATTTGAAATATATTTTCAATTACTATTATTTTTATTATAAATACAACATGTTAATCTTACCACGCAAACCTTGTGCAATAAATCAGCAATACTTATAACCTATTGATAATACAATCAACCCCCAAATCCGTTATAATCAGAATATTTTCAACACATTGAATTTTAAAGCGATCTTTGTTTTGTTCTGGAGCCTGTCATGTTAAGCGAAACAGAAAAATTGAATGCGCTGATGGAGCTGGGAATTAAATTGAACCAGGTTCAGGATATGGATATTCTGATGGAAAACCTCCTGACCGAAGCCCGTCGTTTTGTCAATGCAGATGCTGGGTCTATTTATATCCGCGATGAAGATCATCTTAATTTTACCTATACCCAGAATGACACCTTGCAGCGGCGTCTGGGAAATGGGGAGAAGTTGATATATTCCACATTTACTGTTCCGATTAATACCAAAACCATTGCCGGTTATGTGGCAACCGATTGCAGATCATTAAATATTCTGGATGTTTATAAAATTGAATCCGAAGATTCTTACAGATTCGGCAAAGAATTCGATCAGAAGGTTGATTATCGCACCCGATCCATGCTGACCATTCCTCTCAAGGTAGGGAGCGGAGATGTTCTGGGAGTGTTACAGATTATCAATGCTCAGGATGAGGCAAGAAATGTCATTGCTTTTTCCGATCAGGATGAGAAGATGATGATGCTCTTTGCCAGCATCGCCGCTGTTGCTTTGGAACGCGCCCAGATGACCCGTGCTCTGTTGCTCAGAATGATCCGGATGGCTGAAATGCGTGACCCCAATGAAACAGGACCTCATGTCAACCGCGTCGGAGCTTATTCGGTTGAACTTTATGAACGATGGGCGAAAAGACATTTCGTATCCAAAAAGGAAATTGACAGAAACCGGGATATTCTCCGTTGTGCAGCCATGCTTCACGATGTTGGAAAAGTTGCGATATGTGACCGTATATTGCAAAAGCCGGGGCGATTGCAAAAGAGTGAATTTCTGGTTATGAAACTGCACACCGTCTGGGGTGCACAGTTGTTTTCGGACCGACAATCGGAATTTGACGACATGGCTCGCGAAGTGGCGTTGAACCACCATGAGAGATGGGATGGAAAAGGCTATCCAGGAGATGTGAATATCGCCACTCATATAGATTTGGATATACAGAAAATGCTTGAAGATAGACCTGATGCCGCCAATGAACCTGTTATACAAAGAATAGAAAGCATCTTGAAGAGTGGGAAACAAAAGGAGGATATACCGATTTTCGCTCGAATCGTAGCCATTGCAGATGTCTATGACGCCCTCAGTTCCAAACGATCCTACAAGGAAGCATGGAGTGAAAAAAAAGTCTGTTCAACCATTAGAAAAGAAGCGGGTACCCAGTTCGATCCTGAACTTGTGGAAATCTTTCTAAATAATTCTTGCCTTTCAATGCTCAGATCCATAAAGCAGCGCTACAAAGATCATCTGCCCGAGGTTGCTTCAGGGAAAACGGTTTTGTAACCGACTTTCCGGAAGTCTATGTGGGAACCAACTTTTTAAAAGGGACCTTATAGCAAGTTGATTTTCTCAATTAGTCATGCCCAATCTGGGCAAAGATGCCTGTCTCGAACGGGGGGGATAAATGTTTCTGGATCAGGACATAATTCATCTCTCCACTCATCTTTCACATACTGCCTTAAGTTTTCAAATAGCTCTTTTTCTTTTTCGAATTTTCCACCTTTAAATCCGACTGTAGATAAAAATTTAGGGAGACATCTAAATTCTTCAAGGTACAGGTTTGAATCTGATATCAATAGCTTTCTTTTTTTCCAAATATCATCATCGACTCCATATCTTGCCCAAATCCACCCGGGATCACTACTGTCAACAACGAAATGCTGAAATTTACTAATGCCAGTATATGCCTCGAAATAGTGACTCAATCCTTTTTTCCAATCATAAACGTCGCTGCTATTAACAATTTTTGCCTTGTTTGTTTTTGCAGATATATTGATAACTTCAGCCCAATGATCCAAACAACTTTCTCCGCCTGATCGCCATTTTTTCATTTTTTCTTTACAACATGAACACATATCTATTTCTAACTTACTGTTTATATACACAATCTTTGATTTTATCTTGCGTGCCCCTACGTTTTCCATGGTTCACGCTGCCTGATAAATAACTGGGCGGTACATAGGTGATGGCACAGGCTTGTTATGGGCTCTTGCGGACTCCAGCCATATTTCCTTCGCAGTTAACACCTCAGTCAATGCTTCGGCAGGTGTTTCTCCGAAAGCTGAGCAGGCTCTAAGGTCTGGAACGTCTGCTATATAGCCTTGATCCTCGTCGCTGTAGAAAATATTGATGTGGTAGTCTTTCATTGCTCATCTCCCATTCGGAGGTTGTGGATTTCGATCAACTGAAGCATCTGTTTGATTTGGTACGGCTTTGCTTTGCCCTTGAAATCTTGAAGATTCAACAGTTCAGGGATCTGTGGGTGGATTAATATATGATGGCCACCGTTGACACGATCAAGTTGAAAGCCGAACGATTCTGCGCATGCCAGAGCTTCGGAGAAGCGGACATTCTTTGTTCCAGAAAGTAGCTTTTGCAGGAGCTTCTGCTTTCTCATTCTTTCTCCGTTGACAATCTCACCCGACGCTTTAGTTGCGTAAAAGGATTGACTCGGAATTGTTGACAGTGATAAGCGGACCGATGAAATTGTTTCGTTCCAGAAATCCTTCTATTGCAGGGGTATATCCTGGTGTCTGGCTGGAGCCGCTGTGTCCGGCTCCCGAAGCTACATACATCTCCGCCAGACCTGGCCTGAAACTGTTTTTCAGGGTATAGGCGAATACAACCGGAAAACGCTGATCTTTTTCTCCATGAATCAACATGACCGGCATTGTGATAAATGGCGCAATCAGAGCCGGGCTTGTCAGGTTGATGTCGCTTCAGTAAAACATATCCATCCAGAAAATGATGGCAGGCCCAAAACAGGCGCCAATATACCAGTTAAACCACCGGTAAAGGTTCAAAAGAGCTTCTTTGGTGTATGCATAGCATCCTTCAAGAAACAGAAGCTGGATGCGATGGGCGTTTCTGGAACCTGCAAGAATAGACCCTCCGGCACCTGCCGAATGGCCATAGAGAATAACGGGTTTTCCCACCCAGTCCAGAACAGTCTCGATATCTTCGCAGAATTTCAGTGCATTCATAAACCGCCGAGGGCTTGAATTGCCGTGATCCCGGGCG
>JBAXVB010000045.1:0-19899 GCA_037129415.1 Deltaproteobacteria bacterium
GTTGCAGTCGGAAATATTCTGGTCGGCACACTGCGGCTGTATTTTGACAGCACCAAGGATATTTCGTTGGAAGAAATGGAATATCTCAAAATGTTGGCCCTTCATGTTGGGCTGGCATTAAGAAAGTCGTTTTATTTTGAATCCATCAAAAACTCGACCACCAATATTCATTTAATGCCTGCGTTCAAGATCAGCGAATCAATGTTGAATCTGGTAAAGACGGCAACCCTTTCAGGCAATTCCAGGGGCTGTTCACTTTTTCTGATCAAGCAGTCGGATGGGATGCTAGAGCGGGTAGCCTCTTTCGGGCTGAGCGAGAGCTATATGGCCAAAGGGACGGTGTATGCTGCGCAGAGCGTTGGAGAGGTGGCCACCGGAAAGCCGGTTGTTATATCAAAAATTGCAACAGACCCCCGTGTTCAATACCGCGAGCAGGCACTTCAGGAGAACATCAAGGCCATCATCGGTTTTCCCGTGATGGTGGGTTCAAAAATTGTCGGTGTGCTTCGGTGGTATTACGATTTTGAATTTGAACCGGACACAGACCACATGACATGGAAGGAATATCTGGCGTTCAACGTTGGCTTGGCCATAGAGAAGAATCAGCTTCTGATTCAGCTCAAGACCCGGCAGGACTGGTATGCTGATATTCTGTTTGAAATGGATGCCAAGCCCTACAATATTTCCTAAAGAGAGAACACGGAGCGGCCCGGATGGCCGCTCCGAAAGTTAAGGCCGTTCATATCCACTGCTTTTTTTCCAGCAATGACCTTGCATAGTCCTGGCGAGTTTTTCTCGTTCCCGCATTGGGGCCTGCAAAGCTCAAAGCGTGGGCTGTACATGCCGTCACACACGCGGGTTTCTCATCAGCATCAATCCGGTCTTTGCAGTAGTCGCATTTCAATACCTTTCCGCTGAATTCATCCCACTGAGGAACCCGCCAAGGGCAGGCATCGATACAGGCTTTGCAGCCGACGCATAGCTTGGCCTCCACAAAAACAATTCCATCATCATTTCGTTTTTTTATGGCATTCGTCGGGCAGGCCGCCATACACCAAGGCTCCTGGCAATGAAAGCAGGTTCTGAAGGCTGAAAGTATATGGCCAAAAGATATGCCAAAAGATACGCTGGTCCCTTCCTCGCAAATCGGCTCTGCAGTAATCAATAACCCCATCTTGACATCGGAAGCAGTCTGATGGGCCATCTGGCAGTGTACTTCACACGCCTTGCAGGCAATGCACCGTCTTGGGTCAAATTGAATATGGCAGTTGCTCATATCGATCCCGTTTTATTATTTTTTGTAGGGTTTACAAAATAAAATTCTATCCCGAGACACATACAAAACTGGTGAGGTTGTGTCAAGGGTTCTTTTAATATAAGGGAAAAAATTCTGTCCGAGAGTATGGTTTAAAATTCTAACTGCTTTATTGTTCTTGAAAGTAATCAGAGATTTTGTTATTCACAAAAAAAAATGAATTTATTAGTTATCCTTCAACAGCTCGGCTTGTGTGAGCCGAATATGAGTTCGTACCGAAAGGGACTTTGCAATGCCAGAAAAAACCATTTTCAGTATCTGCGGTATGTGTTCAGTTCACTGTCCTGTTCAGGTGAATGTTCAAAATGGTGAATGCAGGTTTATTCAGGGAAATCTCCATGCTCCCGGTATCAATGGCGCTTTGTGCGCGCGCGGTGCAGCCGGACTGGAGCTGATCAAGGATGATGAAAGGCCGCAGTTCCCGATGATTCGAAAGGGAGGGCGCGGAGAAGGTCGCTGGCTTAGGGTTTCCTGGGATGAGGCGCTGGATCGGGTGGCCGAGAAAATCTCTGCAATCCAGGCGCAACATGGAAAACAAAGCCTGATGTGGTCAGACAGCGGTGGCTGTTTTTCAGACCTTACCGCAGCGTTTGTCCGCGGGCTGGATTCTCCCAATTATCATACCAGCAGTTCCAGTTGCGATATCAACATGCATCACGCCGCCATGTCGCTTTTCGGGTTCGACGGGGATGAGCTGGTTTACGATTACAAAAAGGCGGAATATGTCATTCTCCAGACCCGTAATATCTTTGAATCCATAGATGTTAAAGAGGTCAACGATCTGCTCAGCGGTCTGGAGGCAGGTTGCAAGCTTGCGGTGATAGACATTCGGGCAACAATTTCAATGGCCAAGGCCGACCGCTTTCTGCTGATTCGTCCCGGCACTGACTATGCGCTGAATCTTTCCGTGATACACGTTCTGCTGAATCATCAGCTCTACGATGCAGACTTTGCTCAAAATTGGCTCAACGATATTGATGCACTGCGATCATTTGTTGCGCCATATACGCCAGAGTGGGCCGAAGCAGAGACCGGCATACAGGCGGATGCCATTGTTTCGCTGGTTCAGGAAATCGCCAAAGCCGCTCCAGCCGTCATCTGGCATCCGGGTATTTCGACAGCCCGCTACAAGGATTCATTTTATGTATGCCGCACTGCATTTATCATCAATGCTTTGCTGGGCTCCATCGGTGCCAGGGGAGGACTGGCCCTTGCCGCAAAGCCGGAAAATGTCGGGAGTAAAGGCCTGAAGAAATTGGTGGACCTGCTGCCCGAGGTTGGCGGGGTACGCGCCGATGGCGTGGGTTCCAAATACCCTGTGTTTGATGCAAATAGAGGTTTGTTGCACCAGGCTTTTCAGGCAATTGAGACCCAAATGCCTTATCCGGTCAAGGCATATATGAGCTTTGGACATGATCCGCTGGCGGAACATGCTGATCCGGCCTCATTAACACGGATTCTGGACAAGCTGGAGCTTCTGGTCTGTGCAACGCCGTTCTGGTCTCAGACCGCCTGGCATGCTGATATTGTGCTTCCTGTATCCTCGTATCTGGAACAGGAGAGCATTCTTTTTCAGCAGAATGGTCTCAAACCTGGTTTCGGAGTACGTTTTTGCTGCGTTAACCCCAGGCTGGACACGCTGTCGGACTGGAGAATTATTGCGGAACTTTCAAAGCGTTTGGGGATTGCTGCGTTATCTTTTAACAGCATTCAGGATATCTGGAGCTACCAGCTTCAGGAAACCGGTGTTTCAATGGAGGATTTTGAAGAACATGGCCTGGTTGAATTAACGCAGAAGCCGGTTTACGAAAAACTCAGCACATTGGATACTGCCAGCGGCAAGATTGAAATCATCAACTCCCAGTGGGAGAAGGCTGGCATTGCTTCTCTGCAGCCCTATACCGCCAAACCCGTTCCAAAGCCTGGTCTTTACAGGTTAACCATTGGCGGCTGCGCGATTCATGCACAGGGTCATACGATCAACAACCGCAGGCTTTTTTCACAGATGCCGGAAAACGAGCTGTGGATGCATGATTCGGCCGCCCATAACATAGGCGTATCTGACGGAGAGAGCGTGGTGGTCTCAAACGATGGATATTGCGCCACAATAAGAGCAAGGGTCAGCCAATACATGCACCCTGAAGCCGTGTTTATGGTGCGTGGGTTTGGTCGAAGCATTCCTGCAGAATCCAGAGCTTGCGGCAAGGGGGTTTCGGATATTTCGCTGATGATCGGTGGATTGGACCAGTGGGATACATCTGGTGGTGGACTGGCGTTTCAGGAGCATTTCGTGTCGGTTAAAAAGAAGGATACCGGCATATAATCGTTTGCAGACAAGCAGATGGGATTCCAATGAACATGAACCAGCATCCTTTTGTTTATATTGTAGCGGCCATAAGATGATAGTGTGGCGTAACTGCTTGTGTTAAATAATCAATTCACATAAAATGACGTAAAAATGAAAATATTATTCATTAGTTCTTGACAGAACAAACCTCATCAGTGTAAACGGACACAGTTTGTTATTCAGAAACTTTCTACCAATCCAAACAAGGGTGGAAATATCATGCAGTTTGACTGGTTGAACTTTGCGATTCTTTTGTTTTTATTTGCCGGGCTTGCATTCGGTTGCCTTCCGGTTGTACTATCGTTGTTTTTGTCACCAAAAAGCAAAGCTAAAGACTTATCCCTTCCTTATGAATGCGGGATAAATCCTCTTGGTTCAGCACGCGTGAATTTTGGAATCAATTACTATTTTTATGCGCTGCTGTTTCTTGCATTTGATGTGGATGTCCTGTATCTATTTCCGGTATCAGTAGTTTATGCAAACAGCCTTGGCTGGACCCTGTTTTGGGAACTGGCCGTGTTTTTGGGTATTCTTGGGCTTGCGGTGGTGTATTTCTGGCGCAAAGGAGTGTTTACATGGCCAAGAAGGATTTCCTTCTAAAGCAGGCAGTGACGGATACTGGTACGGATCCGCCGCTGATTCAGATTCAACCCGTTCAGCAGATCATGGATCTGTGCAGGGCTATGTCCTTGTGGCCCATGACGTTCGGGTTGGCGTGTTGCGCTATTGAAATGATGGCTGCCGGCATGGCGAGATTTGATATTTCCAGATTCGGCGCAGAGGTATTCCGCCCGTCTCCCAGGCAGTCGGATCTGATGATAGTTGCAGGAACAGTTTCTAAGAAGATGGCGCCCGCCGTAGTCCGGCTGTATGAGCAAATGCCGGCGCCCAAATGGGTCATGGCGCTTGGCAATTGCGCCATATCCGGTGGTCCGTTCAGCTTCGAGGGACAGTATGGCATCATTGAAGGGGTGGATCGTCTGATTCCAGTTGATGTCTATGTACCGGGGTGTCCACCCAGACCTGAGGGATTACTGGAAGGATTGTTCGAGCTTCAAAAGAAACTGACTGGCCGGCGCTGGTGGCCAGAACCAAAAGAACATTACCGTATATGAAAACTCAACTTACAAATCGCTCACTTCCTGAAGTTTTGTCAGGCTTCGAAGTCCGGGGAAAAGCAGCTTCCGATTATACGAAGACCGGGTTTTATGTAGGGATGTTTATTGAAAAATCAAACCTGCTGAACGCTGCTGCCGTGCTTTTTGAGAATGGCTATTTTCTTGAGGATGTTGCAGGCCTTGATGTCCACGAGGGAATCCTTGTTGTGTATCATTTCGACCGGTACGACCGATCCGAACGACTGACCGTTCGGGTGCTGGCATCCCATGATGCTCCGTCGGTTCCGTCTATTGTTTCCATTTTCAGCGGCGCAGACTGGCACGAGCGGGAATGCTTTGATTTTTTTGGTGTAGTTTTCGAAAACCATCCCAATCTGAAACCGCTTCTTCTTCCAGATGATCTCGGTGTGCATCCACTGTTAAAAGAAGACAACCGTCAGTCGCTTTATGCAGTGTTGCCCTTTGACCAACTGGTTGATGGCAATTCAACATAACACAGGTTTATTCATTATCACGATTTCGGACTGCTAACATTAAGCAGAAGGCATACCCGGAAGGATCCCATGAAGAGTCATTATTCCATTATCCAAGACAAAGAACGATGTATCGGTTGTCTGAGCTGTGAGGTCTATTGCCTGCAGAACAAGCAACTCTCGGAAGGCCCCAGGCTGTGCGAAATTGTCGTGCTGGGGAAACGAAAACTGAGTGGCATTCCCCGTGAAGCCTACGTTTACATGTCCTGTTTTCACTGCGAAAATCCGGCGTGTGTCGCCGCCTGCCCGACCGGGGCCATGAAAAAGCGCGAATCTGACGGTATTGTTTATGTGGATTTTGATCGCTGTATTGGATGTAAGGCCTGTATGGTGGCATGTCCCTGGGGAGCGGTGCAGTGGAATCCCAAATCTCAGAAAGTTGTCAAGTGTGATTATTGTAAGGACCGTGTTGATCAGGGCCTTAAACCGGCATGTGTAACGGTTTGCACGACCGGGTGTCTGTGCTTTAAAGAGCTTAGCGGCAGTGACTCAGTCTCTGATTAAATACTTTGAGACCAACCTGCGCCCTTCTGCATCGAATGAAGGGTGATTACATCTTTTTGATTACCATCCAGCCTAAGGAGGCATGAATGTCGGGGACAGCGTGTGCGTGCCAGGAGATTGAAAGTGTTGAAATCGAAATTGATTACAGCCTTCTGGATAAAATCATTCGTGATGATTACGGCGGAAACAGGGAAGCGATGATCATGATGATGCAGGCAATTCAACGGGTCTATCGGTTTTTACCGGAAGATGCCGTGAAGTACCTGTCCCAGGTCATTGAGGTTCCGCTTACCAAGATTTATGAAGTGGCCACGTTTTATGCCTCGTTCAGCCTTGAACCCAAGGGAAAATATATTCTTAGCGTGTGCACGGGTACTGCATGCCATTTGAGAGGAAGCGGTGGCATGGTTGAACACATTTCCAAGCGGATGGGAATTGCTCCTGGCAAAACAACTTCGGATTTGAAACTGACTCTGGAAACAGTCAATTGCGTCGGTGCCTGCGCTGTGGCTCCGGTTGTGGTTATTGATGAGAAGTATTACCCCAAGGCAAATATCGCCACGCTGAATGATTTTATGGATCGTCTGAATGCGGAATAAGGGAATGATGATATGATCGAAGCAACTCAAACCGCAATTTCACACCCTGAGGTTGCAAAAATCACGAGCCCTTCCGGTGTGGAACTTTTCCGGAAAGAGCTTCAGTCCAGACTTGACCCGAATGCACCGCTGGTTATTGTCTGCTGTGGCACCGGGTGCCAGGCAGCCGGCAGCGCCGATGTTGTGGATAAATTTAAGCAGATGCTCTCTGGAACCGACTGGAACGGAAAGGTCATTCCGCTGGTCAAACCCACCGGGTGTCATGGGTTTTGTTCCCGTGGTCCTTTGGTGATCATTGAGCCGCAGGACCTGTTTTATCAGCAGGTCACGGTTGATGATGTCGAGGAGATCGTCAATAAAACGATTTTGAATAATGAAGTCATTAAAAAACTTCAATACAAACCGGCAAACTCGAAAGAAGTCATTCCCAGAGCCAGCGACATTCCCTACTACGCCAAGCAGACCCGTCTGGTTTTGAAGAATATCGGAAAAGTTGATCCAACAGAAATCAATGACTCTATCGTTCGTGGAAGTTATTCGGCGCTGGCCAGTGTCCTGACCCGAATGTCCCCGCAGCAGGTGATTGATGAGGTCGCCAACTCCAAACTACGCGGTCGCGGTGGTGCTGGTTTTCCCACTGGACTCAAGTGGGAATCATGCGCCAGGCAGGAAGGGACCCGTTACGTTATATGTAACGCGGACGAGGGAGATCCCGGAGCCTTCATGGACCGGTCGCTTCTTGAGGGAGATCCTCACAGCGTTCTGGAAGGAATGGCGATTTGCGCGTATGCTGTCGGGTCCAACCGTGGTTATATGTATGTGCGGGCGGAATATCCGCTGGCTGTGAAAACCCTGAACATCGCCATTCGTCAGGCAGAGGCGCTCGGTCTTCTGGGTGAAAACATTATGGGAACCGGTTTTGATTTCAAGGTGACCATATCAACGGGTGCGGGAGCATTTATTTGCGGTGAGTCATCTGCATTGATGGCATCACTGGAAGGAAAAGTCGGCAGGCCCCGACCCAAATATATTCGATCTGTTGAAAAAGGATTCCGGGACAGTCCATCAAACCTCAACAACGTGGAAACTTACGCCAATATTCCGGACATCATCACCAACGGCGGTGACTGGTACAAGTCATTTGGAACGGAACGATCCTCCGGAACCAAAGTATTCGCCCTGACCGGCAATGTTTACAACATTGGCTTGGTTGAAGTTCCCATGGGAATATCGCTGATGGAAATCGTTTTCGGTATTGGCGGCGGAATTCCAAATAAACGGGCGCTCAAAGGTGTTCAGACTGGCGGGCCCTCGGGTGGCTGCATTCCAATTCCACACAAGATTTCAGACATAAATGTTGGGTATGGAAAACTGGCGGAAGCCGGATCCATCATGGGCTCAGGTGGAATGATCGTTATGGATGAGGATACTTGCATGATTGAAGTGTCCAGATATTTCGTCAATTTTCTGGTCGAGGAATCCTGTGGTCAGTGTACGCCATGCCGGGAGGGACTGATCCGGATGCGGGAAATACTGAACCGGATTACCCAAGGTGAGGGAAGGGAAGGCGATGTTGAGCTGCTGACTGAAATCGGCAATTTTACCAACAATTTTTCACTTTGCGGCCTCGGAACTTCGGCGGCTAACCCCGTACTATCTACTATCCGGTATTTTCGCGAAGAGTACGATGCCCATATACGGGACAAGAAATGTCCGTCCGGTGTTTGTAAACCCCTGTTCCATTACGATATTGATGCAGAAACCTGTACTGGTTGCGGGCTCTGCAAGATAAAATGCCCGGTTAAAGCCATTACCGGGGAGAAGAAGAAGACACATGTCATTGAGCAGTCTCTGTGTATCAAATGTATGGAATGCTACAAGAACTGCAAATTCAGAAGCGTCAAGATCATGTGATAAAGTTTTAGTCTGTCATCATCAATAAATGTGTAGGGGCAGCGCCATCTGTGCTGTCCACAGCAATACGTTAAAGGACAACTCCGATGAAAGTCCTCAACATTGTATTAAACGGTAAAGCGGTTACCGCAAAGATGGGCCAGACCATTCTGGAACTGGCAAGGGAGCATGATGTCTTTATCCCGACGCTTTGCGATAGCCCCGCTCTTGAGGCTGCAGCAATGTGCCGACTGTGTACGGTGCAGGTTATTGAAGGCAAATGGCCTAAATATGTGACTGCCTGCAATTTTCCACTGAGAAGGGATGCGGAGGTCGTAACTGACTCCCCGGAAGTTCGTCATGGCCGAAAACTGATTATCGAACTGCTGATGGCCAGATGTCCGACATCTCCGGAACTGCAGCGACTGGCGGTTGACTATGGCTGTGATCTGGAGCGGTTCACGCCCCTGAATGATGATTGCGTGATTTGCGGCCTTTGCACCAGAGCCTGTGAGGCGGTTACCGGCAGGACCTTGTCATTGGCAGGAAGAGGCGTGGCCATTCATGTTGATACCGCGTTTCAGAAAGCATCGACATTTTGCATCGGCTGCGGTGCCTGCGTTCAGGTATGCCCGGTTCAAAAAATCAAGATGGAAGATGTGGACGGTGAACGGCGGATTATCCTTCATGGAAAAATCGCATCTCGCGTCAAATTGCCACAGTGTACATCCTGCGGAAAGTATTTCGGCCCGGTGATTGATCTGCAACAGGTCATGGAGCGCATGGGAGAGCATTTGATTCCGCCGCCGAATGCGACGGTGTGTCCGGAGTGTTCCAGACGGAATCTGGCGATTAAACTAGGGAAACGTTATTTCGAACAATACGGCGTTTTCGAAGAAGAAGGTCAGGCGAATGCTGGATAAACCCTCTTGTAGTCTTGATGGCGATTACTACTCATCCCGTTTTTCAGAACTTGCCAAGTGGGAAGGCGATACCCTGATTCTGAATTTGGGGCCTCAGCATCCTTCTACTCACGGCGTGCTTCGGGTAATTGTGGAACTGGACGGTGAATATGTTCGCAGGGCCGAGCCTGTCTTGGGGTACATTCACCGGATGCATGAGAAAATGGGCGAGGTAAAGACGTATGTTCAGTACCTGCCCAATATGGGCCGTGTTGATTACCTTCATGCGTTAGCTTGGAACTGGGCTTATGTGGGTGCGGTTGAAAAGCTTATGGGGCTTGAGGTCCCGAGTCGCGCCGAATACATTCGGGTGATTACTTGCGAGTTGAACCGGATATGTTCTCATCTGCTGTGGTGGGGCGCTTATGTTCTTGATCTCGGCGGGTTTACTCCAATTCTGTACGCCTTCGACGATCGGGAAATCCTTATGGATATTCTTCAGATTCCGACTGGTTCCCGGCTGACCTATTGCTATTATCGGTTCGGTGGGGTCTCGGCTGATCTGACCGAGACGTTTCTTACCCAGACCCGAAACTTCATTGAGCGATTCAAAACCCGAATTCCTATGTACCACGACCTGGTCACCGAAAATATGATATTGCGGGGAAGATGCGAGGATATTGGTGCGCTACCGGCTGAAATGGCTAGGCGTTACGGGGCGACTGGGCCGGTGCTTCGCGGATCAGGAGTTGCTTATGATGTTCGTCGCGTAGAACCCTACTCGGTTTATGACCAGTTCGATTTTGACATTCCGGTTGGGAAAAACGGGGATGCCATGGACAGATACGACGTTCGAATGGCGGAGATGGAACAGAGTGTTCGCATCATCGAACAAGCCCTGAATCAAATTCCAGAGGGTCCGTTTATCAATCCCGATGTTCCGGATCGCATTATGCCGCCTAAAGGTGAAGTGTATTTTGCGGTTGAAGGAGCGCGCGGAAAAATTGGTGTCTATCTGGTTAGTGATGGAACTGCGCGGCCATACCGTCTGAAACTGCGGGCGCCGGGCTTTTCGAATCTTCATGTTTTTGCGGAACTCGCTCAGGGAACGATTCTGGCTGACGCGGTTTCCATATTGGGAAGTCTTGACCTTGTGATACCGGAGATTGACAGATGACGCAAATTCTCCAATTCCTGATGCTTCCGTTGGTGCATTTGATTGTTGCACTGATCGCCATTCTGACATTTATAGCGCTGAATGGCCTGATACTGGTATATGTGGAACGAAAAGTCGCAGGTTTCATTCAGAGGAGACCAGGCCCTTTTGAGGTTGGTCCCCATGGGCTGCTACAGCCGCTTGCTGATGCACTGAAACTGGTGGGCAAACAGCTTGTGATGCCAAGGGGTGCAGACCGTATCCTCTTCTGGGTAGCGCCGCTGCTGTCCTTTGCTCCGGTCGCCATTTGCCTGCTTCCCATTCCGTTTGGTCCATATCTGCTGGGGCTGGATGTCAATCTGGGGCTTCTGCTGGTACTCGCATTTTCTGGGTTGAATGTTCTGGCTCTTTGTCTGGCTGGCTGGGGTTCCAACAACAAATATGCGCTCCTGGGTGCAGCCCGCGCCGTTGCTCAGTCTGTAGCCTACGAAATCCCGTTGCTGCTTTCCGTTCTTTGTGTGGCGTTCACTTGCGGATCACTGAGTTTTGTGGACATCACAGCATCGCAGACCCGCGGATTATTGTCGTGGAACGTGTTTTCCCAACCGCTGGCATTTCTAATATTTTTTGTTTCTGCGCTTGCGGAAACCAACAGGGCTCCCTTCGACCTGCCCGAGGCGGAAAGTGAGCTGACTGCAGGATTTCATACGGAATATTCCGGGATGGGGTTCGGGCTGTTTTTTCTTGCAGAATATTCTTATATGATAGTGGTTAGTGCTGTGGCTTCCGTATTGTTTCTCGGCGGATGGAGCGGGCCGTTTTTCTCAGGACACTGGTGGATGCTCGGCAAGATATACACCCTGATCCTTATCATGATGTGGTTTCGCTGGACGTATCCGAGAGTACGATTCGATCAGCTTCTTAATATCTGCTGGAAGTGGCTGATTCCTCTTTCCCTGATCAACCTGCTTGGAACTGCTTTGATCATTAACCTTGTGAGGTAGGATGACAACAACGATTCAAAAAACCATGAAGGGACTGTGGAGCCTTATTGTCGGCTTGAAGGTCACGGGAAAAGAGTTTTGCAGACCCTGGATTACCGTGCATTATCCGAGGCAGGAAGTCACTAATCTGGATACTTTCCGGGGGCATATTGATCTGGCGCCGGTTTTGGATGATCCCGAAAAGCCTTTGTGTATAGTTTGCAGGCGCTGCGAGGAAGTCTGCCCTTCCAGTTGTATCCGTATTGAGGGGCATGTGCCAGGAGAGGAAAAAGAGGTACCGGTTCGTCAACTGCTGTTGGTTTCCAATATCTCATTGCCCCATTCTGCGGCCAGGGAACCGATATGTGCGACAGACAAGACACTTAGGGTGCTGGACGGGTTCAGTCTCAATTACAATCTGTGCAGCCTATGTGGTCTATGTGTCCAGAGCTGCCCGGTATCTTCCCTGACATTTTCAAGTGATGTGTATTTGGCCGGCGCTTCTCGAAAAGATTTTGAGTTTGATTTGCTGCAGCGGCTCAGAGATCGCGCGGGTTCTGCAAAGCTAAAGAAGGCTGCATGACTATAATTACGAATTAGGAATGATGAATTGTGAATGATAAAAGGACTATTCGGCATTCATTGTTTTCTTAAAATATGTGTTCAAATTCACTAAGTCAGATAAGTTTTTAGATTTTCATTATAAAAAGGACAGGAGAAACATGGATCAGCTTTCAGGGATTCATCCGGCTTACGGACTGTATTTAGTCCTCATCATCAGCGGAGGCGCAGTGGCGGTGCTCGCCAGGAGTTTGGTCCGGGCGCTGTCCGGACTGATCATCACGCTCTTCGGTGTTGCGGGAATGTACCTGCTAATGGCAGCTCCGTTCATTGCTTTCATGCAGATACTGATCTATGTTGGCGCGGTAACGGTCCTGATTTTTTTCGCCATCATGCTCACACGGACATCCGAAGGCGAATCCGGTTCTGAAAGCGGACATGTCGGACGCAGTTTTCTTGGGATATGGGCGGCAGCGTTTTCAACTTTGGTTTTGGCGGCAGTTGTGATTCGCCATATGCCCAAAGCCATTCCACTGAAACCCGAGGCCTCTATGGGCAGGCTTGGCGAGTTTCTGACTGGCCCGTTTGCGCTTTCATTTGAACTTATTTCTGTTGTCCTTTTTGTCGCAATGGCTGGGGCCGTACTTCTGGGGTTTGAGAGGAGAAAAGCCAAATGAATTATCTGGTATTGTATCATCTTGCAGCGCTGATACTCTTTGGTCTGGGTCTCTATGGCATCACCTGCCGCAAGAGTCTGGTCGGGATGCTGATATCCGTTGAACTGATGTTAAACGGTGCAGGCTTGGCTCTGGTAGCCAGCAGCCGGTTAACTCCGGCACTGGATGAACTTGGGCAGCTTGGCACGCTTTTGGTAATGGGGCTGGCCGCAGCAGAAGCTACGCTGGTGCTTGCCATAATCCTGATCGTATCACGGCGTTTTGGAACCACTGAAATTGCCGATATCGCAACGTTAAAGGGCTAACGGATGATTACTGAAAGCGTATCTCTTCTTCTGCCGATTATCTTTACCGGCTTGTCACCCCTTTTTATCTGGTTGCTACGTAAAAATATCAATCAGCGGGAAGCAGCCTCTTTTATAGCCGGCATTCTGACCTTTGCTTCCGTGATGACATTTGTGCCGCAAGTGCTAAAGGGCAATATCCTGGTTTATACGCTCTTCCAGATTCTTCCCGGAATTGAGGTTAAATTCTGTGCAGATGGTCTCGGGATGATTTTCGCCATAGTCGCATCATTTCTCTGGATATTGGCCACATCCTATAATATCGGCTACATGAGGTCCCTTAAAGAACACGCCCAGACCCGTTACTATTTTTGTTTCGCCATTGCTATCTTTGGAGCCGAAGGAGTCGCGCTGAGCGGAAACATCTTTACACTGTATTTGTTCTACGAAGTCATCACCGTCTTTACCTATCCGTTGGTCGCCCATCATCAGGACGAGGAAGGTTTTAGCGGCGCCCGCAAATATCTGGTCTATCTTATGGGGACATCCAAGCTTTTTCTGCTTCCAGCCATGGTTATGACTTATGTTCTTTGCGGCACGCTTGATTTCAAGCTTGGAGAGATGATGACCGGAATTTTTCCGGCGGATGCCAATCCTATTCTGGTTCAGATCACCTATTTTCTGTATGTCGCCGGTCTTGCCAAAGCAGCTATCATGCCATTTCATAACTGGCTGCCATCCGCCATGGTCGCTCCTACCCCTGTTTCAGCCCTGCTTCATGCCGTGGCGGTTGTAAAAGCCGGCGTTTTTTCTGTGAGTCGGATTCTGCTGTCCGTTTTTGGCGTCAATGTTATGACGGATCTGAATCTGGGGTTTGTGACTGCCTGTTTTGCCGCCTTCACTATCGTGACGGCATCAATTATTGCCTTGACCAAGGATGATCTGAAAGCACGGCTGGCCTATTCTACCGTGAGCCAGCTCTCCTATGTGGTACTGGGTGTGGCCATGCTGACACCATCGTCCATTACAGGAGGGCTTGCCCATATTGCTCACCATGCATTCAGCAAGATTACTCTCTTTTTTGCAGCGGGTGCGATCTACGTTGCAACCCATAATAAAAAAATCAGCCTTATGTCTGGTTTGGGCAGAAAGATGCCTTGGACATTTGGCGCATTCGCCGTTGCCAGCCTTTCCATGATCGGTGTGCCGCCGGTGTGCGGGTTTGTTAGCAAATGGTACATGATTAATGGGGCAGTCAGTGCTAATTACACGATTTTTATGACAGCTCTTCTGGCCAGTACTATCCTGAACGCCTCCTATTTTACACCGATAATTTTTAAGGCGTTTTTTGAGGCTCCTGCTCCAGGCACAGATCACTCCCATTTCACGGAGGCGCCCATGACCATGGTGGTTCCGCTTTGTTTTACAGCTATCGTTTCGGTTTTTCTGGGCCTGTATCCCCAAGTCTTTATACAATTTATTCAAACGATCAAAGGGTTTTAGGAAGTCAGAATAACAGCGGCGGAAGTTGTATTCACATCTGGTAATTCCAGATGGTTCATGAGTGTGTTATTATTATCGACAGAGTGAGTTTATGCGATCAACACCAACGAGAGTCATCAGCCATGTCCTTTTTTAAACAGTTTGTCTGTGAGCCTTTTTTGAAAAAGGCGATGTATGCGGTTCTGGCCGTGATGGTTGTGCTGAACTTCCTGATTTTACCGCCGCATCCGCATTTCGGAGCGGAGAAAATTCCCGGTTTCTGGGCCTTTTTTGGACTTGGTGTCGCCGTGGCGTTAGCCAGGCTTGCCAAGGGGGCTGCACACACTTTTCTGGGGAAAGACGTGGATTTCTATGAAAAAAATGAGAAATAATTCATCTGCATTCCCTGGTTGCCGGAATCTGCACAAGGAGGTAAAGTGACAGCGTTTATTCATCCCTCCATCCTGTTTGCTGCATGTGCGCTGATTGTCATTTTTTTGCCGGTCAAAATCGGCAGATGGTTTCCGCCCATAGCCGCAGCATTGGCTGTTTTGAGTGTACTCAACATGCCCCAGGGGTCCCATGCCACCCTGCATTATCTGGGTATGACGTTGAGTTTGGGCCGTGTGGATGCCTTGTCTCTGGTGTTTGCCCATGTATTCGCCATTCAGGCTGTCATCGGTTTCATCTTTGCGTTTCACATCACGGACCGGGCCCAGCATGTAGCCGCATTGATGTATATTACCGGAGCGTTTGGATCGGTTTTTGCGGCCGATTACCCCACCCTGTTTATCTTCTGGGAACTCATGAGCGTCTCTTCGACGTTTCTGATCTGGCTAAGACGAGTTCCTGCCTCCACGAAAGCTGGTTTCCGGTATTTCCTGTTTCACACTCTTGGCGGATTGATGCTTCTGGCTGGCCTGCTTCTTCGTTACAAGGCCACCGGATCCTGGGCCTTTGACGCAGTGTCGCCGGCTTCCGCACAATTTTATGATTATCTGATCATGATCGGATTCTGTGTGAACGCGGCAGTCATTCCGCTGCATGCTTGGCTACCAGATGCCTACCCGGAAGCAACCGTTACAGGCGCTGTATTCATGAGCGCTTTTACCACAAAGACCGCAGTATATGTGCTACTTCGGGGGTTTTCCGGTTTTGAGATTCTGGGTATCATGGGGACACTGATGACTCTGTACGGAGTTGTCTATGCGACCATCGAAAACGATGCCCGTCGTATTCTGGCTTACCACATCGTTTCGCAGGTCGGCTATATGGTCGCCGGAATCGGCATAGGAACCGCTATGACCATTAATGGAACTTGCGCTCATGCCTATGCCCACATTCTGTATAAGGGGCTTCTATTTATGAGCGCCGGCACCCTGTTGTATGCAGCCGGAACTTCGAAGCTGACGGAACTCGGTGGGCTTTTCCAGCGGTTGCCGATGGTTTTTTTCTGGTACATGGTCGCAGCAGTCAGCATTTCCGGGGTTCCGCTCTTTTCCGGATTCATCAGTAAAACCATTACAATCGCCGGCGCCGCCGAAGCCCATCATCCATGGCTGGCTATCGGGATGGAAATTGCAGCGGTCGGTACCTTTCTTTCGGTCGGTATCAAGCTGCCGTATTTTGCCTTTTTTGCCAAGAAAGATCCTGGGATGGAACTGACCCCAATTCCCCTGAACATGTACATTGCGATGGGAATCGGCGGGTTCTTGTGCTTTTTCATCGGCATCTATCCCAACTTTCTTTACAGGCTTCTTCCCAACGTCGTCGAATATGTTCCTTACACGCCGTGGCATGTGCTTCAGTCTTCTATCCTTCTGGGTTTTACAGGCCTTGGGTTTTACATAATGCGGAACAAACTCAAGCCTGAAGCCAAACTCAACCTGGACTTCGACTATTTTTATCGTATGGTGGGTCGTGTAGTTCTGGCTATTGCCAGGCGTCCGATTGAGGTTATTGACCTATGGTGGAGTGAGTCCTATCGCTCCGGCGGTCTGAAGGGCATGTTGAAGATTGCATCCGGTTCAGCCTGGTTTGACAAGGCTGCCATTGATGGTGTTGTGGATGGATCTGCCTATACTGTACAGAAAATAGGTCGGGTAGCAGCCCTGACCCAGACTGGACGTTTGCAGGACTATTTGTCGGCAGCCCTTGTAGTTGGGTTGACCGTGTTTGCATTGATATGGTTTATATAACGCATGCAAAAGCCTTTTATAATTATTGATAAGACCGTCAGTATTCGTCGAACGGAGAACGAATGAGTCAGACCACAGTGCCAATTCTATCCATTTTGACATATTTTCCATTAGCCGCATGTTTTGTTCTGCCTTTTATCAGGAATGAAAAATCGGTTCGTGTTTTCTCTTTGCTTGTTGGCATCGCGGAGGTATTACTTGCGCTCCCCCTGTTTCAATTCAGCCTGACGACTCCCGGATATCAGTTTGTTGAAAAAGTAGCGTGGATGCCCCAGTGGGGATTGACCTATTACATGGGAATGGACGGCATTAGCCTGCTGATGGTGCTTTTAACCATCCTGCTTCTTCCGTTATGCGTTCTGTGTTCCTGGACATATATTTCCAAACGGGTCAAGGAATTTCACTTCAGTTTGCTGCTGATGACATCAGCCTGTATCGGCGTGTTTCTGGCACTTGATCTGGTGCTCTTCTACATTTTCTGGGAGGCTATGCTGGTGCCGATGTTTCTGCTTATTGCCGTGTGGGGCGGGCCGGAACGTCGCTATGCTTCAGTCAAGTTCTTTCTTTATACCCTGGCAGGAAGCACCCTGCTTTTGGTTGCCATCATCGCCCTTTATAAGGTTGGTGGCACGTTCTCCATACCTGATCTAACGGAACAGACATTTCCTTTCAGGTTCCAGTTCTGGGTATTTCTTGCAATGGCTCTGGCTTTTGCCATCAAGGTGCCGATGTTTCCCTTTCACACTTGGCTTCCGGCTGCTCATGTGGAGGCGCCCACCGCCGGCAGTGTTTTGCTGGCCTCTATTCTGCTAAAGATGGGAGCTTACGGTTTTTTGCGGTTCTGCCTTCCCCTGACACCGGATGCAAGCGTCTATTTTGCGCCCATGATGATTGCAATCTCCGTCGCGTCCATTCTCTACGGCGGTTTTGTGGCCTTGGGTCAGAAGGACATGAAAAAGCTGATCGCCTATTCCTCGGTTGCTCACATGGGGTTTGTGACTTTGGGGATTTTTATATTTAGCCTGAGAGGATTTCAGGGCGCGCTCATGGTCATGCTGAATCATGGTATCACCACAGGGGCCTTATTTATGTTGGTCGGAGCCATTTATGAGCGTAGCCACAGTCGGGAAATCGCCAATAACATGGGGCTGGGTAAATATCTGCCTGCCTATATGTTTTTCTTTGGGCTGTTCGCTCTTTCTTCTTTGGGATTTCCGGGGACCAATAGTTTTGTGGGAGAGCTGCTGGTTCTGATCGGTGTATTCAAGGCAAATCCCTGGGTCGGAGCGGCCATTATTCCCGGCGTCATGCTTGGAGCCGCCTATATGCTCAGACTTGGCCAGAAACTGGCATGGGGAGAGCCCACATGTGCTAAAGCATGGAAGGATTTGAATCTGAGGGAATGGAGCTATCTGGTTCCCTTGGCGATTCTGGTTTTTTATATCGGACTTGCGCCGGGACTTACCTTAAGGGTCTTAGATCCATCGCTCAACCGGGTGCTTGATCGTATTACGCCCAAACCCAAACCGGCCATCGTTGAAACTGCTGTTTTGCCAAACACACAGAAAGGCATTGTTGCCGGTCTGTTCTCTTCATCGCGCTGAGGAAGGAGAACCTTGTGAAGGTTGATTTTACGCTTCTTTTACCAGAACTGGTTCAGATCCTGATTATTCTGGGGTTATTCGTTCAGACCCTGAAAAAACCGGGGACTGAGAATAAGGGTTTTTTTTGCATCTGCTGGTTGCCATGGGCTTCTGCTGTCGGCATTGCTGTGGCCGCTTTCAGCATGAAACGATCCGGTCTCCTGTTTTGGGACGCTTACCAGGTGGACGGGTTGTCGCAGTTTTTCAAGATGGCCATTGCTCTTGGTTTTGCAATTGCGTCTCTAAATGCTATGTCAGCTCCAACGGTTAAAGACGATCAGCGGGCGGATTATTTCCTGTTTTTTGCCCTGAGTTCTCTTGGACTCATGCTGATGGCCAGCTCCGTTGAACTGATCACTATTTACATTTCGCTGGAGATTGCCTCATACAGTCTTTACTCCATCATTCCCATTCGTGGTAACGACCCGCGTGCTGCCGAAGCTGGTATCAAGTATATTCTCTTTGGCGCTGCGGCTACGGCCATAGCTCTTTTTGGCCTATCCTATATACTGGCGTCTCAGCACACAACCTATTTGCACCTGCTGGCCGCCAAGTCTTGGGCTTGGGCGGATTCTCCCTTGGCGGTTACGGGAATCACCCTGTTTATGGTGGGTTTCTTTTTTAAACTGGCCTTGTTTCCGTTTCATTTCTGGTGTCCGGATGTCTATGATGGTACCAGCAACGAAACGGCAGCTTTTGCAGCCACCCTTCCCAAACTTGGGGCAGTGGTTATCCTGATTCGGCTGGTTGCCTTGCTTAAGCCGGAAATTGAAATTATCACCATCATGGCTGTACTGTCGGCAGCTTCCATGACATTCGGAAATTTGGCTGCTCTGATTCAGACTGATGTCAAGCGGATTCTGGGGTATTCCAGCGTTGCTCATGCTGGGTATGTGCTGGTGGGGCTTGTGGCCGCCAGCGCAACTGGACTTTCAGCCGCCGGTTTCTACAGCTTGATTTATCTGCTGATGAATTTGACCTGTTTCTGGGTGATCTGCAGTCTGGCAACGGACGGCAAGAACCTGATGCTGGATGACTTAAATGGTCTTTACAAGCGGGCGCCTTATCTTGCATTTGTTCTGGCTGTCGGCGCATTCGCCTTGGTCGGCTTGCCCCCCACTGCCGGATTCATGGGAAAGCTCTTTCTTCTGACTGCTGCATGGAATCGCGGGTATAACTGGCTGATCATTATTGCCGCGCTCAACACCGCCATCTCCATTTATTATTATTTAAACATTGTCCGCCATGCCTACACCCAGGAAAGCGATGCACTGCTGCCAGAGAAAGCTCCGAGATGCTACAGCGCTGTTTGGGGTGGGGTTCTGGCTGCATCACTCCTTGTTCTTGGCATCATTCCCCAATCCGTTTTCTGCTGGATGGAAGAAGCTACAAGACAAATGATGCCTTAGCAGTTTGTATGTGGAGGGGGCTTCCAGCCCCCTGTCTCTGGTGATGTTCGCTCTCCTTCAGTGAACGGGAGGGCGAATGCACAGGACACCCTCCTTTGTTTATTAGTCTGCAGCCAAGTCCCCGCCAGCTTATCTGGATATTCAGAAATGTGGATGAGACTTCCCCCCTAAAATTACCGATTAATTCAAACCAATTCACGTATGAATGAAAAAATTGATTTAACAAACCGGGATAAGGTTTTACGTTTAATCACGGCATCGGTCGTCATTCTGGAGCTGTTTATTTTTGTATGCA
>JBAXVB010000450.1:0-3540 GCA_037129415.1 Deltaproteobacteria bacterium
CAGTGATACCGTCCATCGGCCCGGACAGTTGGATGTCCATTAATATTAGATCAGGCAATATCAGATCGGGTAAGCCCGGCTCTGACCGCTCGGCTGCCATGGCGGCGATCGCCGCCTCCCCCGAGGCCACCGGTTCCAAAACATTGTAGCCCATGTCAACCAGCATATTCCGCAGTTGGACGGCAAGAATCGCATCGTCTTCAACAATCAAAACTGTTTTTTGTTCCATGAACAATTTCCTTGGAGTGAGAATTATGACTTAGAATGCCGCACTGGGGTGCGGCGATCCCAGGAAGGGGCGATTTGCCGTTCATCCATCATAGGACCTCCTTGGGAACAGCGATATCAACATGGACGTCCCCCAATGTAACGGCGAACCGACTGTTGCCGATCTTGAAACAATTGATGCTGTAATGGCGCTGCGCCGGTTCAAAAAATGTCTCGAAAGACGCAGGTACGCCGGTGAGAACCACATTTCCATAAATCTCGATAAGATCAGTTTTTTCTATACCTGGATAAACCTGCATTGCCCGTCTGCCTATGATATCCGCAGCTATCAGACCAGTGTACTTTTCAAAGGCCGGATTGGCCTGGAGAAAGACATAGTCAACGGGTTTTCCTTGTGCATCCAAGATGATTTCATGGATGGATACAGCGTTGAAGACATTTTCAAACAAGCATTTGAACATTTTATCGGTTTCACGCAGAGACTCCTCAATCCGCTTCATCTCCGTGATGTCGAAAAAGGTGATCACCGCACCCTCAATCACGTTCTCCAGTGTGCGATAGGGCCGGATGCGCATTGTGTACCATGAATGCTCCGCTGTCTGCACTTCCACATCTTTGGGAACCAGGGTGTTCAGAACGGACTGAGCGTCGGGCACCATGCGGTCGTAGCCGATCAGGTTGGAGACAATGTGGCCCACGGGCCTTCCTACGTCGCTTAGGATCAAATTGATAATCTGGGTGGCGGCGGGGGTGAAGCGCAGGATGCGCAGCCCGTGATCCACAAATACTGTGGCTATGCCCGTGCCTGCAAGAAGATTGTTCATGTCGTTGTTGGCCCGCGACAAATCAGCCACCTTGGACTGCAACTCGGCGTTGACCGTAGCCAGTTCCTCGTTTACCGATTGCAGTTCTTCCTTGGATGTCTCCAGCTCTTCGTTAGTGGACTGCAATTCCTCGTTTACCGACTGCATCTCCTCATTGGAGGATTTAAGCTCTTCGTTGGATGTCTCCAGCTCTTCGTTGGCGGTCTGAAGATACTCCTCCTTGGCCCGCAATTCCTGATTGAGTACTACAATGCGCACATCGGTTTCCGACTCGGAGCTATCCGCTCCTTCAATGGATTGTAAAACGGGGGAAGACTGAGCATCAGCGCATATCTGCGCCTGTTCCAGGATAACCAGGTACAGGGGCGACTCTGGCATTTTGGCGGGACGGCCTGCCTGTACCACTACAGGCACATCTGTTACCACCGGGCGAATGGTCAGGTTGACCGTAGTCAAATCGCCGTTGGTTTTAACTCGAAGGCCAGGACAGCGTACAGTCTCTCTTGCTCGCACTGCTTTGTGCAGGGCCATGGTCAGGGCGCGACGTAACCCTTCGCGGGCCATCTTCAGAATGTTGTTGACTCCGGTCTCGCCAGGGGCCGGCTCCAGGTACATGCCGGTACGTCCGTGTACATAGAGGATATCACCCTTGATGTTGACAAGCATGCCAGCCGAAGCAATCTGATTCAAAAGCGTCTGTTCGGTCAGCTCGCGCAATCGCAGTTTCACGGGGAACCCTGTCTTTCCAGCGGTCTGCGGAAGCACCACATCCATCTGTGTCATGGGCGGAAGAAACCGGCCCATAGGCATGCGATCTCCAAAATCCTCTTTACGCTGATACAGTTTCAACTTACGATCCTGAACTGAAAACAGGTTGGCGAAATCCCCTACGGTTTCAGAGGTGCCCAGGAAGAGAAAGCCACCAGGATTCAGCGCATAATGGAAGAGGGGAATAAGCTTCTTCTGCAAGCTTCCATCCATATAAATCAGCAAGTTACGACAACTGATCATCTCAAGTTTGGAAAAGGGCGGATCTTTGATGACATTCTGCTCCGAGAATACCAGCATGTCGCGAATGCCTTTATGGATGCGGTATGTGCTGCCGTTGGGATCGGCTGCAAAAAATCGCGCCAGTCGTTCAGGCAAGATATCTGTAGCGATGCTGGCCGGATAGAGGCCGGCTCGGGCAGTGGCAATCGCCAGGCTGTCGATATCTGTGGCGAATACCTGCACCTTGTAGCTTTGCTTCTGCGCCTCCAGGCGCTCCTGCAGAAGAATGGCGATGGAATAAGCCTCCTCGCCGGTGGAGCATCCCGGCACCCATACGCGAATCGCAGCACCCGCCGGCTTGCTGACAAAGAGCTTGGGGATAACCTGATCCTCGATCAGCTTGAAAGCCTCCGTATCACGGAAGAATTTGGTAACGCCAATCAACAGGTCGCGAAACAACGCATCCACCTCCGGCGGCGTCTGTTGAAGATATTTGGCGTACGCTTCCATCGTATCGATCTGGTGGACTGCCATGCGCCGTTCGATGCGGCGATGAATAGTGCTTGGCTTGTACTGGGAAAAGTCGTGGCCAGTCTGAGATCGCAGCAAGATGAATATCTTCCTGAGCGCGTTCTCAGCCTTGGGCGCCGGCATGAATGTGGTCCGGGGGGAGTTGCTGAAGGCATGAGCCACATAAGCCATAAGCTGGGCGGGCATCTCCGCCGGAGGCAGCTCGTAGTCAACCAGGCCGGTTGCAATGGCGCTGCGCGGCATGCCGTCGTACTCGGTGGATTCGGGGTTCTGGGCCATGGCCATACCGCCCTCGCCCTTGATGGTCCGCACACCCAGAGTACCATCGCTGCCGGTACCCGAAAGCACAATGCAGATGGCGCGCTCACGCTGGTCATGGGCAAGGGAGCGAAAGAAGAAGTCGATCGGAAGACGCTGACCGCGGGGAGCGGATGGCTCCATTAATTGGAGTACGCCGTTTAAAAACGCCATGTCGCGGTTGGGCGGAATGATGTATGCGCAGTTGGGTTGCACCGCCATTCCGTCTTCGACCTCGAAAACCTGCATGCGGGTGTAGCGCCGGATAAGATCGGTGAGGATGCTCTTGTGGTCCGGAGCCAGGTGCTGCACCAGGACAAAAGCCATGCCTGGATCGGTGTCAGCAGGCATACCGGAAAAAAAAGCTTCAAAAGCCGCCAGTCCCCCGGCAGAGGCGCCGATACCAACGATGGGAAAACCAACAATGGATTCTTCGGACATTTCCTGAACCTCGGCAGGTTCTTCGGCGATCTCCTGCTCCTCAATTCCATCAATACCGTGCTGCACTTTTGCTTTATCTTTTTTTCTTGATGTCATGACAGACCCCTTCCCCCTGATTCTGAATCACAAGTTCTGAATTATAAAATTATACTCTGGGAGTATATAAATAATCAACTTGCATGTCAATTAGGAAATACGGGACGGGTATTGATATATTGATTGACATGTT
>JBAXVB010000451.1:0-3538 GCA_037129415.1 Deltaproteobacteria bacterium
AATTCCTTGCGGAGTCAGCACATACGAGTATGCCGCCTTTTTGCGGGAATTCTTGAATCTGGTGGCCTTGACATAGCCTTTCTTTATCAGCTCGGTCAGGCAGTAATGCGCCTTTCCCAGACTAAGCCCCAAATGAGCGGCAAAATCCCGCTGGGTAAGGTGGCTGGTTGAGGCGCTGATATGCTTCAGTAGCCGGATACGAATATCATCTTCATCAAAATACTTGTTCATGGGTGAAACACATAATGTAAAAACGCACTGCCGTCAAGAATAAAATGGGGCGTACGAAGGGTCAGTGTGTAAAGGGTCAAATCTTTAGTCTGGTCACCACTCCATTTTTTCAAATTATCCGTAAACACATCCACGGCTGGAGCCCCTCAATTCTGTCCATTCGCCGGTAACAGGAGGCGATCACATCTCCGTTAGGAAGTAAGGACGATTTTTTCCGCCGCCACTCGCGATGCGAACTCAAGCCGCCTGACTTCGGCCCTTACTTTACGCATTCTTCCATCAATGGCATCAAAAATTTCTGTGCTTTCTTCGACAGAAACTCGATGTCTCCGCGCACGTTAAATGCTCGCCGTCCTGGGATGCATGGGGAAATGCGGCTACACCAAGCTTGAACCCATTGATAGAGCAGGAATTCGTTGACAGGCAGGCCACAAAATCATGCAATTTGAACACTTTCGGAGACAGTGTTGTTCTGCCGAACAATTGCGGGAAGGTCGGTCGGATAATGACGACACCAAGGAATGAAGCGGCAAGGCATGAATAACGGGCAGAGTCACTGAGATATTGCTCGCTTAGCTCGCCTTCAAAAAAAGAAAGCCTGATGGAATCACGTTCAAAACGGCAATGCTTTGACGAAAAATAATGGTAGTAGCTGTTTCTAAAAACTTTGTCCACATAAGGGAGTTCAATCAGTACGCTGATATCGTCACGAAATGCTGTGAAATACCTGGCGATGATCTTTTCACAGGAAGATTGCGCAAAGCCGAATTTATCAAATAGCAGAAATGAAAGTTCGACCGCGATCCGTGAGATCGGCGCCACACTGAAGGTTATCCATTGATCTGGGGGCATGCTCATCGGATTGTTCATATCAGCCGCAGAATCCTCTGATCTCGCATAAAACTATATCGGCATCTTTCATTTTCTTGTTGACACTTTCTGAGTGTATCCTTTATTTCCAGGCCACCAGTTTCATATACAGAATGGTAAGCCCCACCGCATACGCACTGGTGCTTCCCCAGTCAACCCCCTCAAACAAGCCGTCCGAATGGATGCCATTCTTTAATACCATAAAACCCTGCTCCACCAACCATGAATTCAGATGAACCTCGCATGCCATGCTCGCCGGGATTGCAGCCGTGGCGATTGATGCCCAGACAACAGGGCTTTGAGGAGGGTTGACCGTCTCCAGACGCCGGTAACAGGCGGGCAAAATTGGGGAGCTTGCCTGCATCCATCATGGACTCCGTCAGCTTTGGGTCCATACCGTCAATTCCGATGAAGATTATTTTGTTCATACCTCTTTGCTCTATTTGCTCTGATACTCATCCACTTCACTTCCAAAATCATGTTCATATTTCTTCAAAAATCTTGCGATATTCTTCTATTGACATGCCAATAGTTTTCATATTGTTTCTGATTATGAACACAGGCACTTCACGGTACATGGGTATCACAACCGGTCGCAGAGCACCGGGGTAATGATAGATCATGTGATCCCCATGTGTTCGGACATATTTGCAGCCCGCGGATTCAAAAATCTTCGCCTGGGTCTGATAGTCGGTCAGTTTGATGGCGCCAATCATACAACCACTTCAATAGGGGTAAATCCAACAAGTTCTTTTTTCACACATAGTATCTCTTGCGCCTGATCAAACCCAGCATCCTGAAGCAGTTTATCCAGAGTTCCCATTTTCGCCGTTTCCATAAGATGGATCAGGATAACCTCTTTCAGATTATTTTTGGCTTGTTCTACAGTCTCACCGCAAGATGGAACATCCAGTTCAGGACAATAGGCAACATACATGTTTCCTTCCCGCCAAAGTTCTTCAGTAAGTCGCATTCTCATGTTATCCTCCTTTCCACCGAACTGATTTTATTTAGGGAACGATACCCCCGCCAACGGGCTTTGATTCCCACGATGCTCAGAAGGTGAACATGGCGCTCCTTGGCCCGGATGCCGTGCTCGTCCCGGCGGATACCGAGAATAACCGCCGAAAAACCATGGCTTGTTATCATATCCCTGAGTACATTGGTTTTAAGCTCGCTGCAGCATTCAAGCTTGAGTCCGCTGCCAGGGCCCATACCTTGCCCGAGTTTTGTCTCATTCTTGCCGATGATAAGCTCAAAACCCCATTCATTCGCCAGCCGGTCACGGAACGCATACATCTCGGGGAACTTGTACCCGGTATCAATATGCAGAATCGGAAATGGAATGCGGCCCAGAAACGCCTTGCGAACCAGCCAGAGCAATGCCGTTGAATCCTTGCCCATGGACCAGAGCAGGGCAAGCGAGCCATGAAAACGGGCGTAAGCCTCCCGGATCAAATATATGCTTTTGTTTTCCAGTTGGTCAAGCGGGTCCATGTGTTTCCCGGCAGCTCACCAAGACTGTTTTTTGCGAAATATACTGAAAAGCCGCACAAAAAGCTGTTAATGAAGTTCCTGCAGAACAGAAACAATCCGGCAATTGCGGAGAGTACAGGAAAGAGTACCTGAAAAACATACCCGCCCGTATTCGGGTCGATGTAGGCGCAGGCATGTGATGGAAAGAGAACAACTGGGGCGAGTATCATTAGAAATAGCCATGGCGCATATCGTTTTTTGATTGGAGTTTTTCTCATATGAAAATCACCGCCCAAGTATGTTCTCGTTTAATAAACCTCATCGTGGGTCCCGATAGCTAACAGAAAAATATCTTTTTCGTCACTTTTTTCAGCTTTCACAAAATCAAACACGACACGCAGATCATATCCTGCGCTGCATCCCCATGACCCTGAAAGTTTTCCCTTAAGTTTGTGAGTCTCAAGTTGAAGCACAAATGGATCTTCGACCAAAAGCGTTAAAGCTTCGGCAATATCATTAACCTGGTCCGGCCGTTTTCGTATCCATTTTTTGAAAGATATTGTAAATGCATTACTCCAAATGAGGACTCTCATCGGGCAATCTCACGAATAAGGTCATCCACTGTGCCCCGCCTGGCTTCACCCCGGGAATATTCCTCCCGCGCTTCCTTGATATTTTGGACAAGCAGGTCTCTCCGATCCTCTATTAACCGATGTTTGACAATTTCGATGATGGATTCTTTTTGATCTTCTGGTAAAGATTCTATGATATCCAATGCTTCATCAAAGGTTGCAGTTTTCATAATTTCAGACCTCACGTAAAGAACGTTCTCTAACCCAGAGAATGGGGCTGTCAAACAGTTATAAAACCCATTACTCCAGAAGTTTTTTCTTCTTTGCCGCAGCCGGGCATTCCAACTGGGGAATCTGGTCGTAGCCTTCGTGCTTCAGGGAGGCGCGCA
>JBAXVB010000452.1:0-3538 GCA_037129415.1 Deltaproteobacteria bacterium
CAATAGGAGAAATGATGCCAGCAGCGGCTTGAATAAAAAACTTGAACATCGAGTGATACATCTTTTTCTTTTCATCGACTGGATCATGACCCTTCCCAATGAACTGAAAAAAAGTTTCTCACAACAGGTATTTGCTTATGAGGAGGAAAGAAAAATGAGATTTATCAGCAGTATAGAAGAACTGGGCATAGAAAAAGGCATGCTGGCAAACGCCAGGGAAATGGTTGCCGAAGTAATTTCCACAAGATTTTCTCAAATTCCTGAAAATATCTTGAAAGCAATTTCTACCATCGAAGATCAAAATATTTTGAAAGAACTACTTAAAAAAGCAGTGTTAACCCGATCACTTGAACAGTTTGAGTCTGAATTCCAAGGCTATGCAAACTGTTGACACTGGTTCTTGTGTTACAGCATCACAGCCTGATGGGCTGTTTTCATGAGATTAGGCGGCAGGCTGTGAGCATAAGAATACTCGGAGGAGCAACGCGCCTCGGAAATTAAGGGTTGAGAAAGCAAAGTATTAGGGGTATGATTCCATAAATTCATACAAATTTATGGAATTTACATGACAATATTCATTAATCGGGCTGTAAAACTTGAGTCTTCTACCGTTCCGGGCAAAGCGTTAATCATATACGGACCACGCAGAGCCGGGAAAACGACTCTTCTCAAATCGTATCTTGCCTCCTGTGGGCTGCGCTTCCGGCTGGAAACAGGGGATAATGTTCGAATCCGCCATCTGCTCGGCTCGGGCGATCTGAAGCAGATTGTTTCGTTTGCTGAAGGTTTCGATCTGGTGGCCATAGACGAAGCCCAGGAAATTGCCGGCATCGGCATGGGGCTGAAGATACTGGTCGATCATGTCCCCAATCTGCGGATCATCGCCACTGGTTCTTCATCTTTCGATTTGGCGGGAGCAGTCGGAGAACCGCTTACCGGGCGTAAACGAACCATTACCCTTTTTCCGATCGGCCAGATGGAGTTGAAGCAGACGTTCAGCAGTTACGATCTGCGCCAACATTTGGAGGAGTTTCTAATCTACGGTTCATATCCGGAAATTGTCGTGACCGAAGGAAGAAAGGAAAAGATTGAACTGCTGGAGGAACTTGCCGGTTCCTATCTGCTGAAAGACGTGCTGGCGCTGGAGCGTATCCGCTCATCACGTACATTGCTTGACCTCTTGAAGCTGATCGCTTTTCAGGTGGGGAGCGAAGTATCGCTGAATGAGCTTGCCACCCAGGTCAAACTCGATGTAAAAACGGTTGGTCGCTATTTGGATATACTGGAAAAAGCCTTCGTCATTGTCCGAGTGGGGGGCTTCAGCCGCAATCTGCGAAGCGAGGTGACCAGTAAGGCAAAATATTATTTCCTGGACAACGGTGTACGCAACGCCGTCATCGGTAATTACAACCTGCTTGATTCCCGTAATGATGTCGGTGCCTTGTGGGAGAACTTCGTGGTTGCCGAGCGTTTGAAAAAACGATCCTACACAGGGATATACGGAACATTTCACTTCTGGCGCACCTACGACGGCAAAGAGATTGATTATGTGGAAGAGCGCGAAGGCGGATTGTTCGGTTTCGAGTGCAAATGGTCATCAAAACAGCGGGTCAAGCCACCCAAAAAATGGCAGGAATCATATCCGGGAGCGACATTTGAGCTGGTTACGCCGGATAACTATCTCGACTTCGTGGGATAGAAATATAACCACAGTGTCTTACCCAAAGTCTGCCAGACGCGGAGCAGCCAGAAGAAAAACCGGCTTTACGGTCAAACAAGGAACGACTGAATGTACCGTGGGTTCAGATCGGCTTCTGAAACCGCTCCCAGATCAGCTTCAATTTCTGCAAAAAGGCGCTCCATTTCCGGACCTGAGCGCTCTGTAAGCTCACTGAAAGTCCATCCCGTTTTTTCAGACAGCCAAAGCAAAAAAGATGATTTCATAGCTTTGCTGATTCTTCCAGATTTTGCAGAATCAGGCTTCCCGGGTTTTCCAAAAAGTTCCCTAAAAAACGGAACACCTTTATGGACAAGGAGTTTCAGCAGCTTGTCAGAGATTCGGAGATGGTGTGCCGGCTTGCAGATAAACTGGTCAGAGTCCATAGACGGGGAACCCCTCATGGTTCTGACACATGGTTTCTCGAAGTGATTTCCACAAGGGTTTCTCAAATTCCTGAAAATATCTTGAAAGCAATTTCTACCATCGAAGATCAAAATATTTTGAAAGAACTACTTAAAAAAGCAGTGTTAACCCGATCACTTGAACAGTTTGAGTCTGAATTCCAAGGCTATGTAAACTGTTGATGTCGGCTCTTATTGTTTATCTGAAACCATGAGCATTTCGATTTCTTCTGCTTCCACAGGAATGTCTTTCATCAGATCAACTGGCCCATCTGCAGTAATCACGATATCATTTTCAATCCGTACGCCGAGACCTTCTTCCCGGATATAGATTCCAGGCTCAACGGTAAACACCATTCCAGGCTCGAAGATACGGTACCGGTTTCCATAATCGTGGACATTCAGGCCAAGATGATGAGACGTACCGTGCATAAAAAACTTCTTGTAGGCTGGCGTGTTTACAGGCTGGTTGTGAATGTCGGTTAACGTCAGAAGCCCCAGATCGACCAGTTCCTTTTCCATCAGAAGCCCCACTGCCTTGTGATACTCAGCCAGCGTGGCGCCAGGAATCAGCAGGGCTATGGCGCCTCTTTGCACCCGCAGGACCGCATTATAGAGCTCCTTTTGTCGCGGGCTAAACCTGCCGCCGACCGGAACAGTCCGCGTCAGATCGGATGCATAGCCGGCGTATTCAGCACCAAAGTCCATCAGCACCAGCTCCCCGTCCTGGCACTGCCGGTCATTATATTCATAGTGAAGAATGCAGGCGTTCGCCCCCGAGGCGATGATGGACGGATAGGCTGGCCCACGGGACCGGTTCATCATAAATTCATGAATAATTTCAGCTTCAATCTCAAATTCCCAGACTCCAGGCCGAATAAATGACAATATCCGGCGAAATGCTTTTTCGGTAATATTGCAGGCTTTTTGAATCAGGTCTGTCTCAATCTGCGATTTCACAGCCCGAAGTAAATGCATGATGGGTGCCAGCCGTGCGTATTGATGAAGAGGACAATTGGCTTTGCATACTTTCAAAAACCGCTGATCTCCCGTTTCCACAACAACTTCCGCCCGCAAGTGTTCATTGGTATTCAAATAGATTGTTTCGGATTCGATAGCCAGTATCCGGAACACAGCTTCAAATTCCCGAGTCCAGTAAATGGTTTGAATGCCGGATATGGTGGTTGCCTGCTCCTTGGTATATTTGGACCCTTCCCAGACTGCGATGTGTTCGCTGGTCTCGCGGATAAACAGAATTTCCCGGTGTTTTTCTTCCTGGGCATCCGGACATATCACCAGGATCGTTTCCTCCTGGTCGATGCCACAGAGGTAAAACATATCGGAGTGCTGAACATAAGCATGCCTTCCATCGGCGCTGGTTGGCATGACATCACTGGAATGAAACACCGCCACAGAA
>JBAXVB010000453.1:0-3532 GCA_037129415.1 Deltaproteobacteria bacterium
GCTTATATGTTATCATGTTGGCCACATATACCATAATTTGTTCAAAGTCCAAATCTTCAAGTATCTCCTATCTAAATAACATCCTGTTTTTGATTGAAGCTCATTACGAAGTTCTGAGGATAAAAGGATATTGCCTCCTCTGTCCGTGGACAATAAGCATAATCAACCTCCATGAGCAATAAAAATATTCCCGGCAAACAAAATGAATTTGATCTGTACTATGTCAAACTGTCAAACCGTCAGTGTGTCAATTTCAAAAAAAACTGCAAACGGATAAAAGACCCGCACACAAAAACCTAACCTGACAATGCTGGCGCACACGGGAAAAATTCGGTTGCAGTAGTTATGATCTGATGATAACATTCAGCCAATGACAAAGCGTGCGGTGAATTGAAGTTTGGGAATGATGAGCCAAAACTTTGGTTTGCATCAATTGAGAGCCTTGCCCGTGTGCTATCAGATAAAAATCGCACGCTGCTCAATCTCATTTCAGAGCAATTGTGGTAGGCAAAGGAGCTTTTCCAATGATTAAATTCCCGTACGGCATATCCGATTTCAGAGAAATCAATACCTGCGGCTATTATTATCGGGATCGTACCCATGCCATTCCGGTGTTGGAGCGTACCAAATCATCCCTGTTTATCCGACCTCGGAGATTTGGCAAAAGCCTGGTGCTGTCCATGCTGGAAAATTATTACGATATCGCCCGCCGGGATGCTTTCGAAAGCATTTTCGGCAAGCTGGCCATCGGCGCCGATCCCACAGCGCTTCGAAACTCCTATTTCATTCTGCGCTGGGATTTTTCCTGTATTGATCCGACCGGATCACCCGATGACATCAAACGATCCCTGTATGGTCATATCAATGTTTGCATCGAGGATTTTGTTAGAAGGTATCGTTTCGCTGGATTCGATTTGCCCGAAGATATCATTGACCGCGCCAATGCTTTGGTTTCCATCCAATCCCTGGTTTCATCGACCAAAACTTACGGTCATCCGATTTTTCTGCTGATCGACGAATACGACAATTTCGCCAATACGATCATGATGCTGCCGGTTGCGGATTCCCGGGGCCGATACGAAGCCCTGGTCCACGATGAAGGGTTGCTGCGCACGCTATTCAAGGTGGTCAAAGCATCCACTTCCGGAGCGGGCTTCGATCGGGTCTTCATCACCGGGGTGTCGCCGGTGGTCATGAGCGATATTACCAGCGGTTACAACATCGCCGAAGACATATTCCTTGAACCGGAATTCGCGGATTTATGCGGGTTCAGGGAGGAGGAAGTCGCTGAAACCCTGCATGAAATCGCTGAATTGTGCGGGATGGAAAACAATAAGGCCGATGAAGCCCTCGGTGTGATGCGCAGCTACTACAATGGTTATAATTTCATTCCCCGTAGTACCGATTTCCTCTACAATCCGACGCTTTGTTTGTATTTTTTCAAGCAGTTTCAAAAGCGATGTGCGTATCCGGAAGAGATGTTGGATGCCAACCTGGCCTCGGACGACTCCAAACTGGAGTACATTGCCGGTTTACCGGGCGGAACCGATATGATACTTGACCTGAACGAAAAAGGGGCTCAGGTTACCGTTTCGAGACTTCAGAAGCGTTTTGGTCTGCAGGATATGCTTTCGGATTACTCCAAAGACCGGATATTCATCGCTTCCTTTCTGTACTATTTCGGCGTGCTGACCCTGTCCGGTGAAACGGAACAGGGAGAATTGTGTCTCAAAGTGCCCAATCTGGTGATGCAGGGAATGTTTGTGGAGCGGGTACGGCGGATGATGCTGCCGAATCCCGTAATAAGGGACAGGGGGGTTGACGCGGCCAAGCGGGTCTATCAGTTCGGGGAGATCGAACCGGTCTGCCGCTTTGTGGAAGAGGTTTACTTTCCCGTGTTCTCAAACCGGGACTATGCACAAGTCAATGAGCTGACGATCAAGACCTGCTTTTTGACCCTGCTTTACAACGATATTCTGTATATCATGGATTCGGAACCGGCGATTGAACGGCGCTATGCGGATCTGACCATGATTATCCGTCCGGATAAACGCCATTATAAAATATTTGACGTTCTGATCGAGTTCAAATTGCTATCCCTGAAAGTGCTGAATATGACCGGAGAACAGTTGCGGGCCATGTCTCAACAGGACATCCATGATTTGCCGTTGGTAAAACAGACCCTGAACGATGCAAAGAAGCAGGTTCTGGATTATGGCAATCGTCTGGCCAGGAAATACCCCGGACTACATCTGAAGTCTTTTGTGGTTGCAGCACTGGGATTTGAGCGGGTATGTTTTCTGCGCATAGGTCTATAAGTTTTCTCAGATGAACACCAAAAAACATTTTGACCCGAAACAGGCTTATGACATTCGGGTAGCGCAGGAGCTGCTGCAAGATATACTTAAAATAGGTATCTGAAAATACATGACCACAAAATCCGGTAGAATCAGGAATAATTAATGGCTGGACGAATTACGAGATACAGCCTGATGAGCGCCTGCGGCTGCGTAGATACGGGAGCGGATTCTTTATTATCAGTCGAGGTAGTTGTCGTCACTGATGCACTCGTCCTGCTTTTGGAACCAGTCTGATCTCAAGTTTACACCCTACGGCGTTAGCGTATTTCCGAAGCGTAGCAAGGGAAGGGGAGTGCCTGCTTTTCCCTCCTCCAGATTCGATGCGGGATACAGCGGGTGCCTTGGTGCCCATGCGAATCGCGACGTCTTCCTGTGTCATCATGGCGTCGCTTCTGGCTTTAAGGCATTCTTCCAGTAGCATATACTCACCTTCAAGATCATCATATATTGCTTTTATGTCAGAGTCTGAAAGTATTTTATGCTTTAATTCATTATGCGATAGCATCGTTTTTTACCTCATTCATTTTTTTTATCGCTGTATCCAGTTCTCTTCTGGGCGTTTTCTTTGATTTTTTAATGAAACTGTGCAGCATGACAATCTTTCTGCCAACGTTCGTGCAATAAAAAACACGGGCGATTCCTTCCCGGCCCTTGAGTCTCAATTCAAAAAGCCCGCTGCCCATTGCTTTTGTATGCGGTAGTTTAAGATGAGGACCAAACAGCATCATTAAATCCGTTAGCCTTAAATAGTGCGCTTTCAGGTCGTCCGGCAATGCAAACACCTGTTGTTCGATGCTTTCGCTATGATAAACAATTTCCCATTCCATGAGATAGACTTAACATATACGTTAAGTTAAATCAAAGAATATATTTATACTTTGACACCGCCCTCCGCTTGTCATTGCCTTTTTATGCCCATTCCAGGATTTGGATAGATCATCACTTAAATTCTTATGTGTGTAGCCCCCCCCTGGCACCCCTTTTTCAAAGGGGGGAATCCTTTCGATTTTAGTATTTTAGACTGTTCGATGAAATTTAAAAATGATACGTAAATTCTTTGAATTAATGTTCCCCATTGCCCACATACAGCTTGACAAATATAGCTATCAGGCTATATTGATGCCATGTGGGATGTCGAATTTTCAAATGAATTTGGTGAATGGTGGGGAACC
>JBAXVB010000454.1:0-3528 GCA_037129415.1 Deltaproteobacteria bacterium
TTTCGTTTACCTGCGCAAATATGGCCTCCGGCAACTGGGACACATACTCCCGCCAGTATCCGGCAAACAGGCTTTCAATATCCGGCTGCATCACAAACGACTCCATGATCTCGGTAAACCGGGTGGAAACGTCGATCCGGTGCAACTCGTTGAAGTATTCCACAAATATCTGTCGCATGTTCAGATTGGGAAGCTTTAGGTAAAAATGATCCTGTATAGTCAGCATCCCCAGATAATAAAACGATATGGGAAAAAAGCCTTTGTCGAAAAACTGCTTCATATCAAATTTGGTGATCAGATAATTGCGGTCGTATCTGATTGCATTGTTTGTAACCAGCTTGTCCACAAACTCTTCGGTGCTGCCCGGATACGACGTTGTAATGCGCCGAACCCAGGACAGATCGGTTCTCAGGTTCAGATCGGTTAAAAACTCCGGCGCTTCCTTGTATCGACAATAGTGGTTCAAAAAATAGGCCAAAAGCGTCGGGTTATAAACCGCTTCACTGCTGGATGATGCAAAGTGATAGCCATTGTAATGGGTTAACAGGATCGATTCGATATATTGCCTCTGGTTGGCGGAAATGTCATAGTCCCTGCAGATATCGCTTAAGAGGCTGTCAACTTCGGATTGCGTAAACCCCAGCATGGGTTCAAATGTTTTATCCAGCGTAATGAAGCTGGCGATATTGAAGGCGGATGCCAGCTCATCCATGGTTACGGGCAGCACCCCGGTGATGAAAACATTGGCGATGGCGCCGGTTTTTCGGCCTTCTTTCAGGGTTTTGAAAAAGGTTTTCAAAAAGCTGTCATCGCCGGTAAGCTGATGGTAAAGATGATCTTTTCTGCCCGTGATGAGTTGATTGGCGAAATTGTCGTATTCGTCGATAATGACATATAGCCTTGGTAGATTGTTCTGGAAAACATGGGCCAGCGTTGCTTTCAGGTTGTCGTTTGCTTCAGCCTTGATATCGATTTTCATCCGGTCCTGAAACCACTCCCGATACAGGTTGACAATGGTTTGCATCTTATAGTTGCAGGTCGTATTGAAGCTGACCTCAATATCCCTCAAATTTCCGGTATAATCCACGGTTGAAAAATCCAGATGCAGAACAATAAAAGCATTTTTCAGCGGCGTTGGGTTGTTCCCGATCCAGGTGGCACCAAACAGCTCGTCGAACCGGTCTTTCTGATGAATGCTGTAATAACATTCCAGAATCCGGCACCACAAGGACTTGCCAAACCGCCGGGGGCGAAGAAACACCGGATTCCGAATCATTTCCAGCTCTGGGATATACCGGGTTTTATCTACAAAATAACCGTTTTCGGCGATTATCTCTTCATAGTTGGCCACACCATATAGCATGCGTTTTTTCATCGAAGTCTTCTTTCCATGAAAATGTGTTTGATTTTATTTCGATTTATAATAAACTTGAACATCAAGATTAAGAGTCTCATGTCTATTTACCACAAAAATACATTTTGAACCACAGATGAATGCGGTGAATTGGTAACCTTTCACTCCTCCTCCAAGCGGGACGGGACCGGGGGGAGGGGGCTGAACGCTTACGCCGGGTTTTCAGTGCTGACGCACGACTTTTCAAAGGCAGTTAAACTGACAGTTTGCAAGGTGTTCAGAAAAAACTTCATCGCAAGTAATTCATACACAAAATCAGCTAATACATTGAAATAATAGATTTCAGTCCATTATTTCATGCGTCAGCACTACCGGGTTTTCTGGCAACTTGAATTTTTAACCCATCTGTGGTAATGGTCTTACCAATCGTCCATGAACCGCGCGTAAAACAGGCCGGTTTCCACCACAGCGTCATCAAGCGGTTTCAAATAAAGCGCGCCCATAAGCGGCACGACGAGTTCGAAGCGGTTTTGTCAATTAATTTCATTTATCAGGGGATTGACCGAATATCTCATGTATAACACTTACCGTGTCTTTGGCTTAAAAATCAAATCCGTGATCCCTCTGCCAGCGCTGCTTATTTCTGATTCGCTGTCAGAGCTTGAACCGGATGTTGTCATCGAATACGGCAAAACGCCCGATGCCCTGACGAATCCCCAGTGCAAAGGAGTGCGCTTTCAGGCCAGTCCGGGAGAGTTTCTGATGCGGGTTGACGGTGTGGCCACCTATTATGTGCAAGACGGCCGGTGCGTCGCCATCATGCCGGAAGCCGGGGCCGGTGACGACGATATCCTCGCCTTCCTAATGGGGTCGGCCATGGGTGCGCTGCTCCGCCAGCGAAACATCTTGGTACTCCACGCCAGCGCCATTGAGGTGAACGGTGAAATCGTTGTTTTTTCCGGACCATCCGGCATCGGTAAATCCACTCTGGCTGCCGGGTTTCATCAGCGCGGTTACCAATTTCTGGCCGACGACTTGTGCGCGATATCGACGATCAATGGGCATCCGGCTGTGATTCCGGGGTTTCCGCGTTTGAAATTGTGGGCCGATGTCCTGAAAAAATTGAACACCGAAAAAGATAAACTTAAAAGCATCCGCTCTCGCATGGATATAGAAAAATATTTTCTGCCCATCGACCGCATCCAGGACACTCCCATTCCTTTAAAATCCGTATCAGTCCTTGAAACCACCAATACGGACAGGATGGAAATCACCGCTTTGAAGAGCGGGGAAAAAATCGATCCCATCGCCAGCGCCCGAGGTGTCTTTGATAACAACATGGGCTTTGAGGCTTCAGACTTGACGGCGGATGAGATTGACCGGCTACGTCCTGAACTCTATATCCATCTTGCAGAAAACGCCACGGAACAGCTCTTTATGAAAATCCACGATGCCTATACCGATGTGGCGGACAATATGCCGTTGATTCCGGTGGCGGCTACGGGCGGCGCGCTTTATTTCATCCGCAATCCCCTGGATATAGCCGTTTCTTTTGCCCATCACAGCGGGTGGGATTACGATAGCGCCATATCCAGAATGGCCGATGATGCCTTTGCCTTTTGCCGAAACTCCGACCGGTTGCACAATCAATTGCGCCAAAAACTCCTGTCCTGGAGCCATCATGTCCTAAGCTGCTTTCTTTTAGAAAAACATATCCAAAACAAATCCTGGATTGTTTTATATTCAAAAAACTGCTCAAGCGAAAATTTTACAAGAAAAATAGCAAAGCGCCCGAATGTCCCATATAATCAAACAGCTTGCCGATGTAACCGATCGCTTCAGGCAACAGTTTCCCTATCTGCCACAGGCATTTCAGTTGGTTCGGCAGGCAGCCGGAGGGTTGATAATTGTCTGGCTGGTATTGTTGCTGATCCAGGGACTGCTGCCGGTTGCCGCAGTGTATCTTACCCGCTCACTGGTGGATGGCATTGCGGCGATAGTTGGTGCAGGCGGTGGATGGGAGGCATTGGCGCCGCTCCTCCCGGCGTGCATTGCCATGGCTCTGGTGTTGATAGGAAGTGAAGTTTTCCAGAGTATCGGAAAATGGGTGCGCACGGCTCAGGCCGAACAGGTGCAGGACCACGTTCATGAGCTTATCCATGAACAGGCCATGC
>JBAXVB010000455.1:0-3519 GCA_037129415.1 Deltaproteobacteria bacterium
GTGCATTTTGGGGGATTACTGGTGCAGCCGATTTAGCCTCCGGTGCAGCAGATATGGCATCAGGTGCGTCCGCCGCCAAGGAGACACCAAACAACGAGCTGATATCGGACAAACGGTTATCCGAAGACTGTATGATTCTGCTGGATTTTCCGGGCTGTTTGCTCAGCAGCTTTTCGGTTTCTTTTCTGGCTACCTGTCCAATGAGATTGTCCATGTTGACCCCGCGAAGCGTAAAGAACAGCTCTGGGGAAGTATCCAGACGAGCGCCAACGCCGTACAGTACCGCCGCGACGTGCTTGCACATGGATGCCCAGTCCGGGCATGAGCAGTCAAATTTGATTTCATTCGGTGCGGGAAAAAGCCCGGCGTCCTTTGCAAAAAACAGATCCTTGAGTGCTTCCGGAAATTTGCCTTCAAGCAGCGTTTGCAGGGTCTCAACCTTTCCCAGCGCCTTTTCGACCAGACGTTTCCAGACCGAATCGGATATCGCCTGAATGCGGATGTTTATCTGGTAGGGTGAGCTGGCTGTCCCTGCGACAATGCCTTTGATCATTTCTTTGTCGATCTTCAAATCCAGGACCATTCCATTGCTTAAATATGAGCGACCGCGAGGGAGGCGGTTGGAATAGTCCGCATAGCGTTCCAGGTTTTGATTCCAGGATTTTCCCCACCAGGATTTGGCGGGAGTTCGGCCAACAACAGCAATCGGTTCCAGATTGCCGAGCTTCTTTTTCAGTTTTTCAGACTGTCGCTGTGCGTTTGCACGTCGTTCAGCCACAGACACGTATGGAGGAAAGTCGCCATATCTCATCGTCTATATTTCTCCTGTCAAAGTCAAAGTAAACATTTCCCGGATCTGATCGTTTGACATCTCCGTGATCCAGGATTCCGCACCGGATGAAAGCAGTCTCTGCGACAATTCAATTTTGCTCTCGATCATATCATCAATTTTTTCCTCGACGGTTCCCTTGCAGACGAATTTATGAACAACCACGCTTCGCTTCTGCCCAATCCGAAACGCACGATCTTCCGCCTGTTTTTCCACAGCAGGATTCCACCAGCGATCAAAATGTATGACATGGTTGGCTGCAGTCAGATTCAATCCAACGCCTCCTGCTTTAAGAGACAGAACAAAATAGGGAACATATTCGTTTTCATTTTGAAACGCAGCAACAATCTCTTTTCGTTTGCCTACTGCGGTCCCGCCGTGAAGCTGAACGCCGGGATGCCCGAACACCGACTTTAAGAAATCATCAAGCGGCCCCACCATTTCCCGAAATTGGGTAAAGATCAGCGCGCGTTCCCGCTTTTCATGGATGGATTCGCATATTTCGCGCAGGCGCTGCAGTTTGCCGCTGTCTTCTTCCAGGAATCGGCCAGATCCAGCAACCTGGTCGGGATGATTGCACACCTGTTTGAATTTCATCAAAAAAGATAGAATCATGCCTTTTCGTTGCATACCCTCCGAATCCCGAACTGCAGCGGTCAAATCATTCACGAATCGCCGATAGAGAACAAGCTGCCTTTTGGACAAAATCGCCCAGGTTTTCATCTCAATTTTCTCCGGAAGATCCGCAATGATTGATTTATCCGTTTTCATCCGCCGCAGAATATAGGGCTGGATCACCTGGCGCATCCGTCCGTATCCTTCGGGCTGTTCGGTGAGCGACTTGGCGAATTTCTTGAAGCTCTGGGCAGATCCCAGAAGCCCCCTGTTGGTAAAATCAAACAAGGACCAGATGTCGCCGAGCCGGTTTTCGACAGGCGTACCGGTCATGACAATCCGGTGGGCCGCCGGAATTTCCTTGACGCACCTGCTCTGGGATGATCCGGGATTTTTGATGGCCTGCGCTTCATCCAGAATCAGGAAATACCAGGGCTGCTCCTTTAGCCATAACAGCTTGCGCGCCATGGTATATGTGGTTATCGCAAGATCAAAGGCGCTGCCGGATAGCATTTCTGGTCCCTGAACATCGGCGTATTGGGGATGCATCACAAGGGTTTGAATGCCGGGTGTAAATTGGCGAATTTCGGTCAGCCAGTTGTCGATTAGCGATGCTGGCACAATCAGGAGCGAGGGCCCATAATCGCCGTTAGCCATTTCTTTTCTGGACTGAATAAGGGAAAGAATCTGGATGGTTTTCCCCAGCCCCATATCGTCAGCCAAACAGGCTCCGAACCCAAGATCATGCAGAAACGTTAACCAGTTAAGTCCGGTTTGCTGATATGGCCGCAGAACAGTCCGAAGTCCTTTGGGCACGGCGACAGTCTGAAGCGATGCAGGCGTGCGGAGTTTACTGAGTACATCCTTCATCCAGTCTCCGCAAAGCACATCGCCATCCCATTGGGTTTTATCGTCAATTTTAGCGGACTGAAGCCCCAGCAGCATCCGGATGGCATCCGGAAACGGTATCATCATGCTTTTGCTCATCTTCCTGGCTTTCTCAAACATATCCAGGTTCTGTTGAAGCGACTGACGGTCAACAACCATCCATTTTCCCTTGATCATCGCCAAGCCGTCGTACTGCGCCAGAATTGCCTGTGCTTCCTCGTAAGATATTTTTTCTCCATCAATATGAAGAAGCGGCACGCAGCTTAAAAGCGCCTTAACACCCAGTTTTCCACCAGCACTGTCGCCGATGGCCAAAGCAACAGAAATCTTTCTGGGCGATGCGTTCCACCATCTTGGAATTCGGCACAGGATTCCGGCCTGTTCATACTGAGGGGCTTCACGCAGAAACTGACAGGCTTCAGCCGGAGTGAACCGGAGCGGGTGAAAAATCTCGCCGGAATCCAGAATGGACCGGATCAGATTGCTGCCGGCAGCGGCCTTGTGTACGGAGGACAGCAGTGCAACAAGTCTGCGGGTATCATCACCAAACTCCTTCAGCGCATTTTCCAGCGGCAGATGTCTCATTCCGCCTTCTGCATTGCTGTGCGTTGAATATGTAGCCAGAAACGCAAATGGTGTTTTTTCTTCCTGCCTGTTTTCAACGAGATAAAACTGAACCCGATGCTCCAGCAGCACTTGTCCAGGGGCCAGCAATCGCAGAATTTCCTCGACAGGCTCAGTGCGTCCACGAATCTCACGGACGAATGCATCATGGAAAAGCGCCCAGACATCTGCGATAAAGTCAGCGCAAATCAACCCTGCCCCAACCATCGGCGGCGCAAGGCGTACCCAGTCAATGACTTTTTCATGCGGCAGATCAATGATCTGTTTTTCGCGAAGCACTTCCGTACCTGGATCAACAAGGAGTTCGTGGATAAAAGCAGCGCTGATCGACCGCCAATACTCTATTGATGGCGAAAGACGAAATGATTTGCTGATGCACCCCATTGCCAGAAATGCTTTGGCGTGATCAGCAGCATAAATTTCATGGATTCGGGCCTCGACCTGCCGGCGGTCGGAAGAAACAACATTTTTACATGCCTCAAATTCAAGCGCCAGTCTTCCCGTGGGCAAAACGGCAACCGCAAGGGTTTGATCGGATAATGTCAATGCAAGTATTTCCTTTC
>JBAXVB010000456.1:0-3517 GCA_037129415.1 Deltaproteobacteria bacterium
TGGTTTTTAACATGATTTGGCGTGAAGGTTCGTCAAGATGTTCAAACCGTTCTGACTTTGGATTTAACAGTTTCATGATACTCCTTGGTAAGCAGGCGCGGCCACAGCATTTTGGCCGTCCTCAAGTATTAAAAGCTTCCGGTAGATTGGCAAGCGTTCAGACCCCTCCCCCCGGCCCCCTCCCGATGGGAGAGGGAGTGAACGGTTACACCGCTTGCGCTGTTGTGCAGTTTTACAAATCGTGCCGGATTATCTGCGAATGGTGACCTTGTTCACGATAACCGGTGTGACCGGGCGATCCATGGGGCCGGTTTTAACCGAGCCAATTTTTCGTACAACATCCATGCCGCTGATGATTTTGCCAAAAACCGAATGGCGGTTGTTCAGGTGAGGGGTAGGTGCAAGGGTGATGAAAAACTGGCTGCCATTGGAGCCAGGGCCGGAATTGGCCATTGAAAGAATGCCTTCGCCATTGTGAATCAGGGTTGGATGAAATTCATCCTTAAACCGGTAGCCAGGGCCTCCGGTGCCGGTTCCCAGTGGGCATCCACCTTGAATCATGAATCCTTCGATAACGCGATGAAACGACAGTCCGTCATAAAAATTGCCTTTCCGGTCGGTTTCCTGCCGGCCTTCAGCCAGATTAATAAAATTCCAGACGGTTTCCGGGCATTCACTGGCATAGAGTTCGGCTTCGAAATCTCCCAGCGTTGTTTCAAACACAGCCACTGGCCGTGAAATGTCTTCCTGATGTGCAGCTTTGGTAATGGACATAAATTTCTCCTCAGTTTATTGATTAAAGTGGGTGAGTCTGTTTTACCGCCGTAATTTAATGGGTTTTCTTCATAAAGGCAAGAGGCAAAGGGCAGGTTGATTTCAAAAACCATTAGGTTAACAACCGATCCAGCAACCGCAATAGATGCATATGTAAAGACCATTGCCGAGCATAACTGCCTGAAAAAAATGAAGCACAAAGACAGGGGTTGCCATGAGAATCATCGAACATCTTGCCAAGACTTTGCGAGATGCGACAGTAAACGGCAAAAGGCTTTTTTATTTGTGCGATTTCCTCGGCCTTCCCTGTCAACTACCACATCCACCGCAACCCCCGCCGCAACCGCCTCCGCCACAGCCGCTCGATCCGCATCCACCGCCGCAGCAGCCGCCGCCTGTATCTCCGCTGGAAGAAGAAGCTGCCTTGGGGAAGATCGTTTTTATGTATGGGAAATACACAACTGGAAGTACAGACAGCCCATAGACGGCGGCCAGGAAAGAAGCGTCGCTGGTGGTTCCACCGGGACGCACGCTTTTGGCCCGCCCCTTCAGGGACAAGAATCTACGTTGTGCTTCCCGCAAGACCTGATCACCGGCGCCGGTCCGATTCTTCTTCCAGATGGCGACTGTCCAGACTGCAAAAACCAGGGTGAGTATGGCCAGGAACAGCACGTTGTAATGTCCCCGCGAAACGGCGCTGATGATCTTGGTTATGGAGACCCCGAGGAGCATAAAGAGCGCAACCAGAGCAGAGGGCATCCTGGCGGTATAAACTTTCGGACCAGCCAGCAATCCCTCACTGACAAGCGCCTGCTGATAATCCTTTGCCGCGCTGACCGTGCCGGAGTCACTGAACATATCCTTTACCTGGCGAGGTTCGGCGAAAAAAGCCGCGACCGCCTTTTCGAGAGGTCGCCTGACCATCTCCTGGGCATTTGGGATGGTGACAAGTGTATCGCCGGCGCTGCACCGATAGGGTTGGTCGCCGGTTACCGTAAACTGCAGGGAGCGGTGCAGCTTTACCCGAGAACTTTTCAACCAACCGAGTTTTTGCCCCCGCCGCATCAGTGCGAAAAATCCACGGGTCTCGGCCGGCGTCAGGAGGTTTTCCGCAGTTTCGCCACCGCGTCCGCAGGGGACCATCCGGTCCGCCCAGACCCTCGTCACGCCAAGCTGCCGTCCCAGACGTGCGACGGCGGGAAAGTCGCGATAATTCTCGCGTTGGGCCGTAAATGAAATATAGGCGGGAATCCCGGCGTTCACCAGACATTTCAGTCCAACGATGGCCCGGTCGTAACTGCCCTTGCCGCGGATGCGGTCGTGAGTTGCTCGAGTGCCATCAATGCTCACCTGCACAAAGCCCGGCTGCACCTTTTTCAGCAAATTAACAACAGCAGGGGTGAGAATCGTTCCGTTGGTCAGAATTGCTAATGAAAAAAATTGCCGTTCTTCGTACAGCCTTTCCAGCAAGGGAATGAAGTCATCCCGCACAAAAGGCTCACCCCCGGTTACCGTTACATGCGCCCGGAAGGGACGGCCGTTTTTTCGGTCCTGGCACAATCGGATAAACGAAAGTATGTGTTCCAGGATGGTGAGATGTTCATTCCAGGTAAGGTCTGAATGGGAATCGTCATCCTGGTAACAGTGACTACAGTGCAGATTGCAGCGATCCGTGACATGCCACTGGAAGAGCATTCGTTCCGGAACGTGGAAGTCAGTGCATTGGTTCATAGCCATTGATTGCTCGTTGTGCGTAACGACATTCATACGGTAGTGATAGTACTATATCAATCGGCTGGGGGTCCCTCCCTGTATGCAACCGGATACACCAGGGACTTCCACTGCCTATAGATTCCGGAATCAGTCAGCTTCTCGCCCCAGCCGATTGATATAGTACTATCACTACCGTGTGGAAGATCAACGGAATTTAGTTTGCGACTCGGTGAACTGTTATGCGGAAAATAAAAAGCCACCGGATGCAGCGTCCGGTTCCGGGAAGAGGCATGTCTCCCAGGAGCTCTTCTCCAGATTCAGTCCATGCCAACATCTGGTTTCACGACTGCAGCTCAGTGGCTATCCGAAATCACATATCTTCCGATATAATGAAACAGGAGCTACTGCGGGTATTGAAAATACTATCACAGCCTCAAGAGAAGTCAAGCACAATGACGCAACAAATACGGCGTCCCTCTTCAACTTGACATCAGAAATGGATGTGTTAGAATTCCGCCAGGATCGTGAAAGTGATTCTGTGACACGGTAATATTCTCCCGGCCGTAGGACGCTGACCACAGCGGATCGCTATGTGAGGTTGAAAATGAGGAAACATGATCGGTTCGACGGTTACACCGTCAATATGTTTTTGGATGAGGACGGCGAATATCTGGCTCATTTTGTTGAGATGCCGAACGTATCCGCATTCGGGGAATCTCCAGAATCGGCGCTGAAAGAACTTGCAACCGCCTGGGAAGGTGTTAAAGAAAGCTACCAAAAACATGATGAACCCTTTCCCGTTTTTAGACCCATCCCGGTGTTCGAACCGGTTCAGTCTGGTTATATGGAATATAACATTTGATATCAATCAGGGGAGAGCCATCTCTGGCGTCAAGTCCCTCAACGTCGATGGTTGTCCCCTGAATGGACAGAACCTGACAAAGGGTCAGGGCAATGAGATTGGGCCGCATGGGCGAATGCGTGGCGAATACGCCGGTTAACGGATTGTTCTGATCTTTTCTGGGATGAA
>JBAXVB010000457.1:0-3514 GCA_037129415.1 Deltaproteobacteria bacterium
TTCCGGAAACCATCACCAAAGAAATCACTTCCATGTTTGAAACCGTAACAGACGCAGCCAAAACAGCCAAAAACAAAATATCCGAATCCGCAAAACCTTTTCACACCCTTGATGAACTGGACAGCATCATAGCATCGCTGGAAAGTGAAATGGAAGCCGCTGCCAAAGCCCTTGATTTTGAACGAGCCGCCATGTTCAGAGACCACATCAAGGAAATAAACAGGGAACGGCTGTTGATATAAATAGGGGACGGGTATTGATATATTGATTAACACGATTTTATCAGTCAGTTATTAAAAAGGAACTCAATATGATGGGATAATCTATATCAATATATCAATGCCCGTCCCCCAACAAAATATGGAATAAACTATGTCAATATATCAATACCCGTCCCCCAATGTGTCCACCAATAAGTGCGATGTTTTGAAATATCTAATAGTCATGCTGGCAGTCTTATGGATGATCAGCGTCGGAACCGAAAGACTCGGATACAACTGGCAGTGGTATCGCGTTCCCCGGTACATCTTTACTTTCGAGGATGGGCATCTGGCTGCCGGACCCCTGATCCAGGGCCTGATGGTCACCTTACAGATATCCGGAATCAGCCTGCTGCTTTCCTTTGCCATCGGACTTACGGCGGCCTTGTTCCGGCTGTCCGACTCCCATGCCGCCCGTTTTCTGGCGCGCTGCTATCTGGAGATAATTCGCAACACACCGCTGATGGTTCAGCTCTTTTTTATCTATTTTGTTCTGGGTCCGTTACTGGGAATTGAGCGATTTTTTTCTGCAGTGCTGGCCCTCAGCCTATTTGAAGGGGCATATACCTCGGAAATTTTTCGAGCCGGAATTGTCTCCATTCAAAAGGGACAATGGGAAGCCGCCTACAGCCTGGGACTCGACAGGTTCGATACCTATCGCTACATTATCATGCCCCAGGCCATCCGCCGAATACTGCCGCCCCTGACCAATCAGGGAATATCCCTGATCAAGGACTCGGCCCTGGTCAGCATCATCGCCGTTTACGATCTGACCATGCAAGGTCAGGTCATTATCGCTGAAACCTTCCTGACTTTCGAACTCTGGTTTACGATTGCAGCCATTTACCTGGCAGTCACGGTGACGCTGTCGGTTCTGGTCAATTTCCTGGAAAATCACCTCAGCGTTCAGGCATAGTCCTTCAGGAGGAACGGATATGGGTCTCGCTCAGTTTGATATTGACTTGAATTAAAGGCGCCATTTTGATAAAAATGCCAAAAATTACGCTGCTGGATGTTGTTATTATGCTGGTCGTCACTGCCCTTTTGGGCTACATCGGCTACCGCATTACCGTCGGAATACATTACAAATGGAACTGGAGCGCCATTCCCCAATACCTGTTCCGCATTGATGCAAATGGCGACTGGACGACCAATTTATTGTTGCAGGGCCTTTTTACGACAATCCGGCTCAGCATCTGGGCTACCCTTCTGGCCACTATTCTGGGGACAGTCGCCGGCTTTTTTCGCATCAGCAAGAGTCTGTTCAAACGCCTGCTGGGCCGAACATTCGTGGAACTGATGAGAAATACGCCTCCTCTGGTGCTGATCTTTATCTTTTATTTTTTCGTCAGCGATCAGATAATGTCAATTCTGGGTGTGGATGATTTTGTAAGAAACACCTCTGAACGCACTCAAAGCGTGATCACATTTTTGTTTGCGCCGCCACGATTTTTTTCCGCTTTTGTTTCGGCTACAATAACCGTGGCGATTTTCGAGGCAGCCTACATTACGGAAATAGTCCGGGCCGGAATTCAGTCCATTGAGAAAGGTCAGTTCGAGGCGTGCAATGCTCTGGGATTATCTTGGCGGCAGCAAATGCAGTATGTTGTCCTGCCCCAGGCCATTCAGAGAATTCTGCCACCCCTGGCTGGCCAATTTATTTCCACCATCAAGGATTCAGCTATTGTTTCGGTGATTTCGATCCCGGAACTCTGCTTTCAGGGAATGGAACTAATGGCCGCTACTTACCTGACATTTGAATGCTGGATCACCATCACGGTTCTTTACCTGACTCTAACCCTTAGCCTGTCGCTGGCGGTGGAGCGTCTGGAAATTTTCTTTAGAAGAAGTACAGCATGATTAACGAACGTCTAACACCAAATGGAGGAATTATGAGAATCAAATCGTCACCACCAGAAGATATTTTAGCAGGAGTTATTTTAGCCGTTATCACTTTTTTCATGGTTTGTTTTGTCTCACCAGTGCTTGCCGGTGATATTCAGAACAAGCTCGTTGCCGAAAGCACCATAGAGCAGGTGATGAAACGCGGCGTGCTTAAAGTAGGAATGTCCACCTTTGTTCCATGGGCCATGAACGACAAACAAGGGCAACTTGTAGGTTTTGAAATTGATGTGGCCAAAAGACTGGCGACAGATCTCGGCGTCAAGGTCGAATTTATACCAACCAAATGGGCAGGCGTCATTCCGGCCCTTCTGACAGGCAAATTCGATGTTATCATTGGCGGCATGGGGATCCGGCCAGATCGGAACCAGAAAGTCAATTTCAGCATTCCCTACGATTACACCGGTCAGGCCATTGTCGCAAATAAAAAATTGGCAGCCGGATTCAAAACCATAGAGGACTTCAATAAGCCGGAAGTGACGATTGCGGCGAGGTTAGGTTCCACATCCGTAACCGCAGCCAAACAGTTTATGCCCAGAGCAAAACTGACACTCTTTGACGACGAATCCCAAGCTTACCAGGAAGTGATCAACGGCAACGCCCATGCGATGGTTGGCTCCGCCCCGACGCCGGCATTCCAGGCTCTGAAATACCCGGAAACTCTTTTCATCCCAATCGAAGGGACATTTACCAAAGAGCCCAACGGTTTTGCCGTCAGAAAAGGCGACTATGACACCATCAACTATTTCAACAACTGGATTACAGTAGTTACGGCGGAAGGCTGGCTAAAAGAGATCAAACACTACTGGTTCGAAACCAAGGACTGGGAATCGTCCATCCAGTAATATACCCAGTAATATATTTTGATCCGCCATTAACCAGGATTTCATTGGATTCTTCTAAATCAGGAAGATATGGCGTTAATCACCATGAGCCATCCAGACCTCTAAGGCCATCCATGTACAATCGTCCGCAGGCCACAAACAATGAATGGTGCGTTCGTAGAATCGGAATGCCGGATGTGACCGCGGCTTCAAGCATTTTGGGATCAGGTTTTTTTCCCCGAACAATCACGATGGCTGAAATTCCGGCAATTGTGGCTGCTCTTAACATCTGCTCTGTCGTCAATCCCGTTAGAAGGACTGCGCCTTTGGCTACAGCCGACAATGTATCCTCAATAAGGTCGGTTCCGCATCCACCAGCGATACTAATGCCCAGTTGGTCATGGCCAGACAAGACTTCTGCATCCAACGAATCTTTGATCTCGGATAACTTCATGGAAAACACCAGTTCATCATAGGTTTAGAATATGGCATGAAATTTATATTGTTCAAAACACTTCATGCACTTGG
>JBAXVB010000458.1:0-3503 GCA_037129415.1 Deltaproteobacteria bacterium
CCAAAATGTTTATACTGATGAAACAAGGCAAAAGGGGAAATGTCAGAACTTCCATAAAACTCGGAAAGATAGCCCATCTCCTCTGGAAGCGGGATATTTCGGGATTTGGATGTGGCAAGACCGTCCAAAATCTCCACGGAAAACCCGTGCTTGATCAGCGAAGAGGCTATACATGCCAGACCTAATGGAAGCGAGCGCTTGGCTGTTGCGTAAAAATCTCTGACAGGCGGCTGAATCAGGAGAATATCGGTCATGATAGCGGTTTCGGAATACCAGGGCGGACTTTTATTACGATTTCTTTTCGAATAGTGACCGTTCCTGGTTTGGCTCCGCGAGGTTTGGAAACATACCTGGCCAGGGTTGCAGAAACTGAAACCATCCCGCCATCCCTGGCCTTGCTGTGATAGGCTGCAATGGCGGCCGCCTGGCGAAGCAACTCATTGCCTGGCTCTTTGCTCTGGTTTCCGACAAGAAGAACATGACTTCCCGGCATGCCGCGAACATGAAACCACCAGTCATTGGGGCCGGCTGTTTTCATACTCAGCAAGTCGTTATCCTGGTCGGTTTTTCCTGCCATGACCACCCAGCCTTCGGCAAGGGGATATTCATGAACATTTGGCGAAGCCGGGCTGAAAACCGGCACAGAGTGGTCATACATCTTTTTCATCTCATATTTTCCACGAAAAAATATCAAAAACCTGTAGAATATTTCCGAAAAGTCCACTACAATTGTACCGGTTTTCACTGCATTTCACAATGCTCATGTTTTCCAAAAACCGCATGACAATAAAAGTTCTGATGGAAACACTCAGAAAAAATATGCTGAAGTTTATTAAAGCGATGGGGGGGATGACAATGACAACGGATGATTCAGGCTGGATACGAATGCGGTTCAAGCAGAATAAGGTCTGGGTGGCGGTCGATTCAGGTGGGAAAATCCAGATCAATAACGGCAAAGTTCTGATCAAGTATCAAAAGGAACAGAACTATGAGTACCGGGTCCGTGAAACAGACCTTCTCCCCCTGGACGCAAAACCTGGGGAAGCCTCCGTAAAAATCAGCCGGAAACCCGGAAAAACCCGCAAGAATGTCTGCCCACCAAGTGGTCCGCCAGAATCAGATGACCCCGATTGTATTCAAATCTATGCGGACGGCGCATCATCGGGAAACCCCGGGCCGTCAGGAATCGGGGTTCTGCTTCGCTATCGGGAACACGAAAAAGAAATCTCCCGCAGTATAGGACTGGGCACCAACAACATTGCAGAGCTTGAAGCCATTCGAACCGGCCTTCTGGAAGTAAAGAATCCCGATTTGCCGGTAAGGGTATATACGGACAGCGGCTATGCCTACGGTCTTCTGACACTGGGATGGAAAGCCAAAAAAAATACGGAACTTGTCAACGATATCCGCATATTGATTAAACGATTCAAAAACCTGACATTCATCAAAGTAAAAGGGCACTCGGGAATGGAAGGCAACGAAAGGGCCGACAAACTGGCGACTTCGGGAATTCTTCAGAAAAAGTAAGGAAATGGAGTATTGACGGAAATCAACACTCCATTTATTATGGCAGGAAACAGCAAACATCGAATGCCATTGGGAAAGGCCGACAATTTTTTTTTTGCAAAACCGAGCGTGAGAAATCAGGCTTTATCGGACTTTAAGGTTTCAATTTCTTTTTTAAGATCATCAATTTCCTGTTTGTATTTATCTGCGCTATCAGCAGCAGGAGATGAGGCCGGTTTATCGTCTTTTTTCCAGGTATCCTTCAACTCATCAAATCCCAGATAAAGCGCCAAACCGCCGCCCAGAAGCAGCATGATAGGAAGTACGCCAGCCAGAATCTGCAAGAATTCCCTAAACCAAATAGAAACACCAATAAGTCCCAATACTGCAGCTACAGCACCACCGATCAAAGTTTTCATAGAAAATACCCCCTCCTTTAATGTTATCCGTTTATTTAATGTGTTGCAAAGGATGCCCACGCCAACCGCATGGAATAGACTTTAAGAAAAAGCTCCTGGGTGCATTATCGGTTCGGAATGTACGGAAAAAGTTCCATCCCCCCTATGCCGCCTTACCAAAATCATTTTCTGACCAAGATATCTTTCGACTATACAACGATATAAACTATATATATTTTTTATACTTTTCATGTTAGGCATAATTTTTGGAGAATTAACACAAGATCAGGCTTTACGCAAGTTCAAAATTGTCTATTCAGCACTTGTCCATTTTCTTATCCCTTGCTCCAGGCAATCCTTGGTGAGATTTTCATCGAATTCAACCGGATAACACCCATCAAAACATGCCTTGCAAAAACAATCTTCGGGGTTTTCAATGCCGGTTGCCGCCAGAAGGCCTTCCAGGCTCAGATAGTGCAAGGAATCAAGTCCAAGAAAATCCCTGAGCTCATCAACTCCCATTCGGGATGCGATCAGCTCTCCCTTGGTTGAAAAATCAATGCCATAATGACAGGGAAAACGATGGGCGGGACCACTGACCCTAAGGTGAACCCGGTTGACCCCAAGTTCCCGAAGAGCCTTAACGCGGGTTCGAACCGTGGTGCCACGAATGATGGAGTCTTCAATGATAACGATGTCCTTACCCTTGAGGAGTTCCTTGACGGGGTTGAGCTTAACGCGAACGCCAAAATCCCTCATGCTCTGGGTTGGCTGAATAAATGTTCGCCCCACATAATGGTTACGGATCATTCCCATTTCAAATGGTATGCCTGATACTTCGGAATATCCCAGGGCCGCATAAGTTCCGGAATCCGGAAACGGCATGATCAGGTCGGCCTGAACCGGAGCCTCACGCGCCAGTTGACGGCCATGGGCCTTTCGGGTGAGATAGACGTTCTTGCCGAAAATGGTGCTGTCCGGTCTGGCGAAATAGATAAATTCAAATATGCAAAAGGACCGGCAGGCAGCAGCAGGCGTTTGCAGACTTTGAACGCCATCATTTCTGATGATGATGATTTCCCCAGGGTTCAGTTCCCGGATGAACTCAGCCTCCACCAGATCCAGCGCGCAGGTTTCTGAGGCCAGCACATAATGGCCGTTTAGCCGACCCAGACAAAGGGGCCTGAATCCATTAGGGTCTTTGATGCCAATGATCTCGCCCTTGTTTGTCATAACGACCAGGGAAAAAGCCCCCTTGATGCGGGAAACTGCTTCGATCAACGCCTTCTCAAATCCCATTCGAAGATTTTTGACAAAGAGATGAAGAAATACCTCGCTGTCCGTCGTGGTTTGAAAAATGGAGCCCGATTCTTCCAGCTCGTTTTTCAAAACATGAGCATTCACCAGATTTCCGTTGTGAGCAACGGCATAGGACCTCTGGCGGTGATGAACGACAAATGGCTGTGCATTGGTTATATTGGAGCTTCCTGTGGTTGAATACCGCACATGGCCAATTGCGCTGGGGCCGTCCAGAAGTTCCAGGCATGGTTTTTTAAAAACATCCGAAACCAGTCCCATTCCCTTGTGAGCAACAATCTG
>JBAXVB010000459.1:0-3500 GCA_037129415.1 Deltaproteobacteria bacterium
AGGGCGGGAAGGCTGATATTATCGCCGGCCTTGATGCCGGGGCCGACGACTATCTGACCAAGCCGTTTGATGCCGGTGAACTTCGCGCCCGCATCTCGGTCGGCCGACGCATGATTGAAATGCAGGTCAAGCTGGAGGATGCGCTGCAAAAAATCAATGAATCATTCAAAGCTGCCGGAAGGATACAGCTCAGTCTTCTGCCGAAGCCTCTCTCGGCTGGAGATCGGGTCGAATTTGCATGGAAATTCAAACCTTGCGATGCCGTAGGAGGAGACATATTCAACGTTATGTCTCTGGATGCCACCCACATCGGCCTATACTTGCTCGACGTAGCGGGCCATGGTCTGCCATCTGCCATGATATCTGTCCTGGTCTATCAGATTTTGAATCCCCATACCGGCATTCTTGTTGATCACACGGTCAATCCGCCGCATATACTTGATCCGGAGGCTGTGCTTAACATTCTGGACCGGGAATTTCCCCTGATGCGCTTCAAACGACATTTCACCATTGTCTATGCCGTACTGGACATAGTCTCTAACACGCTGACATACAGCAATGCTGCTCACTGTTCGCCAATCATCATCTCTCGAGAGAGCGATCTTAGAATCCTGACTGTATCCGGCACGGTCATTGGTGTTAACGCTTTTGCCTTTGGGCAGGAAACTGTTACGCTTGCTCCCGGCGACAAGGTCGCGTTTCTAAGCGATGGCGTATTCGAGAGCGGGAATACAGCCAACGAACTTTTTGGAGAAGAACGGCTTTACCAAACACTACGAGAATTGCGGTCCGCCACCATAGACGATCTGGTCCAAGGCATCTACGCTAAAGTTACGAGTTTTGCAGAATCACAGCCGGCTGCCGATGACATAAGCATTTTGGCATTCGAGATTAAGGATTAGTCCTGGGAGCCATCCTGGGAGCGCCGCACCCCAGTGCGGCTCTTGTTTTGTCGTCATAATTGCCGCACTGGGGTGCGGCGATCCCAGAATCTATTCGGTCTCAAATAATTAAAGAGGCGCTATGGAACAACTTACGATTTCGGGCAAGCTTTATGGTCGTGAGCGGGAGATTGTCACACTGCTCGAATCTTATAGGCGCATCAGTCGCGGTCTTGGCGAGGTTTTGCTGGTGCCGGGGTACTCCGGGGTGGGAAAGACATCTCTGGTCCAGGAGCTTCGAACACCGGTTCTGGACAGTAACGGCTTTTTCATCCAGGGTAAATTCGATCAATATCAACAGAACATCCCCTATTTTGCGTTTCGACAGGCGCTGAAGGAACTCTGCCGGCAATTGCTGTCCGGGGACCAGAAGGAGCGCATACGAAAAAAAGCTGCTATCCTCCAGGCCATTGGCGGCATGGGTCAGTTGCTGGTCGATCTGGTTCCTGAATTCGAGTCTTTCTTTGGAGCCCAACCACCCCTTGAAAATATCAGCCCGCAGGAAGCCCGGCACCGCTTTGCCGGTTTTTTCCAGAACTTTCTCAAGGTCGTCTGCCAGCCCGAACATCCCCTTGTACTGTTTATTGACGACTGGCAATGGGCGGACACCGCTTCATTTCAACTGCTAAGGCAGATGCAGGTAGGGATTGCACTGCGCTATCTGCTGGTGATCGTGTCCTATCGCGACAACGAAGTAGATTCCTCCCACCAGCTTCTGTTCACTGTGGATGATCTGCGGAGCCGCGCCGTTCCTGTTGAAGTGCTTCAGGTAAAGAATATCAGCGCAGATGATGTGCAGATGATTGTGGCCGCCATGCTGAAGCCGTCCGTGGAAGACATTGCTGAACTGACGGCGATCATTCACGGCAAGACCCTGGGGAATCCATTTTTTGTCCAGTCATTTCTCGGATTTCTACACGAGTTCAATCTGATCCGGTTTGACAACACTATAAACTGCTGGCGATGGCGTATTGACAAAATTAGCAAAGCGGACCTGCCCGGCAACTTGCTTGATCTCTTTGTTCTGAAGCTTCGGCGCCTCAACGCTGATTGCCGGAATCTTTTCTCTTTGGCCTCCTGCCTTGGTAATCGCTTCGATCTGGAAACCCTGAGTATTATCAGCGGGCGCTCGTCAAGTGAGTGTATGGCGCTGCTTTTTTCCGATCAGGCAAGAACTATGCTCATGCCGCCGGATGGTGTCGGAATCGCCTGCCAGCAGAAGTATCCTGATGTCTCCAGGGTGTTGTGTATGTTTCTGCATGATCAGGTTCAACAGGCGGCTTATACGTTAATTGATCCTGCAGAACTTCCGTACATTCTGCTGAGAATCGGCAGAATGTTGCTCGCCAGCCTATCCCGGGAAGAGCTTGCTCAAAGATTGTTCGAGGTTGCGGGCGATTTTAACGCAGCTTATCATCTTATTCAGGATACTACAGAGCAGGCGAAGGTGGTTGAGTTAAACATCACTGCAGCGCGCAAAGCTTACGCGGCTGCCGCCTATCGATCAGCACTTCAGTTTTACCGCTCGGCGAGCTGTTTTATGGAACAACCCGGACTTGCCGCACGCCTCTGGAGCGACCATCACGAATTGACCATGAGACTTTACAATGAGCGTGCTGAGTGTGAGTTTCTTGAGGGAAACTACGCAGCGGCTGAAAACTGCGTTCGACAGGCTGCGGCTAATGCCGGAACAGCAATTGAGACGGCGGATGCCATCAATAATCTGATCGTTCAATACACCTTGCTGGCCCGGTATCCGGAGGCTATTGCGGCAGGACGGCAGGCGCTGGCCGCGCTTGGAATCAGCCTGCCAGAGGGTGGTTACGAAGAGGCGTGTAAAGACGAGATATTGCAGGTGCGGCGGAAACTGGACGGCCGTCCGATCTCATCGCTGATTGAAATGCCGGTCATGAGCCATCCCGTTATGCTGATGGCATCCAAAATTCTGATTACGATGGGGCCGCCCTGCTACAGGTCCCACCAAAGGCTTTGGAGCGTGATTGTACCGAAGGTGGTAAACCTGACGCTGCTTTATGGCAACATTCCTCAGATTGGCTACAGCCATACGGCGTTTGGCGGGCTGTTGGGGTGGGTGGATAGCGATTACGTTGCAGCCAGGCAGTTCGGTGAGCTGGCTACGCACCTTATGACTGGCACATTCCGATCTCCATCCCATCAGAGTATATTTTATCTGATGATCGGCAGCTCAATTCGGCACTGGTTCAAACACCTCAAGCACGGTACGAAGGATTATACTGATGCCTGCGAAATCGGGTTGCGGTCGGGTAATATGCAGTATGCCGCTTATGCCTTTGGCCACAACATGTATTGCCGCTTCTACCAGGGCATCCCCATGGCGGAGCTGATGCAGGAGTCGCAGCGTTCCCTTGCATTCAGCCAGACACGCCTTAATCAATGGGCCATTGATCTGCTTGAGGGCGGGATGAATATTTTTGGCGCATTGTCAGGTGAAAGTCCTGTGTTGACCGGGTTTATGGCTTGGTCCGAGCATGAATATCTCCGGCGGGTCGAGGATCACCACAATATCCAGGTAACCTG
>JBAXVB010000046.1:0-19495 GCA_037129415.1 Deltaproteobacteria bacterium
GAGACAAGGTGAGACGGGCGAGATAGGGGCGAAAAATGTTCCGCCCCTGACAACTTCTCGACCCTCGATCCTAAACCCCGTTAATATCGGCTCGCCCTTGAAAAACGAGCAGGTATATGTTCTATCGCGGGATCTGGACCTGATGCCCATCGGATCAGTGGGTGAGATATGTATCGCCGGAAAGGGTCTGGCCCAGGGCTATTTCGAATTGCCGGAGCAGACCGCGGCTGCTTTTATTGATCATCCGTTTGCACCGGGCAAGCGGCTGTATAAAACCGGCGATTTTGGGTACTGGCAACCCGATGGCACGCTGGTATGTCTGGGCAGGCGCGACGACCAGGTAAAAATTCGCGGATACCGTATTGAAACCGGAGACATAGAAAGCCATATCAAGCAGTTTCCGGATGTGCCAATACGGGATGCGGTAGTGATTGCCTGGACCGGATCAGTTACTGGCCCTGAGCTGGCGGCTTATCTGGTTTACTCTCATCCCCTCATTTCCGACAAGATGCCGGCGCAAGCCTTGAATGATGAATTGAGGATTATTCATAATTCACCATTCGAAATTCATGATTCTGTGATGCCGGCGCTACAGGAATCGGAAAGCGGGCAGCGTTCTATCATTCCAGCATTGCGGGAGTTTTTGCGTCAACTTATTCCGGATTATATGATACCATCCCATTTTGTTCAGTTGGAGCGCTTGCCCCTGACGCCAAACGGCAAGATCAATAAAAAAGCATTGCCCGATCCCCGGCAAATCGCTCTTACTACAAATGTCCATTTTTCTCCAGCATCAGGTATTCCTTGTGATGCCCTTTCTCCTGGGACCGCCGCACCCCAGTGCGGCCAACAATCAGATATTTCTTCCACCGCCTATTTTTCCAAAACAGACGAGGCCAGAATCGCAGGGATCTGGCAACAGATTCTGGAGCGTTCTGTTGTCAGCATTCATGACAATTTTTTTGATCTTGGGGGCCATAGCATGAAAGCCATGCGAATGGTCTCCGCCATCCACCGAGAGATAGGCGTAGAAATCAGTTTGCAGGATATTTTCGCCCATCCCACAGTTTTTGAAATCGCTAAAATGCTGCGCTCCAAAGATGCTAAAGTTCTGAATAAAATTACGCCCGGTCCGGTTCAGGCCCATTATCCATTATCTCATGCTCAGCGCCGTTTATGGGTTCTGCATTGCATGAATCCGGAATCACCGGCCTATAATATGCCTGGAGCTTTCTGGCTCAATGGCCAAATTGAGCCAAATCTGATACGTCAGGCATTTGAGCTTATAGTTGATAGACACGAATCCTTGCGCACTGTGTTTCTTGTGGTGGATGGCGAGCCGCGGCAAGTCATTCAATCTTCAGAGACAGTCCTGGAAATGGAGGATATGCGCTCCCGTGAAAATCCGGTTCATGCGGCAATAACCCTGATTCGTCAGTTATCCACTGTACCTTTTGATCTGTCCACAGGCCCCCTGTTTCGGGTTATGTTGATCCGGACAGGAAAAAGCCAGTATCTTCTTTTTATCCATGCACACCACATTGTCTGCGATGCTTGGTCCATGGACATCCTGGCCAGAGAAATGGCTATTTTATATATGACTTATGTTGGAACGCCGGAATGCCGGCATATCGGCATATCGCATTCCAATCTGCCTCCCCTGCCCATTCAATACCGGGATTATGCGCTCTGGCAGCAAGGTTCGGAGGCTGGCGCTCAATATGCCGAGAACCGAAAGTTTTGGCATTCGCAGCTCTTGCCCCTTCCGGAACCGCTGGATTTTCCTCTGGATTTCCCACGTCCGGCTACGCCTTCTTATAAAGGCCATACCCTGCGCCTGCCTCTGGAACCGTCCGTATTTACGAATCTTAGAACACTGGCAGGAAGGTATCAGACCACGCCATTCATTCTGTTGGTCAGCTCTGTGAAAGTTCTGCTCCATCGCTATACCGGTCAGACAGAGATTACCCTGGGTACAGCGGCTTCAGGTCGCACACACCCGGATTTGGAGCATCAGGTCGGATTTTTCGCCAACATCCTGACGCTTCGCGATTCAATTGACCCCCAGAAGCGATTCGAGGATCTGGCGACTCAGATCAAAGAAACGGTTCTTCTGGCCCACAAGCATCAACGTTACCCCTTTGATCAATTGGTGGATGAGCTCAAGCCGGTTCGCGATCAAAGCCGGGCGCCAGTATTTGATGTGATGGTTGTCATCCAGCAATATGTCCCAACATCTCTGGCCGTAAAAGATATGAGCATCCAGCATTTAGCGCTGGATACCGGAACCAGCCGTTTTGATATGACATTTGAGTTCATCGAGAGCTTGGATGGCTTAAGTTTGAATCTCTCCTATTGCTCGGATCTGTTTTCACCGGATACGATTCAGCGAATTGCGGACCATTGGCAAAGGCTTTTGACCGATTGCCTGACCCATCCCCAAAAGAAAATCCATGAACTGGAGATGTTGTCCGAAGCCCAGCAGCAGCAGGTACTGGTGGATTTCAATGCTCCTGCATTGTCCCGGCATGTGCAGGAATGGTCTTTGCTGCATTTAACCGATGTATTCGCCAGAGCCGTGGATCAATTTCCGGATAGCACAGCGGTTATAGACACCGATGGGATTCTAACATACCGGGAACTGGATCATGAAGCCAATGTGCTGGCTAATATGCTCAGAACCCGCTTTCAAGGACACTATGATTTACCGTTGACCGATACTTGTATAGGCGTAATGCTGGGAAGGTCCCGACAGCTTATTATCGCCATTCTGGGTATTTTAAAAGCCGGGGCCGCTTATTTGCCCATAGACCCGGATTACCCGATCCAAAGAATCCAATACATGGTTTCCGACAGCAATTGTCAGATCATCCTGATAGAGTCGGCGTATGAGAGCCGTCTTCCACCATTTCCCCATATTCAGACCTTGCGGATACCCGAGTCCATTTTGTCCGCCGATCAACTGGAGACAGAGCCGGAGACCCCACAACATACCCTCTTGGGCCAGCACCATCCCGGGAGCGCCGCACCCCAGTGCGGCCAGCCTTCCAAACTGCGCCAATCTCATGATCTCATGTATGTCATTTATACCAGCGGCTCCACTGGTCAGCCCAAAGGGGTCATGATTCAGCACGATGGTTTTCTGAACATGATTCAGACTCAGATCGACGTTTTTGGCGTTCTTCCCCATGACCGGGTTTTGCAATTTGCTTCGCCGGGTTTCGATGCTTCCTTGTCTGAAATCTTCATGGCCCTTCTTTGCGGAGCAGCCGTGGTCATGATTCCGGATGCCGTGATACGCGACCCATACACATTTTTGCAGTTTATGGCGGATTACCGGGTAACAGTGGCCACCTTGCCGCCGGCCTATCTGCATGTGCTTCCCCGTGTGGATATGTCTCCCTTGCGAGTTCTGATCACTGCCGGTGAAGCAGCCATTGCTGAGGATCTGGTTTTCCACAGCCGCTCCAGAACAGTGTTTAACGCATACGGACCCACGGAAGCCTCTGTCTGCGCCGCCATCTACCGGTTAGATTCAAACGCTCTTGTAGCCGCCACAAGAGCGTCGGCTAAGACGGAAGCCGGAGATATTCCCATTGGTCAGCCCCTGCCTGGCGCTCCGGTTTATCTTCTGTCTAAAGAATATTCTGGCGCTCTTGTGTCGGCTATGGGACCAGAAGATAAACCGGCCATTCCCATTGGTGTTTCAGGAGAAATCTGTATTGCCGGCATCGGACTGGCAAGGGGATATATGAACCGGCCAGATCTGACTGCAGAAAAATTTATTTCTCATCCATATCTACATAGCCAGCGTCTCTACCGATCCGGAGATATGGGAAAGTGGCGGGCGGACGGACAACTTGTTTTTCTGGGCCGGATAGATGACCAGATCAAAGTCCGCGGCTTTCGAATTGAACCCAATGAAATTGCATCTGCGCTCCGAAGCCACCCTCAGGTCAAAGATGCGGCTGTGATGAAATGGTCACCGGATGGGGAAACTGATGAGCTGCTCGCCTTTGTTCAGTTCGTTATGAATAATGGCGGGCTGCTGCAAACAGCAGGGGCAGGCCCCAATGCCCGCCCATCACTGCAAAACTACCTGGCAGAGCGATTACCCAGGTATTGTCTGCCGGACAGAATCATCCCCGTGGATATGCTGCAGTTGACACCAAGCGGCAAAATTGACCGTCAAGCACTGCTTGCAGTCGCCGCAAAATCTGAAAGCCGGAAGCAATGCCAGGTTGCTGCGCCATCCAATGATCTGGAAAAGATATTACTTGAGGCATTTAGCTCAGTTCTTGGTAAAAAAGAGCTGAACAAGGAAGCAGATTTTTTTGACTGGGGCGGCAATTCTCTAAAGGCCATCCGGCTGTCAACCCTTCTTTGTGAGCAACTGAAGCAGGAGATTCCAGTCAGAATGATTTTCCTGCACCCAACAGTTGCAAAGCTTGCGGCCATGCTGCAAAATAAGGAACATGGCGCCGTCAAAAACAATCAGACTGTCGCTCCTTGCCAAGAGACACATGGGCCGCCACCCCACGGTCCTGAAGCTGACAGCCAGTTGTTGGATGCGTCTTTTACACCGCCCCCATGGCCACAATCATGGCCGGATTCCCGTGCCATTTTCCTCACAGGCGCATCGGGTTTTCTGGGCGCGTTTTTACTGGCCGAGCTTCTGGAGCAGACCCACGCAACGTTGTATTGTCTGGTGCGTTGCAGCCGGCCTGAAGACGGTATGGCTCGTCTCATATCCAAACTAAAAACCGTTGATCTTTGGCATCCCGAATACGAAAGGCGTATAGCGCCTATTCCGGGGGATTTGGCAAAGCCCTTGTTTGGGCTTGATCCTCGGGCGTTTTCCGAACTGGGCCAGTGTTTGGACATGATCTATCATAACGGCGCGCTCGTTGATTTTTTACAACCCTACCAAAGGCTTCGTGCGGAAAATGTACTGGGAACCCAAACGATTTTAAACCTGGCGAAAATCGGCCCGGCCAAACGCTTGCATTTTGTATCCACGCTTTCTGTTTTTCCAAAACAGGGGCAAGAATTGGCAACCGTTCACTCCCCCTCCCAGCGGGAGGGGGCCGGGGGGAGGGCAAGTGGTTGGCATGACAGCATTTCCCCCCTCCCAACCTCCCCCCGCTGGGGGGAGGGGTCTGAACGATTACAAGGATTGAGTAACGAGGGGCGAGATGGGGACGAAGGTAGTGGCGAAAAATCTTTCGCCTCTAACGACACTGTATTTGATGCACGAATTGACGAACAGGACCCGCCTGCCCACTGGATAGGCCTTGAAACCGGTTATGACCAGAGCAAGTGGGCGGCTGAGAAACTGGTTCTGGTTGCCAGGGACAAAGGACTTGCTGTTACAATTTTTCGCCCGGGACGCATAACCGGCCATAGCCAGAGTGGCCTTAGCGACCCGCAAAGTCTGTTTGTAAGGTCATTGCGCGGGTATATAGAACTGAACATGGTTTCAGATCGCTATGCAGATGAAGACATGACTCCTGTTGATTTTGCGGCGAAGGCGCTGGTCGTGTTGTCCCTGAAACCCGATGCCATCGGCAAGATTTTTCATCTCATCAATCCGCATCCCATGCCTGCCCCGTTGATACTGAGCTGTTTGCAACAGGCCGGATACAAGCTGGATATTGTTCCGGACAGCCAGTGGCGCGAGCGTATGGTGGCGAAGCTGGAAACGCAGCCTCACAACCCGTTGTATCCGTTTTTACCGCTCATCAAGGAATTGCCGGCTTCTGTGTCTGTACAGCGTTTTGGCTGCAGCAATACATTAAAATATCTGGCAGGAACAGATGTTGTCTGCCCACCGGCAGATGCCGCTTTATTCCAGACTTACCTGAAGTATATAACGGGGTAAGATAAAAACAATTCATCATTATGTTTTTAGAACTCATGGTAAACGGTCAAATGAAATTAAAATATTTTCGATTTATTCGCAAGGAAGCCGGCAAAATGTCGCTGAAAATCAGCGCCTTTGCCTCTATGGCCGGGCTGCTCCAGGGCATGGTCATGGTTATCATCAATGGCGCTGCTGAAAAATTCCCTGAAAAAGGCCTTAATTTTCGTTATCTGCTGATGTTTGTCGTCTGTATCAGCGGCTTTATACTGGCCAAGCGATATTCTCTGACAATGACAGCCAGCCTGATTCAACACATTGTCTTTAGCATCCGGCTGCGGTTTTTGGATAAAATCCGGAATACTGGGCTTATGGCCTTTGAAGACATTGGTAAATCTCAGATTTATACGGTTCTGGCGGAAAATACTGAAACCATTTTTGATGCGTCCCGCCTGATTGCCAATGCGGGATCATCGGCGGTGATGCTGATTTTTTCTTTTTTATATATCGGGCATTTGTCCATTACCGCATTTTTTCTGGCAGTTATTATCATAACTGGCGGTGTTTCCATCTATCTCATTAATCAAAAAGCCACAGGTGAAGATCTGACAGAGTGCCTGAAAAAAGAAAATGAATTTTTTGACGGGGTTAATCACCTCCTGGATGGATTCAAAGAGATCAAAATGAATACGGCCAAAAGTCGGGATCTTTATGAAGGCCGTATTCAGCAGATTTCCACGGAGGCCCGTGACATTAATATCCGCACAGAATATCGCTTTATTGACAATTATATTTTTGCACAGGCTTTTTTTTATATTCTTCTGGCAACCATCATTTTTTTGCTCCCGCAAATCACGGATCTGGGTTACGGAATCATCACCAACATTACGGCTGTGGTATTATTCATGGTAGGACCTTTGGGTAACATCGTGGAAGCACTGCCCCTGGTCGCCAGGGCGGATGTGGCCATTACCAATATCGAAACTCTGGAAAAATCCCTGGATGCCGCCGATGAAGGTCACACCAAAGGCCCGGTTGATTTCAGCAGGCCACAGACAGGTTTTGATGCCATTTTTATGGAAAATATTGCCTTTTCTTATATGGATCCAGACCGGCATAAAGTTTTTACCCTGGGTCCCATCGACCTGAGCATAAAGGCCGGCGAAGTGCTGTTCATTGTAGGGGGAAACGGGAGCGGCAAATCAACGCTTTTAAAAATTCTGGCTGGCCTGTATTATCCCCATAACGGAAGAATGCTGCTGGATAATAAGGTGTTGGAGCCAATCCATTACGCCCGCTACCGCAATCTGTTTTCCATAATTTTTACGGACTTCCATTTATTCGACCGGCTCTACGGCCTTGGGAAAATTGAAGCTCAAAAAGTATTTGAGCTGCTGGATATCATGGAGCTGTCTGATAAAACATCTTTTGTCGATGACAAATTTACTAATACCAAACTGTCCACCGGCCAGCGCAAACGATTGGCTTTGATTGCCTCCTATTTGGAGGACAAGCCCATTTTAATGTTTGATGAAGTGGCTGCTGACCAAGATCCGAAGTTTCGAAAGTATTTCTATGAGGTATTGCTCCAGGATCTGAAGCAGCGCGGAAAAACCGTGATCGCCGTTACTCACGATGACCGATTTTTCCACGCCGCAGATCGCATTCTTAAAATGGAAGATGGTCAGATCGTTAACGGGTGAAGAATCCTGCTGTTAAAATAAACATCTCACGAATAAAAAAATAAATGGAACCACGAATGAAACACATAGCCGTCACAAGAGCGCTTGAAGCAACTAAGCAATGGACGATAATTGGAGCGAAGCGCATCAATGAAGCCGCCCTGAAATGGACCCGGCGGAATCTACCCTATCTGCTGATAGCAGCGTTCGTAATCCTGTTTCTGCTGGCTTATCTGTTTAACAGCATCGTGGTTAACGTAATGCCGGGAGAAGCTGCGGTGCTGTATCGTCGTTTTTTTGGCGGCACCGTCATAACCAGGGTCTATGGAGAGGGGGTTCATCTGATCTGGCCATGGGATATTATGTATCGTTATAATCTCCGGGTTCAGCAGGTTCACCATGAAAACGAGGTTCTGACCAAAGATGGGCTCAAAGTCATAATTCAGTCTTCTATCATCTGCTATCCGGATTACGGGCTATTGGGCATGCTGCATCAGCATGTAGGCCCGGACTACATCAATACAATCGTCATTCCGGAAGTCGAATCCGTAATCCGGACTAATCTTGGCAAAATGAGCGCTGAAGAGCTTTATACAGCGCCCACATTCATCCTGGAATCCACCGTCAACCAGGCCATCGAAAAAGTTTCCCAGCGCTATGTACAGATTGATGATGTACTCATTAAAAAAATCACTTTACCGGAAAGCGTCAAACAAGCCATTGAGAATAAAGTGCAGGAAAAACACCTGGCCCTGGCTTATGAATTCAAGCTGCAAAGAGAGAAGCAGGAAGCAGAGAGAAAAAGCATTGAAGCCACGGGGATCAAAAACTATAACGATCTGATCAACGCGTCCCTTACGCCAGAGATGCTTAAATGGAAGGGGATCATCGCCACCGAGAACATCGCCCTATCCACCAATGCCAAGGTAGTGGTCATAGGAAACGGTGAAAACGGTTTACCAGTCATTCTGGGAGCGGATAAATAGGAGGCTTTGTTATAGACCATGTGCATTTTTATCCGGTTGTTAGCAGTTGTAATTATCGGAATGGCGGGGCTGTCGGGGTGCCATGACGGCAGCGCTTTGAATCTTTCCGAAATAAGCCTGGAAAACAAAGAGCTGGGTAGCGGCCCTATTGTTATCGGCCTTCTCACATCCGTCACAAATCACGATTCCCTTCAGCGCGGAATGCAACTGGTCCTTGAGGAAATCAACGAGAGACCGACTTTTCAGAATCAGCCCATGCAGGTGCAGGTATATTTGGAGCCCAAATTTCCGAATAACGAAATGGGCATCGTTCAGAAGATTGCCAAACATCACAATACCATTGCTGTCATTAATGGCCTGACTTCGCGATATACGTCCGCTACGGACAGAATCCTGATGACATCAAACATACTACACATACTGGTGGCCAATACTTCCACATCTGTTTCTCAAATATCTCCCCTGTCATTTCGAATCATTTCCAACGACCGCATCGCATCCAAAAAAATTGTCGCAAACCTGGAACGGCGCTGGCGCAATATGGCCGTAATTAATGAACGTAGTGAGATGTTTGTTTCGCAAGCCAAGGCATTTACCGAATCCGCCGCGGAGTCCGACATTCACATCTCCCACTCCATCTCCTATTTTTCATGGGAAAAGGATATTCGCCAACTGCTCTGGAGTCTGAGAGAAAGCGCCAATAAAAATCAAGATTTGCTGGATGCGATTTATATTGCATGCAATGTTTCGGATAGTGTGTCCATCATTAATCAGATCAGGTCCATGAACATTCGCGTGCCGATTGTTAGTTCCGTTGAACTGGATGACATTGCACAATTGCAGGCAGCCGGGACAGCCGCAAATGGCGTGGTGATGGCCACTTATTTCAATCCGGACGCATCAGATCCGGCTGTGAAAGACTTTGTCAAACAATTTAAGGCAAAATATCCGAATAATCAGCCTGATATCTGGGCTGCCAGGGCATACGTCGCACTTTCGATGCTGGCCACAAGCATTGAAAGCGCCAAAACCGTCAATGCCTGGGAAGTCGCATCAGAGCTGCTGCTGCCGGAAAAGTGGTACGGAGCAACGGGCGCCATTATCTTTGGTATTGGAGGAGACGTACAGAAACAAGCACCAATGTATTTGAAACAGTATTGCAATGGTCAGTTCCATTTCCTTACAGAAGATCAACCCATACCGCTTTGTCCTCCCTGACAATGAAAAGCAACTCATCCGCGAAGTATTTTGAGTCCAGGGACTTGTAAACGGCGATACAAGCCGCATTCAGAAAGGAAAGAAAAATGAATCTCTTTGGCATCGAGTTGCCACCTCGAAAGAAAACACTAACCGGGCTGGCGCGGACCTGTGGCTGAGCGGCAAAAATCGGTCCGACGGCTCTGTCGGACGCACTTCAGGGGTTCCCATCGCCTACTGACCCCAATCTTCTGGTAGGGTTTGAGTCCAGCGACGATGCTGCGGTTTATCGCCTCAGTCCTGAACTTGCGGTCATTTCAACAGTCGATTTCATTACACCGCCTGTGGATGACCCCATCTGGTTTGGACGCATCGCGGCCGCCAATTCCCTGTCAGATGTTTATGCCATGGGAGGTCGTCCCATCACGGCTCTGAATCTGGTCATGTATCCCATGGAGAAACTTGGGTCCGATATGCTCAGGGAAATTCTTCGCGGTGGCTATGAAAAGATCACGGAGGCTGGCGCATCCTTGGCCGGCGGTCACTCTGTGGAAGACGAGGAACCCAAATACGGTTTGGCTGTAACCGGAATTGTATCACCAGACCGCATCCTGACCAACACAGCAGTTCGCCCAGGTGATGCCCTTGTCCTTACCAAGCCTCTTGGGACGGGAGTCCTTTTCAATGCTCACCGGGCCAGGAAGCTGCCATGGGTGGAGTTGGAAGCTATCCTGCCCGAAGTTGCCGCTCTCAATCACACAGCCCTTCAAGTGGCGCTGGATTATGACGTGCATGGCTGCACGGACATTACCGGCTTTGGCATTTTGGGTCACTCGCTGGAGATGGCTCGCGGTAGCGGCGTGCAAATTGATCTCGTTTATGCAGACCTGCCATTTTATGCCAATGCCGAAGACATGTACCGCAAAGGAGAAACCACGGGGAGTAACCAGGCCAACCGAAAACTCGTCGAAGCGCATCTGGAGGTAAAAGCCAATCTTTCATCCGCACAAAGAGAGCTTCTCTTCGACCCGCAGACATCAGGAGGTCTGCTTTTATCAGTTCCAACTGAGCAAGCGCTGCAATTGGTACAGACGCTGCGGGCCGCCGGCGTTATACATGCCAAACTGGTGGGAATGGCTCTGGCGAGAATGGATATGGATGCTCAACGTGTGGGCTTAAGGGTTCTCTGATTGAGTTTACAAGGAGGGGGTAATAAAATCACTCAGCCGGGTTGGTTCCATGGACAAGTGCTGATAGTAGTATCCATTCTGTAACCTTGCAGTCAAACAGGCTGATCATACAAACAATATCGGATTTTTTCATAATGAAAGGCAATTCACCCAAACCAGTTATTCCGCTTCCATTTCCGGTTTATTTCTGGACATTCGTTGGTCTGGCCATAATGGGCCTTGTAGATGCTATTTACCTGTCGATATCCCATTATCGGGTTTATACCGATATCGGATATGCCAGCTTTTGCGCTATTTCAAAGGCCATCAACTGTGATACGGTCTCTCAGAGCCCATATTCCATTCTCTGGGGAGCGCCGGTTCCAGTTTGGGGGGTCTTTGGATATTTATGTGTTCTTGTTCTCCTGCCTTTTGCCGGATCAAAAGAAGCTGGAAAAGAGCGAATTTGGCCTTTTCTGTTCTGGATATTTCTGGGATTCAGCCTTTACAGCCTTGCACTGGGGCTGATTTCGGCCTTGTATATTCACAGCTACTGCATGATGTGTATAGTTAGCTACGCCATTAATTTTCTGCTGCTGTTCTACGCGTGGCTGATTCGAAGGCGATTCGGCAATAACAGACTTATAGCGGATTCGTTTCTGGATGTTCGATTCTTGTGGCATAAAAAAAGACCCCGGATCATGTTGTTGACGCTGGTATTTGGGGCGGTTTTTCTTGCCATGATTACCAAATTTCCTGCTTATTGGAATTTGGCTCCTCCCCCGCCTTCAGAATCCATATCCACCGGTGTCACAGAAGATGGACACCCATGGATTGGGGCAATCGCGCCGGTTATTGAAATTACTGAATTCACCGATTATCAATGTTTTCAATGCAAAAAAATGCATTTTTTCCTTCGCAGGCTAATTGATACTCATTCGGACAAAATCCGGCTGGTTCATCGTCACTATCCTATGGACCATAAAGTCAACCCGATTGTCAAGGAACCTTTTCATGTCGGGTCAGCCGCCATGTCTCTTCTGGCTATTTATGCCCAGTCTAAAGGAAAATTCTGGGAAATGAACGATATCCTGTTTAACACGGATCTTGCGGAAGAAGCCATCAATGCCAAAACCCTGCTTAAACAAGCCGGTGTTGACACAGGAGATACAGCGATGAACATTTATGACCCCCAAAATCAAATCAGACTTCTCACAGATATTCGGGATGGCATGAAACTGGGTATCACCGGGACCCCTGCATATATTATCGAGGAACAGCTTTACCTGGGACAGATTCCGCCGGATATTCTTGCCAGGATCATAAAATGAAAATCAATATGCATGTCACCGATCATTCATGGACGTGCTGCATAAAATGCTCGCATATCATCATTTTCAACGCGCTGATAAATATCGGCGACCGGCAATGTTAAACCAACAGATGCAAACGTTACATCGTCACCTATAAAATAGAAACTTGGCATCCAATTTTTTGATTTACGACATAATTCAATTTGCACAAAATCCTGTTCAATCAATACATACTCTTCCAAACTGGATTTGTCCGGCCAAGTCTTTCGTCGCTTCCGCCGTTACGACTATATTTCACTAATTTCTTTCATCGCCATTTCGTAGCAATCAGGGCAAATTCCATGACTGAATAATGCTTCAGAATGCTCGCTAATGTATGTTTCCAATTGTTTCCAACTTTGTTGATCGTCCCTGATCTTTTTACAGTATGCGCAGATTGGAATTGTTCCTTCCAACCTCTTGATTCGCGCCAATGCTGCCTCCAAGTCTTCTTTTTGCTTGATCAGGAGGTCCCTCTGTTCCCTTAAAAGATCATTACGTTCCTTCGATTCAATATGGTTTTTTACACGCAGTCTGAGAAGATCCAAATCCACCGGCTTTGTCAGATAGTCAATTCCACCGGCTTCCAGCCCTTGATGTGCTCCCTCCTGGGTGTCCAGAGCGGTCAGGAAAATTACCGGAATATCTTTAAAAGATGGATCAGCCTTGATGGACGAACAAACATCATAACCGCTTAAGCCAGGCATCATAACGTCCAGAATAACAAGAGCCGGTTTTTGCTCTTTAATCAGTCTGATAGCATCGAATCCGTTCTGAGCCTGGATAATTTCATAGTCGTTTTTTAACGCGGACGATAGAACCTGAATGTTGATTAGCTCATCATCCACAAGTAATATTCTGTAATGTCTTGCCATTATTATCCTCCAAAGCGAAACGGATTCAAATTAAAACAACAACCCTTTTTATTTCATCAATGACTTCCAATAATTCCAAAGGTTTAGATATATACCCGTCAAAACCCTCTGCCAGGAAGCGTTCTTTATCTCCACGCAGCGCATAGGCAGTAAGAGCAATAACCGGCTGATGACGTGGTGTGCCTTGCTCTTTTCTGCGAATTTCAATAATCGCCTCTTCACCATTCATAACTGGCATATTGATATCCATCAAAACTAAGTCAAATTTTTCTCGTTCCAATGCAGAAAGGCATTCCATGCCATTCCCTGCCACTACAACCTCATGCCCTTGCACACCAAGAAGTGCGACTCCTACTTTCACGTTAATTGAATGATCTTCTACCAAAAGTATCCGCAATGGAGGACCCCTCCAGATTGGAATAGGCATACTGGAAGTTTGATCTGGAGGAACGTCCTTCTGAACGATAGTAAACGGTAGGATGACTTTGAAACAACTGCCAACCCCTGGCGCACTTTCCACATTGACTTTTCCGTTCATAAGCTCTGCCAAACGGCGACAAATAGTCAGCCCTAAACCGGTACCGCCAAATCTTCGGGTAATGGTGCCATCTTCCTGAGCAAAGGGATCAAAGATGCTTTCAATGGCGCTACCCGATATGCCATTGCCAGTATCTGTTACCGAAATTTGAACAACTACGGTAGTATCAAATAGCTTCTGCACCTGTGCTGAAATAGTTATACCTCCCTGCTGCGTAAACTTGACAGCATTGGTCAGCAGATTGAGAAGGATTTGCTTAACCCGCAGTTGGTCGCCCAAAATAATATTCGGGAGATTCTCATCAATGACCACATCCAAAGTAAGTTTTTTGTTAAATATGATCGATTTCTGAGTCATAACAACATCATTTATGCATTGTTTCAGAATAAACTCCTCCGGTACGGTCATTATCTTACCGGCTTCAATCTTTGAGAGATCAAGGATATCGTTGATGAGAGTCAACAGGTTTTGTCCCGACACTTCAAGAGCATTAACATACTCTTTCTGTTCTGTGCTCAGATCCGTCATTTCAAGAAGCTGAGTCATCCCAATGACACCGTTCATTGGAGTACGGATTTCATGACTCATGTTGGCAAGGAACTCGCTCTTGGCAATGTTGGCGGCCTCTGCGACGGCTTTTGCCAAGTGTAATTCCTCTTCCACCCGTTTGCGCTCGGACAGGTCAATAAGCTGCATCAGCAGAATATCGGCGCCATTAGAGTACGTCGGCAGAATTCGACACTCAATCAAAACCTTCTTGCCGAAAGAGCTGACTATGTCAATTTCAAGCAGCTTTGGATGTCTTTCCTGTAAGACGGCCAGGCAAACATCGAGCAAACCGGATTGTCGCCATGAGGTAATATTGTGGAAGTTCTGCGCCATCAGTGCTTCCCTTGTTGCGCCAACGAGGGTGATATATGCATCATTCACCAGAATACATTGGCCGCTTGCGGCGTACACTCCCATCGGCAAGGGTGAGTTAAGCAGAATCGTCTTGTTGAAATCGAGTGCATCGGAAAGAGCATGAGTACGCTCGGAGACCTTGCGTTCGAGGGATTGATAGAGCCTGACATTCTCGATGGAGATGGCCAGTTGTCCGCAAAGCATGGAGATACTCTCCACCTGGGCGGCCGTGAATGCGGCCCGAAACAGCCGATTCTCGAGCGTAAGGAAAGCGCTGACGCGACCGCGTACCAGGACAGGCAAAGTCAGCAGGGAACACATCGGCATGTCTGCAAAATGGCGTTCGGTAGAAAAACGGCTATCGATCACCGCATCATCAGATACCAGCGGTTTGAGCATTTTCAGACCCAGTCGCACAACGCCGGCGGGAATGATCAGCCGCTCCTCAGCCTCATGCATTGTCATGCGTTCCAACGCCTTGCCGTTACACATCCCGCCCTCCAGATTCCAGCACCCGGTCTCGTCGCAAAGGAGAAGGTGCGTGTCTGTCGCACCAATCAACTGGCCCAGCAGTTCCACTACCCGGGTCACCAATCGTGGTTGGGAGGTTTCAGAGGCCAGCGCCTGCGAGGCGCGCAGGAGGGCTTCATGGTCAAGAGCGTCGCCATGCCTTCCGCTGGAATTGTTTTTACGGCCGGCATCCACAAATGGAAGCTCGTCCTGCATTGCACATGCTTTGCCAATGGCGCCCCATTCCCAATAGAGATCATGGGCGCGTGTCAACAACGGGCGACCGGCGTGCTCCATTTCGCGGCGCATACAGAATTGTCCGGCCAGCTCGGAAATCAGTGCATTTTGCCAGGGTCGTTGGTGTGCCTGTGCTTTTCGCAGAGCCTGTTCGAAGGCCTGGAAAGCCGCCCATGGATCGTCGAGAATATCAAGTCGCTCCGCTTCAATCAAGTCGTGGAGGTGGCTGAAATTCATGGGCGCATCAGCGGCCCGTGCGGCCAGCCATGCCTGGTTTTCGACGATTTGTTCCATCAAAGCGGGGCGTTCGGTAATCGTAGCATCCCTATATTGCCTGATGAGCGCCAACGAATGCAGAAGGTTGGCCAGGGCGGTCGCATAAAAACCGATGATATGGGGCGTGAGTTTAACACCAGCCTCGGCATGAGTGATCAATGCGGCTTTCTCACCAAACATGCAGGCGGTCAGCGCCCTGTAGATGTGGAAATGGCACAGCGCCATCGGATTTCCCAGGGCGGCGAGCAGATGAGCCTGTTCATTGAAATCGGCATCGTCAAAGCTGCCTGGTCGTATGGTCCTGCCTTCCAGTGCGCGTACCAGTTGTCTGTATGTGAGATAAGTCTGCTCGCCATGCTGGTTCCCGGTTTTTCGACTGAAGGTGAGCGCGGCCGCAACCTCCGCGTTCATCTCCGTTAGATGTGCGCAGGTGTCCAAAAGCGCGGTCTGCGAAGTGAAGAATGTATAACAGCACATTTCCAGTTCCCCGGAACGCAACAGCCCATCGAACGCGGCATGGGCATGCACCAGATCTTCCTCCAGCGGTTGAAACCAATGGCTGTTGAACAGACCGAACACATGCTGCGTTCGAGCTGTTTCTGTGCCGTGATCGCGTGCCAATCCGGTTGCCAGCGAAGCGCAGGCGGTGCGGTAACCGGTCGCGTAGTCGTTGCGTTGCGTTATTGTGGAGTAAATCAAATATCCCGCAGGAAAAAGCACAGAAGGACAGAAACCATTCTCGATCCACAAGCGAACGAGTCGCATCTGCAACCAGCGCGACAATGTTGGCAGGCAAAAAAAAGTAGCCGGTCCCAGGCCATTCATGAGTTTTGCGGCGCCAAGAAGACCTTCGTCTACCAGAGTCGGGCTGTTTGGCAGTCGCTCCAGAGCACCGTTGTCGATTTGATTGTAGAACAAATTCATCTCGTGCTCTATCTCGTCGGCCAAATCTCCGGACGGCGCAGCCACGCCAAGACGTTCAAGTAATACGCAACCAAGCCTGACGGCATCATCGTAACGGGTTCGATTGGACAGACTGATAATCTGCAGGCAGGCAGAATCAACCAGGCGCAAAGGTGATTCGGTATGGGTCGCAAGCAGGTTATAGACCTCATCTGCTTCGACGTTGCGGGATTGGCTGAAAAGCGCCAAATGCAGTTCGACATGGAAGGTGAACGCTGCCGGGTGATCGTTCCGCCATGGATCCGGTGGAAACAGCTCAATCCCCAGGTGCAGGAAATGTTCTGCGGTTGCAAATGAACCTGCAAGGCGGGCCTTCACAGCCGCGTCGAAAAACAATCGGCGTGCATCTTTGCGCTCTTCGGCTGAGACGATCAATGGCGTGGCGGCGGCATAATGTTCAGCAGCGCTGGATTGAAAAGTCGGATTATCACCGGCCTGGGCGAACCGACGGGCCATTGCCAGATGTAATCGACATAACCAGGAGTCATCGCGCAGGCGGTAAACCGCCTGTTGCATTCGGTCGTGGCAAAATCGGAGCGGGGTTCCGGGGTCGGCATTATAAAATGCAAGCGAGGAAAGTGTGACGAGAATTCCGCGTTCCAGAACAGGCACAAGCCGATCTGCGAGTTGCCTCAGATTGTCGCCGGTGGCAAGCGCCAGAAGACCAAGTGTGAAGGCGCTGCCCATGCATGCGGCTGAGACCATAACCTCGGTGGTGGCGTTTTCCCATTCAGCGAGGCGTTCGACGAGAAAATCCACAACATTGGCGCTGGCGGACTGTTTTGAAATTGCGGCTGCGTCCCATTGCCATTGTCCTCGCTCAGTGTCGGGCCACAGGCTTTTTTCACGAAAGAGGGCATCGAGAAACTGGATCGTAAAAAACGGATTTCCGCCGGTCCTGGCAAACAAAGCGGCGGCTAACTCCCGCACCGCGTCCGGCGGATTATGCAACATGTCAGCGAGCAATGAGTTGAGATCGCCGACCGTCAGGCTCGACAAAGTCAAAACCTGAACCGGTTTTCCCGTAGAAGCAGGCCTACGCAACAACCGCAACAGGGGATGTGCATCATCGACCTCGTTATCACGATAGGCGCCAATCAATAGCAGACCATCGGCCGTGGTTTCCTCCAGCAGAGCGCTGATGAAGTCAAGCGATGGCTGATCAGCCCATTGAAGGTCGTCGAGAAACAGAACCAGCGGATGGGTCGGTGTAGCGACCTGCCGCAGGAGAGCTACGAGCAGAGTTCGCAAGCGGATGAGCGCTTCGATGGGCCCGAGTTCTGGTGCGGGCGCCTGGGGGCCAAGCAGCACCGCCAGTTCGGGGATGATCTCAAATAACACGCCGACATCAGGACCGATTCCGGACAGGATTTTTTGACGCCATCGCTCAACCACCGCCTCGGGTTCGGCGAGAAGTAACTGGCACAATTGGTGCGTGCTTTGCATCGGGGCCAGGAAGGGGCGATCATGCTGGAATTGTTCAAATTTGCCGCTTATGAACAGGCCCCGGCTAAGGGTAACGGGACGATGGATTTCGTGAATCAGGGCCGTCTTGCCGACTCCGGAATATCCGGCTACGAAAAGCCCTCGAACGCAGCCTTCGGCCACGCTTGCAAACGCTGCCAGCAACGTTGCCAGTTCATTGTCGCGGCCATATAAGCGGCGAGGCGGTCGAGGCGAAAGGGGAAGATCGCGTTCTTTCAACCGCACCTGATCGAGCGGTTCATTCACGGTCAGGGCTTTACGCAATTGTCGCAGATCATGGGCAAGGCTTGCCGCGCTCTGGTAGCGATCATCCGGTGTCTTGGCCAGGAGCATCAGAATCAGTTCGGATACACGGAGCGGCAACCACGGCGCCCGTTCTCATGGCGGAATCGGAGAGCGAGCCAGATGGGCGTGGATGAGACTGAGGGTATCAGTCTCGTCGAATGGCGGGGCGCCGGTCGCAAGCGCGTAAAGAGTTGCACCAAGAGAATAGAGATCAGTGCGGTAATCGACCGAACGATTCATTCGGCCGGTCTGTTCGGGCGAAAAATAGGACGGATTGCCGGGGAGGCGACTGTGGTGGGCGAATTCAGGGTGTTCCTCGGCAAATGTGCTGGCCAGACCGAAGCCGATGATCTGAACCTGTTGATTATCTGGTAGAATCAGGATATTGGAGGGATTGATGTTTTTGTGGATGATACTTCGTTCATGGATCGCCGCAATGATTCGCGCCAGTTCCTCGGACAACGCGAGGAAGTGCTCCAGGTCGTGACCGCCAAAGAAACCCGATTGACTCAGCGGAACCCCGCCGAAATCTTCCAGGACGAGTTTCTGGTGGGAAAAGTCGAATCGCGTCAGGCGCGGACATCCGGCCACGTCCTGCAACCGCTCCAGTATCCTCTGTTCGTTGTGTAGAACAGCAGGAAAGATGCTCATATCATTGCTACTCATGCCTGGTCCTTTACAATCTGTCTGTTCGCTGTAATACGTCTAATGCTCCATACTTGCTAACACCGACAATAAATGACCCAATTCGTCCAGGATTAAATGATAAATCCGATGAAGTAGTCCGACAATAATTGACACCAATCTTGATGCAAACCTTGACATCCTTTGTTCCAGATGATCGCATATTGCCTCATATGAGCGGGATAGCGAGGTAATTTTTATAAGGATTCTGAGCAGATTTTGATGTCAATTAAAGTCGGACTGTTTGGGTCAAATAATTTCGGTCGGAAAGGTCACATATTGCCGGACATAGCACCATACTACCACATAGTAACCGTTACGAAATAACCTTTACAACTTTATTAGGACTAATATTATAGTTCCATTCACCATGAAACTTATATCTTTTTAAGTTGATTTTATTGTACTCATCATCAGATATTTTTTCTCCAGTCTCATATGTACTTGAGTTTTCGAAAAATATTTCTTGACTTTTGATATTTTTTTTGTATGC
>JBAXVB010000460.1:0-3497 GCA_037129415.1 Deltaproteobacteria bacterium
GAATGCGATGAAATGTGGTCATTTGTTGAATCAAAATCGAACAAACAATGGATATCTAAAGGGATAGGGGTTTTACGCCATTCTTATAAAACAAAATGAACCCGTGCGAAAGATGGCGTGCTGTATGGTTGTCTCCAGTGAGTGGATGCCGATCAGATGAAAAGCGCAAAAGACTGTTGCAAAATTGAAGAAGGCAGGTAATAAACTCTTTGCTGAATTCACACAACCCGACCAATCAGTACGATTTTGATCGGCGGTTCACCTTTATTTGGCTGTGAGCGAATGTGGCGATTAACCAAACCGGGATCGTAACATCTGCCAGGCCGATGGATGACTGGCACACCATGCACTCGATTTTACCGATCAATGTAAAGGATCTGCTGTACTTCCGCGGTGTGGAATCCGCGCGTGTTGAGTTTAAAGCCAGTTGGGATGAGAAAAGCACAGGAGTGCAAATCATTCGTACTATATGCGCCTTTGCCAACGATTTTCAAAATCTTAATGGTGGTTACATCGTGCTGGGTGTTGAGGAAGAAAAAGACGCTGTCGTCCTGCCGCCGAAAGGATTGACTGCTGTCGAGCTTGCTGCTGCCCAGCAATGGATACGTGGCCACTGCAACACCATCGACCCCGTATATCAACCTGTTCTGTCCCCTGAACTTGTGGATGAAAAAATGCTGCTGGTGATCTGGGCGCCAGGCAGCAATTCGCGCCCGCACCGGGCTCCTGAATCCAGTCAAAAAGGCGCTCCAAGAAAGTTTTATATCCGCCTGGGTTCCAGTACTGTAGATACCGACAAACATGCAGAGTTAAAACAGCAACTGCTCCAACTGGCTGCCCGGGTGCCCTTTGATGATCGGCGTTCATTGCAGGCCAGTGTTTTGGACCTGCGCGAGACCAAAGTCAGAGAATTTTTGCACGATATTGGCAGTGGACTGGTTGATGAACCCGACACTCGCACCCTCTACCGCAATCTGCGTATCGTCGAGCCGGTTAATGATCATGATGCCCCGCGCAACGTCGGCTTACTCTTCTTTAGCCAAAACCCGGAGCAATGGTTTCCTGGGGCGCGTATTGAGGTGGTGCAGTTTGCCAATGATGAATCCGGCAATGTCCTTGAAGAAAAGGTCTTCTCTCAGCGACCCATTCACGAGCAAATACGAGAATGTCTTGCTTATCTGGAAAACCTGTCAATGCGGATGATCCAAAAGCTGACCGACAGGCCGCAGGCCGCACACTGGGTCAGTTACCCTTCTCTGGCCCTGAGAGAAGCGGTTGTCAATGGGGTGTACCATCGCTCCTACGAGGGCGAGCCGGAACCCGTCAAAATCTATCTTTATTCGGATCGGATGGAAATCATCAGTTATCCGGGGCCGGCACCCGGCATTGATTGTTCGCATCTGAATGGGGAAAAGCCCCTGCCACCCGTCCCAGCGCGCAATCGCCGGATTGGTGAATTTCTCAAGGAGCTCAGACTCGCTGAAGGCCGGGGGACGGGTATTCCCAAGGTTCGGCGTGCCATGCAGCAAAATGGTTCCCCCCCGCCCCGGTTCGATTTTGACAATGTGCGTAGCTATTTCAGGGTTATCCTGCCAGCCCACGCCGAATACTCAGCCATATTGACCCTGCAGGATGTTGCTCACCTGCGCGCGATTGGTGAAAGTGAGGCTGCCAATAGCCGGCTCAAGGAGGCCTGGCAACGGAATCTGACCTCACCAGCCCTGGCCCTGGAGTGGACCAGGGAATTACTCAGCCGCGATGATATTCACGGCGCCGAGCATGTTTATGAGCAGCTCATGGCGAACTCGCCGGCCTCCAGCTCCGCCATGCTGATCAACTTGATTGCCTCAGCCTATCTGGACCGGAAGCGACCAAAAGAAGCAATTGTCTGGTTGGACAAGCTGCAGCACCTGGTTATTGTGGAAGATTCATTTCAGGCGGCTATCCAGGAAAAACGAGCGGGTCGCATGGATCGTGCACATCGTTACTTCCAGGCAGTGGGCGGGGCCGTGTTACAGGATCCAAAAGCCCTGCACGAATTTTCACAGGTCAAAATAAAACTTGCAGAAAAGGCCCGGCCCAGGGGGCAACAGGGCAGACAGGCCGCGTACCTTCGCCTGTTGGATGAGGCCATGGACATGTTGCAGCGTGTGGTACAGATGGATGCGCCGCGGTCCCGTCGTGCCTGGGCATGGTATGACCTGGGACGGGTCATGAAATGGCGCAGACTGCCGGTTCAGGAGGTGCGTCATGCTTTTTCCAGGGCTGTGGAACTCGATCCCGCTGAACCGCGGTTCTTGGAAGCCTTGGCACGGCTTGCCAACAACAAATTCCGGACCCAAACTGATGGTTAAATGCTTTTAATTCATGATAGACGATTCCCTCCCTACTGCCTTTCCAAAATCATTATCTGAAAAGCTATAGTGTGCCAAAGCAGCTATTTTGAACTACTCCAAAAGACTATTGCAAATTCATAGAAGGTAGGCGACAATCTTTCGTCTTGGGAATTATGCTGTATGACCGGGAACACCTATCAGAAATTGTTGGCGGAACAGTGGGTTCAAGCCCATAAAAAAGTACCTGAGAAATTTGTTGAGAAAATAAAACGGGAGGTCAACATGAGCTTTTCCGCAACTACCATAGCGGAACACTATGTGAATGTGGGAAGGATTGAGGGAAAAATCGAAAACATGGAAGAGTTATATCGATTCGGTTTCTTATCAAAAGAGCAGATGGAAAAAAAGATTGAGCCGCTTAAGGAGCAACTGCAAAACGTGCAATCATCAGAAAAAAGCGCCCTTGAGGGCCTAATACAGATTCCTTGTTCATCAAACAGCGCCAATGAGTCAAGCCTGACCCCATGACCATAAAACTCACCCATCTCGGCACAAAAAACCGTGTCACCGGCCACTGCCACCCTGGTGCAGACCCGGCCCGATTCAGCCGGCGGCATTATTATCGGCATAAGTGATAAAGTTATCCCGGAATTGGCTATGTAATCCAAGGTGCGGAGCTGTATCCGAGGCTGATCCACCCCCATGGATGAATATGAGTTTCGCCATCATAATGCCAATATCCTGGCATTTCGGCATTTCAAATAATTCCACAAATGAGGTCCTTATGTCCGTCAAAGCGCTTATCGTGGGTGTCAACAAGTACAAACTCCCCGGCTCAGACCTTCAGGGCTGCGTCAACGATGCCACCAATGTCCGGGACATTTATGGCTTTACCACCAACGATATCCGGGTACTGGTGGATGCCAGGGCTACGAAATCCGCGATTATGGATCGCCTGAACTGGCTGGTTAAAGATGCCAAGGCAGGAGATAAGCTCCTGTTTCATTTCTCGGGTCACGGCTCCCAGATTCGGGATCGGGACGGCGATGAGAAGATTTTCTTGATAAAATGCTTGCAGTTTACGATGAACCGTGGACTTGGGAAGATAAAGATTTGACCCTTTACACACTGACCCTTCGTACCCTCCATTTTATTCTTGAC
>JBAXVB010000461.1:0-3494 GCA_037129415.1 Deltaproteobacteria bacterium
CGTATTCGAGCAGCCAAACGCCAGGAAAAAGCGCAGCGATTATTATCGATTAAGCAGCCAATTGTCTCATTAAGTGACAGAAGAAAAAGTGCGCCATCACGAGTGCCTGACGAGCTTAAACTGGCAGCCTAATCGCCCGACTAAAAAATTAGTTTTTAAAACAGGACGGGAGAGTTGCGCTCAAAATTAGCATATTTTAGCACTTATATTCTGAATTTAGTTTATATTCTATAACACGTCTCTAATTTGGACACAAAATCTCTTTAAGGTCATAGTTTCGGGCTAACATATCTCACAAATATGGGGTTTTCGTTCAGGCACTAAGTAATGAATTCTATCTTTTCTGATTGTTAAATAAAAGTCTAAAATTCAATAGGTTACGATAAAATGCCAACACTTATGGACCTATGCGGTATATTCTTTGTTGCAAATCATCTTATCTCCCTTGGGATGATAAATTTCTCACTCATTATTCATATATGCGTGCAATTGGGGGCACAAACCGCAGCCGAAAGGTGGTTCCGCAGGTGCAATCCATTTCGACCTGACCCTGGAGCTGGTGCTGGCCAAGCATCTTGACCAGCACCAGACCCAATGTCTTCGTGTTCGTCCAGTCCAGGCCGGTGGGCAGGCCCACGCCATTGTCCGCCACAACCAATGTGTAGGCTGCGCCGTCCCATTGTATGGATACTGCGATTTTGCAGCCGCCGGTTTCGGGGCGGGGCATGTCTGCGGGGAAGGCGTACTTGAAGGCATTGGTCACCAGCTCGGTTATCAGCAGCCCACATGGGATGGCGTTGTCAAGACCCATCTTGACTCCCTTCGCATCCAAGCTGACGTGGATATTCTCAGAGCGCTGATATGACGAACTCAAATGAGCGATCAATGTATTGAGATAATCCTGAAAATCAATCCGGGATAGGTCCTTGGACTGGTAGAGCTGCTCGTGGACCAGCGACATGGATCTAATCCTGTTGCTAAGTTCTTCCAGAGCAGCTTTGGCTGGCTCATCATCCAGCGCTCCACTCTGTATGCCCAACAGCCCTATGATGGCGGCCAGATTGTTCTTGACCCGGTGATGAACTTCCTTCAGCAGCACATCTTTCTCCAAAAGCGAGGCATGAAGGGCCTCTTCAGATTTCAGCATTGCCGCCTCCGCCCGCTTGCGCTCGGTTATTTCCGTCTGTTGGTACTCATTTGCCTGCCGCAATTCCTCCACCCGCTGCTCCAGCAATTTGTTGATCTGCTGGACTTTGTTGAACTGTCCTGTCAGCGAATCAGCCATCTCGCTGAAATTGTTGATCAAATGATTTAGCTCCTTTACGCCGCTTTCAGGCCAAACGACCGCCTTGTCATCCATCGACAATCTGTCTGAAAGCTCATTGGTGATAAGACGCAGATTATCGAGCGTAACAATAGCCCCGCGGCTCAAAAATTCCGCCAGTATCAGCGCTCCGAGCAAAATCATGAACAGCAGGGTCAGCTTGCCGGTGTAGCTGTCGTAGAGTTTCTTCTGGAAGGGCGCCACCGGCTGCTCCAGAATCAGTTTCCATTCCGTCAGGCTGCCGATGGTGGTTTCCGCGATATAGAACGATTTTTTCCAGCGTTCCGAGACAGGGGTATTAGGAGGCACAGTCGGCATCCACTGACTGATCCCTGAGTCAAGATGATTAATGGTACCCATGCCGCGCACAAATGGTGTCATCACAATTTGGTCGATTCGATTGGTCACAATGACGTTGTCATTTTTATCAATCAGTGTGTAGAGCATGGCAATTTCTTGCGTACTCTTGTCAAGGTACTCCCGTATCTGCTCCAGGCTCAGGACTCCGATGACGTAGCCGCTGTACTCTCCACTAATGATCACCGGCGCAAGCATCGCGATAATCGGCCTGGGAGTACCGATTCTACCCATGACCACTTCCGATAACATCGGTTTTAGCGTCCGTTTGAGCGCCTGGATGTAAGGGCGATCAGCAAAGTTTTTGCCGATGTTGTTCTGTCCCAGTTCGTCAAGCAGTGGAAAGAAAGCGGTGGTGGTGGCTTCTCTGTCCAGCAGCCCTATACGCAGAAAATTGACATCCGATTTCTTTGCAAGTTCCAGATAGGACTGCATCTGCTGCGGAGACATGGAAGCAGCCATCTCCGCAAGATTGACAATGCATGATTCTCTGTTTGTCATCCAGGTTTTCAGACGTTGATTCACGAGCTGACTATCCTGAATCAGCGAGGTGCGAATATGGAGATCGGTTTCGGCAAAATCAGTTCTGCTGCCAATCGCCATAAATATCAGTGTCGGACACAACACAAAAACGGCCAGCAGGTTGTAGATAATATCACGGTATGACATCTGCGATGAGCGCGATCGAAGTGAAAAACCGGTGAAGATTAGCCGTGCTACCAGGGCATTGGCGATGCCGTTCAGCGCCTGTTTGGTCATGACAATGGAGGTATTACTGAAAGGAACATCCATGACAACGTGGTAGAAAAGGTAAACCAACGGCATACCAACGATAAGCCAGTAGATCGTATCGGCCAGCACCATTCCTATCTTGCGGTGGCCCATGAGCCAGCCGACAACCGCCACCTCAGCGGTCATGATGATGATAGCGTAGGGGTGATTCCAGAGGGTATAGGTATAGCTGGCTATGATGGCGGCAGCCAGAATACCCCGGCCAAGCCCAAAGAACTGCAAGGCCAGCATGGCGAGGATGCTGCCGAATAGAAAATCAATATTGAGAAAGATCGGGAATCTGAAATAATTGCCTGCAAGACCGGCTAAGATCAGGGCAAGGAAAAGTGGCAGTGTCTTTTTCAGTTGCTGCAATGAGATGCCTTTGTTCAAAAACTTCATTGAAATTCCTCCGTCAAAATCATTATTTTTTTCGGTCAACATACTTCCGTCACGCTCTTCCCTATTCCTGATATTCATTCTTGATCGCCAGAATCTCATCTTGAACCACCAGGGTTTCTTCCAGCTTGCTCTGAACGGATTGTTCAAGAGCAACGATGCGGGCTTTTTCAGCCTCATACTGGACTTGTAGCCGCAATAATCAATGATAGTCAAACACATATTAAGCAATCCGCACGGTAAAATTATGTCCCGCTATGGCATGACCGGAAGAGAAAAAAAGAATTCGGTACCCTTTCCCGGTTCCGACAGTAACCATATTCTCCCCTCATGCGCTTCCATGATTTTCTTTACAATAAGCAGGCCCAGCCCCGTGCTGCATTCACTATCTGAGGTAGGCCGCACAGATGTTTTCCCGAAGGCCTGGAAAAGCTTGTGCTGTTCTTTTTCCGGAATGCCGGGGCCCTGATCGGCAACCGAGATTATGACTTCATTGTTCTCATGACGCAGACGCACGGTAATATTGGTTCCCAGTTGAGAATACTTAATCGCGTTGGAAAGGAGATTGTTGATTACCTGTACGATTCTATTGGTATCGGCGAAAACCTGTGGCAACTGCTCCTGACAGCTTATGGCTATTGAT
>JBAXVB010000462.1:0-3488 GCA_037129415.1 Deltaproteobacteria bacterium
GCTGAACGCATTGCTGCTGAAAAAGCCGCTGCTGCCGAACAACGAAAGAAGGCCGCTGAACTTCAGCGGGTGTCAGCCCCTAAAGTCAAGATAACCTATGATCATCAACCGGTACAACCTGCAAAAGACACTGAGCTTCAGTCGGTGTCAGCTCCTAAAGCCAAGATTTCCCATGCTCAACCGGTAGTGCCCGCAAAAGACGCTGATCCCATGGATAAAACCATTAAAATTGCTGCCGGATGTCTGGCGTTTCTGATATTGATTCTTATCGGAGCAAGTCTGTGTAACACGCAAAAATTTTACATCAAAACAGTAAAGAATAGCATTGAAATCTGGCAGGGACGTTTTTCACCAAAGGGAGAAAAGAAATTGGTATCCCTTGTTGGAATTAAAATGCCTGCAAAAGTTCAGAAAATTTACTCGAAAAAAGATGTTTACCCGTTTATTTTCAGCTATTTCCTGGATAAGGCGGATGCATTGCTATATGCTCCTGGTATCCCGGATTTTGCAGGCATAAGATGTTACATTGACCTGGCGCAGCCTTATGCCACCACCCAGGAGCTTCGCGATGCAGCAACCCTTCGCCTGAACAGCATAGCCCGGACTCTGCTGATATATAAAGCAGACATCGCTGTCAGCAGGGGAAACATCGCTGATCTGGAATCAGCGGCAACTGCTAAACCCAAATAGTTCCGAAAAATCCAAAAACAAAAGCCATCTTTTTCCCATCGGGGGAAAAGATGGCTTTTTTATTTTTAAGGAAAAGGTTTATCGGATCATCGAAATTATTTCATTGACGAGTTTTTCAATGCCGACCGCCACATCCTTGATACCGGGGCCCAGCATATAGGCCGGAGTTGAAACGATCCGGTTGGCCAAATCCACATGAATCCCATCAACGGTGCAGACCTTGTGGCGCCCCCCCATGCACTCAATGCCGGCGGCAGTTCCTGTGTCGTTTCCTATGGTGACCTCCGGTTTTTTGTCGGCAATGGCACGGGCAAGGGTTGCTGGTGCAATACAAATAGCGCCAACCGGCTTTCCGGCCGCCACCATTTCCCGGATCAGTCGTTCAACATCCGCTTGCACCGCAGCATCCGGACCTTTGAAGGCAAAATCGCTCAAGTTTTTAGCCGCCCCAAATCCGCCGGGAAGGATCAAAGCGTCCAGTTCCGAGGCGCCTACCTTGGCGACATCCCGAATGTTTCCCCGCGCAATCCGCGCCGATTCAACCAAAACATTTCGCTTTTCCGACGTTTCCTGATTGGTCAAGTGATTGATTACATGGAACTGGTCCACATCGGGAGCCATACACAGCGCCTCTGCCCCAGCCCTGTCCAGAAACAGCAGCGTCAGGACAGACTCTTGAATCTCGGCTCCATCAAAAACCCCACATCCCGATAACAACACCCCAACTTTTTTTGACATACATAATCTCCTTTCTATTATTCTGTACAATTACAAAGGTTTTTCTTGACAAACAGTTCCAATTCCCGCTGCCGCCAGAAAACCAGCATGGATGGCATCATTGATTTTCCCTGGTTTTATGCAGTCACCAATGACCGCAAAGGGGATTTTCAGCGATTCAATTTCATGAGAAAGGCGCTGAACCGGACGTGAGCCTGAAGCCAAAATCACCGAATCAAATTTTTCCTGGAAGGATTCACCGTCTTTTTCGTAGGTGAGGGTTCCATCCTGGATGGAAATCACTTTCGTGTTGGTATTAACTTTGACGCCATACCGCTTGAGATTGTCGGTCAGTATCCATTTTGTGGATTTGCCCACATCCTTTCCGGCCTTGGGCAGCATTTCAAAGACCGTCACCCGGGAAGACCCTTGAAACATCAGCTCCCTTAGCCGCTCAACGCTTTCCGCCTCGTAAGTAAAGAGAAAGTGCAGGATTTCCGGAGTGATGGTTCCTTTGGCTGCCACAAACAGCGCAGTTTCAAGTCCGACGGCGCCGCCGCCGATGATCGCCACCTGTTTTCCAAGAAGGGGATTTCCGCGAAGCACTTCCCAGGCGTTGAATACTCCCGTATCCATTGCGCCAGGGATCGGCGGAATCAGAGCTTCAGCCCCTTCAGCGATCATGACGAACTCCGGCTTTTTGCTTTGGATCAATGCCATATCTACCACAGTGTTTAAATAAAGCGGAATTTGAAGTTTTCGGACCATGGCCCAATAATACCGGACATACTCCAGTATCTCCCGCTTGTGCGGCGGCGCCCCGGCCATCCACAACTGACCGCCTATGTCCGAACTTTTTTCAAAAAGCTCGACCAGGTGACCGGCCTGGGTTGCTGTAATGGCTGCTTCCAGCCCGGCAGGACCAGCGCCCACGATCATGACTCGTTTGGGATCGTCGGATTTTTGAATATTTCGCCCGATTTCGAAACCGGCGCGCGGATTTCCGATGCAGAACACCGGCTTACCACTGAACACCTGGTCCGTACATCCCTGAGAGCAGGCCACACAAGGCCGTATTTCATCAGCCCTGCCTTCAAATGCCTTAATAGGCCACTCAGGATCAGCGATCAGAACCCGGCCAAGGTTGACCATGTCGGCATAGCCGTCTGTTAAAATCCGCTCTGCAGTCGCCGGATCAGTAATCCGGTTGGAAGCCATCACAGGAACGGACACGGCCCGCTTGATGTTTAGCGCCAGATACGCATAAGCAGAGCGGGGAAGCTCCATCGGAAGCTGCGGTACTCTGGATTCATGCCATCCGCCGGTGATATTGATGGCATCCACCCCTGCCCTTTCATAGACTCTGGCGATTTCCGGGGTTTCAGTATCGCTGTTGCTTCCCGGAACAAAATCGTTTCCCGCCATGCGGATGGTAATGGGATAGTCTTTCCCCAGGGCGGATCGCATCATTTCAATCAACTCCATGGGAAACCGGGTTCGGTTTTCAAAGCTGCCGCCGTAAGCATCAGTCCGCAGATTTCTGATGGGAGATAAAAATTGAGAAACCAGATAGCCGGCAGAGGCAATAATTTCGACCCCATCAAAACCGGCGGCTTTGGCCCTAAGCGCTGCCTGAACAAAACGGTTTTGAACCTCCAGAATATCCTCAAGAGTCATTTCACGCGGTGTCACGCGGGAGTAGCCAGAAAAAATCGCGGACGGAGCAATGGGCTGCTTGCCGTCAATCAGAATTGGATGGGAATATGCCCCGGCATGGAAAAGCTGTATCCATGATTTTGCACCCCCATCGTGAATAATAGCGGATAGTTTCTGAAAAGATGGCAGAGCGTCATCGCTTGCCAGGGACAAGGCCATAAGCCCTGAACCCAGAAAATCCACGCCAACCGGCCCCACCGTAACCAGCCCGACGCCGCCTTTTGCTCTTTCCGCAAAATAGGCGTAGTACCGGTCGTTCAGTTTGCTATCGTAAGAGTAAAGCAATCCCAACGCCGGATAGGCGATCCGGTTTTTGATTTCAACGGTATTGATTCGAATCGGGCTAAAGAGTGTTTTGTACATGA
>JBAXVB010000463.1:0-3486 GCA_037129415.1 Deltaproteobacteria bacterium
TGGATCGTAAAGTCTCAGACGATGCCATGCACAGCTTTTAAAAAGGAGGAAATTGATGCAAAGAAACAATTACTGGGCGGATCGATATATTGAAAAACAGAAAACCGGCGAGGAAGCCATCCGCTTGATCCGGCCGGGGCAGCGGGTGTTTATCGGGTCTTCATGTGGCGAGCCTCAACACCTGGTTCGCATGCTCTCCGAAGCTTCCGGCTATTTTACGGACATTGAAATTGTCAGGCTGCTGTCGCTTGAAAGCACGCCGTTAACATTGATCGCAAATAAAACCCAGGACCAGATATTGAATATCAGGTCGTTTTATCTGGGATCGGCCAAGCCCAAAAGTCTGTCCCGAAACATGCGCTTCATTACGCCCATAAACCTTTCGGCGATTCCAAGGCTTTTTAAAAGCAGAAAGCTTCCCATTCATGTGGCATTAATCCAGGTTTGTCCTCCGGATGATTTCGGGTGGATGAGTCTGGGAATTTCAGTGGATATCACCATGTCGGCGGCCCAGTCCGCGGATATTGTTATTGCCCAGGTGAATCCCCGAATGCCCAGGGTTCTGGGCAGAAGTTTCATTCACGTCAATGATGTGGATGTGTTTGTGGAATACGAAGAGCCGCTCCTTACGGTCGGCAAAGCACCCGAGCTTGAATCCGCCAATAATATCGGAAGAATGCTTGCAAGACTCATTGACGATGGCTCTACCATCCAGATCAGTCCGGGCACAACTCCTCTGGCCACCATGCTGGCGTTGTCGGAGAAAAATGACCTCGGGATTCATTCGCAGTATTTAACAAATGATATCATGAATTTATACGCCATGGGAGTTATCAATAACCGGTACAAGGGGTATAACGATGGCAAAATGGTTGCGAGCTGCGCTATCGGGGATCAGAATCTGTACGAATTTGTTAACGATAACCCGGCCATCGAGTTCCATCCTTCGGAATATGTAAATGATCCGGGAGTGATTGCTCTGCATCGCAATATGGTTTGTTTGAATGTCGCCACAGCCATTGACCTGACCGGCCAGGTTGCCGCAGATTCCCTGCCGTATAACCAGTTCTCCGGCGTTACCGGAATGATGGACTTTATTCGTGGGGCTGCACGGGCTGAAGGGGGAAAATCCATCCTGATGGTTCCTTCAACAGATACCCGTGGGGAAAAGAGCCGAATTGTCCCTTTGCTCAACGATATGGCGGTAGTGGTTCCCAGAGCGGATGTTCACTATGTGGCCACGGAATACGGTGTGTTTAATTTGTTTGGGAAGAGTTTTCAGGAACGGGCACTGGGCATGATCAGCATTGCGCATCCGGATTTTCGGGATGAATTGTTTCATGAAGCCAAAAAAATGGGCCTTTTCAGTGCTGAGAGAACACTAACAGAATCCATTCATGGCGTTTATCCGGTCAGACTTGAGGAAGTACGAAAAATTGACGGGGAATCGGTCACTATTCGCCCAGCCAAGCCGGTGGATGAACGACGGATTCAGGAACACTATTACAACCTGGATAAAAGTGATGTTATATCCCGGTTTTTTCACGAAAAAACCAGTTTTCTCCGCAATCAGGTCGAAGGCATCTCCCAGATTGATTATGTAAAAAACCTGAGTATGTTGGCAGTGGTCGGCGAATTTGGTTTTGGCAAAGTTGTTGCGGTGGGAGAATATCTGATTGATGAAAATAAAAACATGGCGGAAGTGGCTTTTTCGGTGAACAGAAATTGGCAGGGAAAAGGGCTTGCTCGCATACTGATACTGAAACTGGCCGAGGCTGCAAGGGAAAATGGTATTTCCGGGCTGATCGCCTACACGTCCCATGATAATATGGCCATGAAAAATCTGTTCAAGATACTGCCATACAAGGTCAAGACTGCTTTTGATGAGGATGTTCTGGTCCTAAGCTGTAAATTTTCAGAGCCAAAGGAAAGTAAATGAAGGATACATTCAAGGTCAGATTTTTACCTCACAACAAGGAAATCGCTGTTGAAGAAGGGGAAACCCTGATTAGGGCTGCAATGGAAGCCGGTGTCCATGTCAATGCTTCCTGTGGTGGCGAAGGCGTTTGCGGAAAATGTCGCGTCATTGTCGAGTCTGGCGCTGTGGAAGGTGGTATTACCGAAAAGCTCAGCCAAAAGGATCGGGAAGCCGGATATCGGCAGGCGTGCCTGTCTCTGGTTAAGAGTGACTTGATTGTAAGAATTCCTGTTGAATCCTCAATTGACGCCAGTGTTCTGAATATGCAGAGTACCCCCCGCTGTACCGCCAGAATCAAGGAAATGAATCTGGAAGACCTTAAGGACAAGGGGCTGTTTGTTCCGCCGGTCGAGAAAAAATACCTGGAGCTGCCGGTGCCGACGGCTCAGGACAATCTTCCGGATGTGTCCCGTCTGGTCGGTTTTTTGAAACTGGAACATGGCGAGCATCGGATAGTAGTGGATATTTCGGTAATTCAAAAGATTCCGGATATCCTCAGGGAAGCTGATTTTAAAATTACGGCTACGCTGGCAAGGCCAGTTCATCCGGGAAGAAAAACCCACATCATCAACATTCAACCGGGAGATACGACGCACCGCAACTATGCCATTGCCATGGACATTGGCACTACCACCATCTACGGTCAGTTGATTAACCTGATTACCGGCGATGTTCTGGCCCAGTTTGGTGATTTTAACGCTCAGATCAGCTATGGCGAAGATGTGATCAGCCGGATCATGTATGCTGAAAAACCGGGGGGTCTTGAAAAGCTGCAAGAGGTGGTGATTGGTGTCATTAATTCACTGATTCAAAAAATGGTTAAAAAAGCCAGGATCGACCTGGATGAAATTTCCACCATTACCCTTGCCGGCAATACGACCATGACCCAGCTTTTACTGAAGGTCAACCCCAGGTATATTCGAAGATCGCCTTATGTGCCGACTTCATCAATTTATCCTCCGCTAAAGGCTGTGCAGTTGGGAATGGAGCTGGGGGATCATGTGACTGCCTTGGTTTATCCACAGGTTTCAAGCTATGTTGGTGGTGATATCGTGGCCGGCGTTATGGGTTCCGGCATGTATCTGACAGAGGAACTCACCCTGTACATGGACATCGGAACCAATGCCGAGATCGTCATCGGCAACAAGGACTGGCTGGCCTGCGCCGCCTGTTCGGCAGGTCCTGCCTTTGAAGGTGGCGGCATTACCTTTGGAATGCGGGCCACCAAAGGAGCGATCGAAGATTTTTCCATGGATCCCATCACCCTTGAACCCATGAATATTACCATCGGCAATGTTCGGCCCAAGGGTATCTGTGGATCTGGTCTGATTATTATGGTTGCCACCTTGTTTGAGCTGGGAGTGATTGACAATCTGGGGAAATTTAACCGAAATCTCCAAACGCCCCGTATCCGCCAAATTGATGGAATCTGGGAATATGTAGTGGCGTGGGCGGCTGAAACACAGATTGACCGTGATGTCGCCCTTTCAGAGCCGGATATTGACAAT
>JBAXVB010000464.1:0-3476 GCA_037129415.1 Deltaproteobacteria bacterium
GCAAAATATTCCGCGAACAATATCACTGATAAAGATTTTGAAAAACTGCCGCTTGGCAAGATTGAAACGATGCTGAAGAATATTGAAGATTTTGAAAATGATATGGGAATGGTCATAGCGCAATTAGATATTATTAAGAAAAAACTCAAACCACTAAAACTGGAGAAGTCCAAACCTAAACAATCAAATCCAGTAGGAAGACCTTCAAATAAAAAAGTATAATATTCAACCCCCAATTAATAGGACAACAGATACATCGCCGTTTTGTATTTGCCCGTGGGTGTTATTACAATCGGGTCTTCTCAGTCATGATTCTCATACTTCAGCAGGTCTTTATCGGATATAATAGGTACCAGGAAGAAAATTTAACAATTTCCAATAATAGTTTAGTTAATGATATGTTTTGATAACGGCGGCGTTTCAGATTCGGTTTTACGATTCTCCTTGATTAGTCCCTTCTTTTGAAACAGAAGTATTTTTATTTCTGAGCTGCCCTTATCTTTGATTATTTGCCAAAAAGTTCATAGAAAATTTGAAAAAAAGAGCATCGCTTATCCCCGCTTAGGGAAAATTTGCTTATTTTGGTTTTGCAGTTCTTTCTGTTATTTTGTTTGACGCTGGAGAAGTTTTCTCAACCTGGTGGAGGTGCAGAGTTACTTTTCTTGATGGCTGATACAGGGGGCTTTTGATATTCCACTTGATATGATATGGTATGGTTTCAAATACCATCTTTCAGAATATAACGGCAAGGTAATAATCATGGTCAAAAAAACTGGATATGATAAGCCAGGCATTAAAACAAAGAAACGCCCGCATCTTGGTGATTTCCTTCTTGAAAGATATGAGAAGCAAATTAAATCTGGTTTTGATGATCTTGAACGGTTTGAATTGATAGATCGTTTAAAAAAACCTGTTCTTTACTTTGCTTTCTCTGGAACCAAGCGATTAATTATTGACTTGCATGATTATTTATCCCAGTTTCCATATTCATTTTTTATTCGAACCAATAAAGGTCTGGATATATGGAATCTGCCTAAACTGGGAACCAGAAACGCTCATGTGCATATTTCACGATTTCCAAATTTAATTAAATTCATCCAGAATAATGAGAATTCGATTTCGAGTGACATGTGGGGATTGCTCTATGGCTATCCGGTTCCTGATATCCACCAGTTTACATATGCTTGGGATGTTTGGAAAAAAGCTCAACCGAATGAATGATCAGGGCAGGTAAGTTATTAAGTTGACACCGGGTTGACACCAGAATGAAATCTGAGCTAATTGAACCTATAATATTAATTGCGCCGTTATCCATTAAACCTAAATAATAGGAACCCAATCGTGGAATCATTCACAGAGATGGAAAAAGAAGTAAAAGATCAATTCAATCAACTGGTCTCTGCAATAAACCAAATGAATGCAGGTGAATGGTCTAAGTTTTATACTAATAACGAGTTTTTATCAACAATTGCTGGAACAGATTACTTCGAAACAAAAAATACATGGGTGGATTCAATTACAAATTATTTTAATATGAGAGAACGTCAGTATATTGAACCCGTCGAAGTACGAGTTACAGCACTGGCTCCTAACATAGCCCTCATGACAAGTGAAGAAAGATCGGATATTATGGGTAAGAAAAAATTAGACCATCGCCGTTGTAGAAGGAAAGAATAAAATCATGAAATCATATGCGATTATGGGTTTGCTGATCATGTTAACTGTTACTGGTTGCGCTACAGATATATTAAAAACACCAAAATATACTTCTGATTACGCAATAATTGACACTCTTAAACTCCAAAATCTTTCTAAGATTGACATCGGGGCTGTAACCCCAAAAAGAATACATGAAAAAGTGAACAATATAACATTGCGCGGGAATCCATTGGTATCATCTTCAAAGAGTTATGCTCAGTATCTGGAGGATGCACTTAAAAAGGATATGGCTGACGCTAACTTACTGGATTCAAAATCTGTTATTAAATTATCAACATTGCTTCTTAAAAATGAAATCGTTATCTCAGATTCCAATATAGGATATGGCTCTATCGAGGCAAGGTTTACCACTTTCAGAAATGGTTATATAGAATACGATAAAATCGTTGCTGCAGAAACTCAATTCGAGTCATCGTCCATCAGTGAAACAGCCTTTTCAAATGGTCGGAATGAATACCCTGTTTTAGTTCGAACCATCCTAAATAAATTGTATTCTGACCAAGAGTTCATTGATGCCCTGCATAAATGATTTTCTATGGGATCGATTTGTTCAGAATATAACTGCTCATAACCTCTCGTACAATTCATTTTCAAGATTATACTCCCCATCACCATATTTTATTCGAATCAGCTCGTTTTCTGCATCACGGAATTTCTGCCGGGCTTTCCTAAAATACAGTTTCCTCCGCCAATCATCAAATATGCAATACTGGTGAATATCTTCCTTTGACCTGTTCAGCAGATTTTCATGTTCCTGTATGAGATTATGTTAATCCCGACTTTACCACTTGAAGGGCAACATATCTATGTAATTATAATAAATTCAAATTGTTACTGTTTTAAAAGAGAGGAATTACGTCTAAGAATGAAAAAATCTCGATATATTAAATAGTTATCAAATTACCACCTTTTGTTAAACTCTAATGTTTTCAATAAGTTATTGGCACATGAATGAAATTATTAGACATAATTGCCCCATATAAACACATAACATATTAATATTGCAACGAAATAAATTTTCAACTGGTAAAGACGGGGTTAATTACCCAGATGATTATGATAACGGCGATGTTTCTGGATACTGCGACTATCTCTGATTATCCTGTTGATTTAAACCGTCATGAGTGATAAGCTCGAAGTGTTTTTCAGTTTGCCTTGGTGTTTAACATTCTACCAAATGATTTTGTCAAAATATATGTTTAAGGACGACCCAATCCCCTTTATCTGCCCGAGCTGTTCAACCGTGTTTGTGATAACCGATTTTGTTCCGGATCAGGCACATATCAATATTAAATAGCTGTATATCTTGAAAATCAGGAGGAAGGATAAGATGAAATCAGTCACCCTCATATACACAACCATCTTTATCTTGACAAAAGGGTCCACTTCATCTTTCAATATTATTAATTCATAAAATAAAACCTGTTGCGAGGATGAGTGTGTTAGAATCTTCAAAGACGTTGCAGGTGGGGGGCGGAATGAAGTCATTATGTTTGAAATTGTTATTATCGAGCTTTGCGTTTCTGTTAATCCTGACAACTCTTGCGATAGATCAGGCTTATAGTGGGGAAATTGGAAAAACTCAGAATACTTTTGTCATCAGCGACGAAGAACCTGGAAATTTATTATCCAGGTTGAAAAATGCTGGATATGGCAACTACAATCTTTATCAAACCCTGCTTCAAATGCAGGCTGACGCAAATCCGTCAGTTGCAGGAATTATAACGCCTGCTTTTTTGAACACTCTTGCTAATTGC
>JBAXVB010000465.1:0-3463 GCA_037129415.1 Deltaproteobacteria bacterium
CAGCCAGCCAGCCAGCCAGCCAGCCAGCCAGCCAGCCAGCCAGCCAGCCAGCCAGCTATATGAGTTTTCCAGGGAAAATGCCGCCTCTGTCGCCGGAAAACATAGAAGCCCTGTCGTTTGAAGAAATCCGTCAGGTACTCCACGATTTGCATGTACATCAGGTCGAGCTGGAAATGCAGAACGTGGAGTTGCGCACAATGCAGGCGGATTTGGACGCTGCACGGGCGCGTTATTTCGACCTCTATGATCTGGCCCCGGTGGGATATTGCACCCTCTCCGAAAAGGGGATGATCCTGGAGGCCAACCTAACCGCCGCCACCCTGCTGGGCCTGAACCGGAGCGCATTACTCAAGCGACCGCTGACCCGTTATATCCTTCCCGATGACCAGAACATTTACTTCTTGCATCGCAAACAGCTTTTTGAGACCGGTGAACCACAGACGTGCGATCTGCGGATGGTGAAAAATGACGGAACCCAGTTCTGGGCGCATCTGGCTGCGACCGCTGCGCAGGATAGCGACAGCGCCCCCGTCTGCCGTGTCGTGATAAGCGATATTACGGAGCGCAAGCTGGCGGAAAAAGCCTGCAAAGATAGCGAATTCAAGTATCGCTCACTCATAGAGCATTCGAGCGACGTCGTGTTTTGCGTCGATCGAAACGGGGAGTACAAATTCGTAAACCAGGTATTTGCCTCGACATTCGGCAAGACACCTGATTATTTTCTTGGGAAAACATTTTGGGACATATACCCGAAGGATCAAGCAGACTACCGTCAGGCGGCAAGCAGTAGGGTCTTCGAGACAGGCGAAAGCCAATCAGTGGAAGTTGTTGTGCCTCTGCCCGACAGAACCCTGTATTTCTTAGCGAAAGCGAATCCGGTGAGGGATGAAACAGGGAATGTGGTATTGAACCTCACCCACGCCACCGACATCACCGACCGCAAGCAGGCCGAGGAAGCGTTGCTCAGAGCCAACAAATACAAAGTCTCCATATTGGAGAGCATCAGCGATGCCTTCTTTTCCTTAGACAACGAGATGATCGTCACCTATTTCAATCGCGCTGCGGAAACAACCTTGGGAAAACGCCAGGAGGAGGTTGTTGGCCATCGACTCTTCGATGTCTTCACGGAAGCCAGAGGCAGCATCTTTGAAGAAGTTTACTCACGGGCGATAAGGGAAAAGATAGCGCTGGGCTTCGAAACCTACTTCGGAATCGCACCCTATGAAAACTGGTACAACGTGCATGTATATCCGCATGAGGATGGTATCACCGTATATTTCCAAGTTATCACCGAGCGCAAACGGACCGAAGAATCGCTGCGGGAAAGTGAGGAGAGGTTACGGAATGCCCAGCGAATCGGAAAACTTGGATCATTGGACTGGAATTTGGCGACAAATGAGTTGCTTCTCTCGGAAGAAACGCTGGCGATATTCGGCCTTAAAAAGGGAAAGAACATTTTTGCGATTGAAGAAATCATACCCCTCTTGCATCCTGAAGATAAACAGCGCGTAGAGAAGAGCCTGAATGACGCCATCGCAAACAAAGCGCGTCACGACCTGGAACATCGAATAATACGCTCCGACGGAGAAGTAATTTATGTACGGGCAATGGCAGAGCTATTTCACGATACTGATGGAAAATCCCTCCGATTGATGGGAACAATCAGGAACATCACCGACCGCAAGCAGGCTGAAGCTGAAAAGGCGGAACTCGAAGCCCAGAACCGGCAGCTTCAAAAAGCCGAAAGTCTGGGACGCATGGCCGGCGCCATTGCCCACCATTTCAACAATCAGCTCTATGCCGTGATGGGAAACCTGGAAATGGCCATGGATGACCTGCCGCTGGGTGTAAATTCGAACGAAAGCCTGGTCTCAGCCATGCTGGCAGCTCGAAAGGCAGCGGAAGTGAGCAGGCTGATGCTGACTTATCTTGGGCAAACGCCGGGTAAGCATGTATCCATAGACCTGTCCGAAGCCTGCCGCCAAAGCGTTACCCTGCTTCAGGCAGCAGTCCCGAAAGGAACGATCCTTAATGCCGATTTCCCCTCTTGCGGTCCGATCATCCATGCAGACTCAGGCCAGATGCACCAGATTCTTACCAACCTGGTCACTAATGCCTGGGAGTCCATTTCTGACAATCGAGGTACCATTGCCCTGACCGTCAAAACGGTTTCTCATTCGGATATTCCCACCTCAAATCGCTTCTCCTTCGATTGGCAGCCACAGAGTCTTCCCTATGCCTGTCTGGAAGTATCGGATACCGGCTGCGGGATCTCAAACAAGGATATCGAAAAGCTCTTCGATCCGTTTTTCACCACCAAGTTCACCGGCCGGGGACTGGGGTTGCCCGTTGCAATGGGAATTATAAAATCGCATGGCGGCGGCGTTACAGTAGAGAGTGAACCGGAACGGGGCAGTGTTTTTAGGGTCTTTTTTCCGGTATCAACTGAAGAACTTCCTATTCAGCATGATCTGCCTGCCATTTCGGAAGCACTGCTGGCAGGTAAAGCAGAAAAAGCCTCAAAGATCGAAGCCGGCGGCACGGTACTTCTGATCGAAGACGAGGAACAGGTGCGCAAGATGGCCAAAATCATGCTCACTCGCCTGGGTTATTGTGTACTTGAAGCAAAAGATGGCTTTGAAGCTCTGGAGATATTCCAAAAGCATCAGCATGAGATTAGCTGTGTTCTCTCCGATTTAACCATGCCGCGTATGAACGGATGGGATACACTGGCCGCTCTGCGCAAAATATCACCAGAAATACCGGTAATCCTGTCCAGCGGATATGACGAGGCTCAGGTTATGGCAGGCGAACATCCCGAACTCCCCAATGCTTTTCTGGAAAAGCCTTATCAACTGAAGGTGATTAGAGACACGATCAGTCGAGTTATGGCTAATAAGGCTTATGGAGTTTAATCTGTCGTAAAAAGAGTGATAAAACAAGAAAGAGGCTCTAACATGAGCGATCAACAGACAAACAGATTTCACGGTATGAAAAACCCACATCTGACGGCTGCGCTGCTTCTGACCATTTTCGCAGCAGGGGTGCTGTTTGTCTGGTGGATGGCGGTGCAGGCCGACCGTGAGATGCGCTCGGACCTGCTACGGCAATCGCGCCTGGTGGCGCAGGCAGTGAATGTCCAGCGCGTCATGTCTCTCCTGGGTACGGAAGCGGACATGGACAGCCCAGACTATCGCCGGATCAAGGAACAGCTCGCCGCTGTTCGTTCGGCCAATTCCCAATACCGGTTTCTTTATATCATGGGGCGCAGATCCGATGGTACAGTCTTTTTCTTTGCGGACAGCGAACTTGCCGGCTCGAAGGACTATTCACCACCAGGGCAGGTCTATGAAGATATACCGGAAGGTTATCGCCGCGTGTTCGATGCCAAGGCCGCCGCCGTCGAAAGCCCGGTAACCGATCGCTGGGGTGTGTGGGTCTCAGCGCTGGTTCCGCTGACCGA
>JBAXVB010000466.1:0-3450 GCA_037129415.1 Deltaproteobacteria bacterium
TTGATATTGCAATTGACTGGGCTGCGGCGGAAGGATGGAATCCGGGGTTATACGATGCTGATTGTTTCTATGCTGCAGATCGAAATGGTTTCCTTATCGGATTGCTTGGAGATGAGCCTATTGCGACGGTTTCAGCCGTGAAATATGGCGATTCCTTTGGCTTCCTTGGTTTTTACATTGTCAAAACGGAGTATCGCGCCAAGGGATACGGCATTCAGATATGGAACGCTGGTCTTGAGTACCTGAAAGGTCGTAACATCGGCCTTGATGGAGTTGTCGCTCAACAGAGCAATTACAAAAAGTTCGGTTTTACATTGGCTTATAGAAATATTCGTTATCAGGGAACCGGTGGCGGAGATTTGGCGACTGACTCAGAAATCGTCCGGTTGTCCACAATCCCATTTGATGAAATATGCAAATATGATCAACCGTTTTTTCCTGACGATCGCATCCGATTTCTGAAGCGTTGGATTGAACAACCCCAGGGTACAGCATTAGGCATCCTGCGCAACTGCAAACTATCAGGCTACGGAGTACTGCGTATTTGTCGCTCCGGATACAAGGTAGGGCCATTGTTTGCGGACAGTCCTGAGCTTGCAGAACGTCTATTTATGGCTTTGAAGGCATGCGCCCCGGAAAGCGCCCCAATTTTCCTTGATACGCCGGAAGTCAATTCGGCGGCAGTCGATTTGGCAAAACGGCATAATATGATTGTTGCGTTTGAGACAGCACGCATGTACACAGGAAAATACCCTGATTTACCAACAAACAGATTGTTTGGCGTTACGACTTTTGAACTTGGGTGATAAACCGTAATAGAGTGTTCCAAACAAGGGAAAAAGCAGCCTGAACCCTTTCCCATTAAAAATAATTCTGCTTTCCTCAAAGACTGTTTCTGTTGTATAATCACTCAACTATGAAATCATCCCCTCAAGCACCACCAACCGAAAGTCTTGATCGCCTCTCCGGAATCGTGGAAAGAGTCACCTTCCATAATGCGGAAAATGGCTGGTCTGTCCTTAAAGTATCGCCGTTTAACGAACCTCATAAACTCGTAACCGTTATAATCCATCAAGCCAAGGTTTTTGCAGGCAGCTCAATGGATTTCTATGGTACCTGGAGTTATCACCAGAAGCACGGTGAACAGTTCAAGGCGGAACGGGTTATTGAAAAGAAACCATCAACCAGTGCAGCTCTGGAAAAGTATCTTGGTTCAGGACTTATCAAGAATGTAGGCCCAAAAACCGCACACAAAATCGTCAAGTTCTTCCACGAGCGAACGTTGCAGGTCTTTGAGGAAACAATAGAGGATCTTCTGCAAGTACCAGGAATTGCTGAAAAGAAACTTACGGACATTAAAAATAGCTGGCAGGAACACAGGGCGATCCGGGATGTGATGATTTTCCTGCAAGGATACGGTATCAGCACCCTCTATGCCGTCAAGATATTCAAAATCTATGGTAATGATGCAATCAGCAAAGTTTCGGGCAATCCTTATCAGCTTGCACGAGATATCTACGGAATCGGATTCTTTTCTGCAGACAAGATTGCACTTAACATGGGATTCGAGAAAGATGGGATTCCACGTATTGAGGCCGGCATAAAACATGTCCTGGCTGCCGCGCGGGATAACGGGCACTGCTATTTGCTTGAATCCCAGATTATCAAGAACGCCCAGGATTTGCTTGAAACGGGAACGCCGGATCAGATAACTAACATATTGCTGTCCCTGATTGCCGCCAATGAGATAAAGAAAAGAGAATTGCCCGATGAAAAAGGGCGACAAGTTTCAGCATATTATTCCAATACCATATTTTTCGATGAACAGTACGTCGCCAAAAGAATCAAACAATGGATTGCTCAGCCCGTTATTGTTGACCAGACACGGATAAACAAATGGCTCAATCGGTATTGTCAGAACCAAAGCATTGTCCTTTCAGATGAACAGCAAGCATCGGTTGCGGGGATTGCGGGCAAATCGTTTTCCATCCTGACAGGTGGACCCGGCTGCGGCAAAACAACTACAACCAAGGTTCTGGTAAAACTTCTACAAGCCATGCAAATGCGGGTTGTCCTTGCAGCACCGACCGGACGAGCATCGCAGCGGATGAGTGAAGTTATCGAATACGAGGCCAAAACCATTCACCGTCTGCTCGAATGGGCGCCTGGAAAGAATGGCTTTAAAAAAGGCGAAGACGACTCGCTTCAACTTGATTACCTGATTATTGATGAATGCTCGATGCTGGATATAAACCTGGCGGCGGCGCTCCTTAAAGCAGTCCCCCAGAATGCGCAGGTTCTCTTTATTGGTGATCCTGATCAATTGCCGTCCGTAGGTGCAGGCAATGTGCTGCACGACCTTCTGCAGGCGACCTGTGTGCCGAGTTTCAGACTTACCAAGGTATTCCGTCAGGCTGAGGAATCCATGATTATCCGCTTTGCCCACCAAATCAATAAAGGGCAAATCCCCAGGATTGAATCTCCGTTCCATAAACCTGGCCTGTGGAAAGATAAAGCCGGGTGCATTTTTATTGATGCCGATGAAGCAACCCAGGAACAATTACAATTCATAGGAAGAGCAAAGGCGGCTATCAGACATACCGTCACTACTGGAGAGGAACAGATTGTTCAATCAGGTGATAAAATCACCGGGATGATGAAGCGGGAAGAAGATGCCCTGATGATTGATAACCTTCTTGTACAGGAATTCAGGGATTCATCAGAAATCCATGCCCCTATATTCAATATTCCTGATAAGTTCAAGCACGTCGATTTAATGAATATCCATAAGGCGCAGGGAAACATTGAGGAACTGAAATCCATCATCAAGTCGATTCATCCATGGTCAGCACTTCTTCATGGCGTAACAGGACTTGACATGGTTCTGAGGCTCTATACCAGGTCTATTCCTGAATACTTTGGCAAGGATATCGAGATACAAATCCTGTCCCCCCAAATCCGGGGCAGCCTGGGAACGCTCAACCTGAATCAATCCATTCAGCAGGCTGTCAATCCCGAACAACCGGGGAAGAAGCAGATAAGAGTAGGTGAGCGGGTTTACCGGGAAGGTGACAGGGTTATCCAGACCCGCAATAATTATGACCTGGGTGTATTCAATGGAGATATCGGCTGGATAACGAACATTGATATGGAAGACTTCTCATGCCTGATTCAATTCGGAAAACAGGCTCCCATCGCCTATGAACGTGAGGACTTGACTGAAATATCGCTTGCCTACGGGATTACAATTCATAAATCACAGGGCAGTGAATTTGATGCTGTGATCATTCCTGTCGCCACACAGCATTTCAAAATGTTATTCCGGAATATTATTTATACCGGTTTGACAAGAGCAAAGCAGTTGTGCGTATTTGTCGGCAGCAGGAAAGCACTTGCAATGGCCGTGAAACAGATAGATAACCGGAAACGTCAGACGGCATTGAGTTTTTT
>JBAXVB010000467.1:0-3441 GCA_037129415.1 Deltaproteobacteria bacterium
ATATTCCAGCCATGCCTTCTTTCTGGCTTCCCAGTCAATTTTTGCATCTACTTTGTTATCTTTCTCTTTTGCCGATAGGAACAAAGAGAAAGATTCTTTTTTTGTCATAAAACCCCCGAAGCGATATTTGAATATAGATGTTCAAAACAGCCCGCGCAACACCAATTAACGGTTTTTGCATCGTTATCAATGTTGTCCCAAAAATGTTTTTTCCCCTGTTGATGGTAAAGATACCACAGTCTCTTCATGTTTGAAACCCGGTTGATGTTTGCGATTCATGCTGGAAGATCCATTAACGCCCTTGAAAAGCCCGATCACTTCCTTCGAGATCAAATTATTCCGATGAAATGTATGCTCAATAACGAAGGCTTTTTTGGACTTCCGGAGTGGACCCTCTGCCATCGTTTTTTGAGAAAAGTGATTCAGGCTTTGGCTGAAATCGACGACATTCGCTATATTTACTTATGCCTCCTGTAGTCTCCACCCGGCCAAATTCAAAGAAAACAGTTGACAAGCAGGACTTTGTTTTATGATATGTTCAAGTTGATATAGTTTTGCAAGAGGCCCATTCAATAAACAATTTGTCCGCTGATTCATGTTTCAGCAAAGGGAGGTAATTATGTCATATTATGTGTGGGGTTCTCACCTGTCTTATCAGGATTATACTCAAGCCAAATCATTCGTAGGGGATATCACTGGAGCGTCTCGGGAAGCCGGTCGCAGAGTTTCCATGGCGGTATCCCGGCAGACATGAGAAATTATTGCCTCCCAGGAAGCGCTGGCGCGGGAGCAAATTACTGTTGCCGAACAATCGACACATGCAATGCAGGAAGGTTTCGAGACGCTGAGTTACGGCCTTTCCAGAATTTCTTCTGGACTTTCCGCAATTTCATCCGGCATATCGAAATTGAACGCCACGTTCCACTGGGGTTTTTCCGAGATGCTCGCACAGCTCGGGCACATGAACGACACCCTTTCGGAATTGGTGAAAATTGCCAAGACCCCCGTGCAGACAGTGGCCTTCAATCATTTCGAGATAGCTCGCGATGCTTTCCGGCAGTGTCTTTACAAGGAGGCCCTGGATGAATTGGATAAAGCCGTATCGGGCGATCACACCTCACCAGGCTACAAGTTGGAATGGCGATTCCATCACCTGAAAGACATCATCCGTATGGGTTTTGTTGATTGCGATTTATCTCTTGTAAATCTGGCAGAGGCTGAGGAATCTTTTTTGGCTGCGGCCCGCTACGCCAAAACTGATTATTCCCAGGACGCGGGTCGCGCCTTTTTGTCTGCTGGCTGGGCAAGTTATTGCCAGGGGAAAATGGCCGAAGCATTGGCCCATACCGAGCAGGCCATGTCTGTGTATCCGGGTCTTACTGAGGCATTTTTCCAGGCATCCAAAGTACTCATGGCCCAGGGAAACGCTCAAAAGGCCCTATCGCTTCTTGGCAAAGCCATCGAATCAGACAGGTTCTACGCCCTTAAAGCCGCAGGTGACGGAGATTTCCAGAATCATGATGCGAAACTGCGGGATTTTCTGGAAGCAATGCGCCAGGAAAAGCACCGCCAACTAACACCTAAATTCACCAAGGCGCTGGAAACCATTCGTGGATATGTGCTTACCAAAAGCTTAGCAGGGCTGAAAGATAAACTTGAAAAATTTTTGGCTGAAGGTGCATCCTGGCCCTTGATGGATATTTTGGGATTGGATGCCGAATGGAACCAGACCATCGAAAAAGAGTGGCTTTTGATCTCAAAACTGCCGGATGTTATCACCTCTGCTGAAAGAGTGGTACAGGAAGCCGAAACGTATCAGGAAAAAGTGTGCGTCAAATCTGGCGGGTTTTTCCGGAAGGCGGAATACCGGATGGAAACCAAAACCCGCATGGTGGAAAAGAAAATATTAGAGAAATATGCTATTGCTGTAGGACGGTTTAAAATTCGTTCTTTTAATGACTCGTTCATTGTCAGTACGGATTTTTGCCGCATACCGGCAGGAACTTTTCTTATGGGAGAACAGGGGAAACAGCATCAGGTGACCCTGACCAACGATTTTTATATGGCGCGGTATCCCGTTACCCAGACAATATCCGGCGGTGAAAGAAAAAAATGAGAGGGGTTCCAAGGGGGTATCCCCTTGGTTGCGCCGAAGGCGTTATAGGCAAATTTTTAACAATCTCGGTATAGTAGAAATGAACCTTTGCAAGTGAAACTATTTGAGATTCCGTGAAAATAAAGTGATAGACTCAGTCCGGTAGAATCAGTAATATCAGGGGTTGCTTTTAGATCATCGTGTTATTTTACAGGCATCACCAGCATATGATAGCCATAATTCATTAAAATATCGGCTGACATTTCACTGCAATAATCAAACAATTCCATTAATTTGTCCGAATCCTTTATTTTTGTTACATTGACCCATAAATCATCCGGGTCTTCAGGGCTTTCTGTCACATCAACAAATTTTACACCCGGAAATTTCGATTCCACTGTATGGACAAGATTGTCAATAAGTTCCTGCTGCTTAAAATTTAATCTCATTTCCTTACCTCCGTTTCGATATGATGAATCAGTTCTGTTGCCCGCCCAAACTGTTTTACAGGTAATTTTAAAGCATTGCACATCAGTATGCAGATTTGTTCAAGGGCAGGGGTGGGATGTGTTTCAGTGCGGCTTGCGAGTTTATGGCGTGAGCAGCTTCGTCTGTTTTTTATACTCCGCCCGTTGTTGCTCTTGTTCTTTATAACGAGCTTGCAAGGCAGGATCGGTGACTTTGCCCAACACTTTATTATCGTCGGTCAACCGGTCACCCCCAAGCCCCTTGGTTTTAACGACGTGCCTTGCCTATTGACCAGAGCCAATCGCTGCACGCAAAAACGGTTTCAAATAAACATCAAGTATGCCCTTACCTGGCTGATCAATTTCATGCGTAAGTGCTGTTAAATATTGCTCCTTGTTGGTAGCTCCCCAGTCGATACTGATACCCGCACGTTGAGCAAGTTCGGTGTGTATAACCATAATAGTGCGACCGTTGCCGTCAAGAAAGGGATGTCCATAAGCCAGATACCCCATAACTTCGCCTGGTTTATCTGCCATGAAGGCTTTATCTTGCCCAAGCTGCAAGGCATACTCAATAGCAGTCTGAATATCTTTGGGGTGAATGAAGAGAACACTGCCCTTGCTCACAGCTATGTCTGGCGCGGTCTGCAAACGATCTTGCCCTGCCCAGGGGTACATGTCTTTAAAGAGCATTTTATGCGTTTCAAGGACTTCCCCATATAAAAGATAAACAATACCGGAAAGTCGCCTGAATGCTTCATCAACTCCCTCGACAAACGAGCTGTGTTCAAGATGTCTAATAATTTCAGTATCTCTTTCTCCGAACAAATTCCGGAGATACCCCAGCGTTTCAAAATCGCCGAAAGGATCAAACATCAC
>JBAXVB010000468.1:0-3427 GCA_037129415.1 Deltaproteobacteria bacterium
TCATCATCTCCCAAGTGTGGTGGAGAGAGAAAAATGTGAGGCGCTACATCACTTTTTCTATCGGCCATCATCACTTTCTCGCTCTTTTTTTCAATGGGAATGAGGACCAGAATGCCTTCCATTTGGCCTATGGCTGCCAATCTTTTGTCAGAACAGACAAATGTATCGGTCGTGTCACAATAGGTGGAAAAGAAACCAAGTTGCAGGCTGTCTAGTGTTCTGATGGAGCGGGTTTTTCCATATTGCTTTACAAACCTTGAAGCCTCTTCGAAAACAAAGGGCGAAAAGGGCAACAATTCATACCGGATATCTATATCCTCCTGAAACTTCAGCAACAATTCTTCCAGAGAACTCGAATTGATTTCCTTCTCCCGATATCTGCGATGAATGGTTGAAAGAAACTCCAAAGCGGCCAATTCGGAGATACAAATTATAGCATCCCCCTTGTACAATTCAAGAGCATGAGTTGAACCCTCTTCTGGATGATACATCTTGGTAAGGGAAGATGTATCCAGATAGTATTTCATAGCCTTTCTTCTCTGTCCTCCATGACTGCTTCCGCCCAACTGCTTTTAGATGTCAATGTCATTTCGCGAATTCTGTCGATTGAAACAGCCTTTTGCAGGGACTTGGGGGATTTTATGAGTTCCAATATCCTGATTTGCCCATAAAGGATATTCAGTTCCTTTTCACCCATTTTGCTGATTGAATCGATTATCTTCTCTTTTACCTTCATGTTTGGCCCCTTGATTTCTTTGCGCCTTAGCGTCTTTGCGTTAGACTTTTTGCCGGAACGTCGGCCACCACCGCGTCATCCGTCACATCCCGATTCACAAAACTATGCGCCCCAACCACAGAATTCTCGCCGACCGTCACCCCCGGCATAATCGTGGAATGACTGCCGACCTTACAGTTCTTCTTCAACACCACCGGCCCGGTTTTATCATCAATAGTCGAAACTGAATAAATGGAACAATGCGAACCGATCTGCACAAAATCCCCGATCGTCACGCCGTGTTTTGCATTGATATATGTAAACGCCCCGATATCCGTCATATATCCCAACTGTAGCTTATCTTTGTGCTGCACCAGCCAATGATATTTCGTCAGTCCGCCGTCCTTGATGACCGGATATTGCCAGTTCGAAAATCGATCCGCAGATAAAAGGAGTTCAGTGTTTCCGCACCCGGTAATGCCATCCGCCCCTACCGGCTGATCTTCTTCCCTTCCTATCTTCCCATCATCTTCACCCCCGAAGGGGCTTGGCCGGCACCCCCCCCCCATATTCAACAACTAATTGATTTTATTACACATACTCCTGCGCCAATGATCACATCATTCCCGATTAAAAGAGGACTTTCCTCCGTGCCATTGATGAACACCGCACCGGTTCCCACATAGACCCTTTTCCCGAAATGAACCCAGCCCGACACATGAACTCCCGGCGCCAGCGTGGTGTAATCGCCCAACACCACATCATGCCCCACCGTACAATCCAGGTTGATCTGCACATGTTTCCCGATTTGGATGTTTGTGGTCAGAATACACCCAGCGCAGATCACCACACCTTCCCCCATCTCGATCCATCGGGACATCTCCACGCGAGGATGAATCAGCGACACTGGCATAAATCCTGCCACCACTGCCTTTTCCATGACAAATGCACGAGCTTTCAGGTTGCCGATGCCGGACACAATACCTGCACCGGTAAACCGTCCTGCTGCATCTTCAAGGCTCATCACCGGGATGCCATTGACCAGCTTTCCAACCAGCGCCGGATTGTCATCCACAAAACAAACCACATGGTTGTCACCATCACAGGTTTCAGCCAGCCACGCCACTTCCCTGGCAAATCCGCCAGCGCCGTATATCGCAATCTTTTTCATTTGTTATTCTCATATTTGCATGACAGACAAAATTCAAGCCAGCACTGCGTTTCCGAATATCAGTTATTTTCCCCTTGCAAAAGTAATGATGACATTGTAGAATCTTACCAGTAAGAACAGTACGATGATTGATTAAGGAGTCAAACGTGCCGAATTTATCCACAACAAAAATGTCTTCAAAAGGCCAGGTTGTAATCCCTGAGAAAATCCGTAAACGGCTCAATTTGCATACCGGAATGCAGTTTGTCGTTGTCGGCGAAAATAATGTGGTTATCCTCAAGGCGATAACACACCCATCCATAACCGAGTTTGACGCAATCATCGCAAAAGCGCGAAGTCAGGCAAAATCTGCTGAACTTAAAAGAAGCGATATCGATAAAGCCGTTGTTCGGGCACGGAACCGAAAATGAAGATCGTACTTGACACGAACGTCTTTATCTCAGGGATCTTTTTTTCAGGGCCGCCGTATCGTATTCTTGAAGCATGGCGCGATGGCAGACTGCAACCAGTCATCTCCCAAGAGATTTTCGATGAATATCGCAGTGTTGCAGATGAGCTTTCCACGCAGTATCCAGCAATAGACACCATACCGATATTGGATTTTGTTACCAAAAACTCAAAATTAATCATAGCACCCGGTTTACCGAAACCGATCTGCATGGACCCAGATGACGACAAATTCATCGCCTGTGCAATAGCAGCCCATTGCAAAATTATCGTAAGCGGTGACAAGCATCTGTTGAAGGTATCCGGCTATTGCGGGATACAGGTAGTGAAACCTCGAGAATTTGTTGACAAGTTTTTGGCAACTGTCACTACCAAGCGTTCAGTCAGCCCTGTTTTATAACCAAAAACTCAAAACCTAAAACTCAAAACCTCCACTTTCAATCTGTGGATTAAACTCCGGCATCGTCGCCTCCCCCTTTGCTGCTATCCCTCCCGCTGCACCACCTTCAACACCGTCATCAATATAATCCGTAAATCCAGCACCAAAGACCAGTTATCCACATACCACACATCCAGCCTGAACTTCTCTTCCCACGATATCGCATTCCGCCCATTCACCTGCGCCCAGCCTGTGATCCCTGGCTTCACCTCATGCCGTCTGGCCTGCTCAGGCGTATATCGATCCAGGTACTGCATCAGAAGTGGCCTTGGCCCCACGATGCTCATGTCGCCTTTCAAAACATTGAACAGCGCAGGCAGTTCATCAACACTCGTAATGCGCAGGAAACGCCCCAACGATGTCAGCCGCGCAGCATCCGGCAGCAGGTTTCCGTTTTCATCACGATTATCGGACATAGTCCGGAATTTGTAGAGTACGAAAGGTTTCCCGTGGTGACCAGGTCGTACTTGGCGAAACAGCACCGGTGAACCCAGCTTTAAACGAACCATCAGTGCGATCACGATTTCCTTCATCTTTTCCGGGCTGGGGCTGGCAACATGCGCGATCAATTCAGATACTTCCACTGGCGCATTCCAACGCGGCGCCCCATTGTACAGAACGATGGGAAGCACCGGCGGCAGTTTTTCCCCGGAAA
>JBAXVB010000469.1:0-3425 GCA_037129415.1 Deltaproteobacteria bacterium
GCGTTGACTATGAACGACGAAAACAATAGAACCGCACAATCCGTCACAGCCCTGTTCCGATTGCTATGGAACGTGCTGCACGACAGCCTCCGTCAGCGCCGATCGCAATTCCTTTGCGCCTATGTCATATACCTGATCGGCTGGATCGCTATTCTCGGCCAACCCTACTTCATCTCGCTGCTTCTGGATCAGGCCTTGGCGACTCAAAGTCTTCCCCTGTTCTTCCGGTATGCTGGCGCTTTTTTCCTCTGTGTACTGGTACATCTGTCTTGTGGTTTCAGCCGTTCCATCATTGCAGCGCCGGCGGTGGAAGGCATTTTCCTCGAACTTCGAACGCGGTTGATCTCCACGATTCTCAACAAGCCGGCCGAGTTCCACGGGCGGCATGAAACAGGCGATCTGCTGACCCGCATCTCGAACGACACCGAAACCCTGTCGCTCTTTTTCTACGAGCGCATTCTCTGGATTCCGGCCAGCCTACTCGTGATCATCGGTTGCACCGCATTTCTGCTCGCCTGGAACCACACGTTGGGCCTTTTCACCCTTCTGTCACTGCCTTGTTACGCGGTGCTGCTGATCACCGCCCGCGGGCCGCTGACACGCGCCGCCGTTCGCGCACGCCGGAAGCTGTCGGAACAGAACAACGTTCTGCTCGATCTTCTGGCTGGCGTCCATGACATCCGTTTTTTCCAGCAGGCCCAGCCGAGCACCCGCCGCTTCCGCGCCGCAGCAGAAAACTTCACCAGGGCCAATGTCCGCGCCGTCCGGATCAATGACTGGGCCATCGTCGGCAATGGCGTTTTCAGCGACATCGTATCCTTCATGCCCTTCCTCCTGGGCGGTTGGCTTATCTGTCTGCATATTGGAACGCTGACCGTCGGCACGCTTGTGGCCTATAACATCTATCTCGTTAACATTATGGCAGCTCTCGCCCAATTGCTGACCGGCGTCACCAGCCTCGCCAGAACCGAGCCGCTGTTCCGAAGAATCCAGGAGATACTGGCGGAACCGGAGGAACCGCGGCCAACTGCTCAAGAGATCGAAGGAGCGCCGAACCATCTGCGAATCGAATTTCGTGACGTAAGTTACCATCATACGGGTGGTAAGCCGGTTCTGGAAAGTTTCAACCTGGTCATCGAACCGGGCGAGAGAATCGCACTGATGGGGCCGAGTGGATCGGGCAAGAGCACTCTCCTCAACATGCTCGCCCGGCAGATCGCTCCCATAAGGGGGGAAATCCTCCTCGGCGACCGAGACATCGCCGCCTATTCCATGGCCATGTACCTGAATTATTTTGCCTACATGACCCAGCACCCGCACCTGTTCCGGCTCAGTATCGGGGAGAACATCGCCATGGGCTGGTATCACATTCCACAAGATGTCATCATCGACGCGGCCCGCCGTGTTCACCTCCATGAGGCCGTTGAGGCGCTGCCTGATGGATACGACACCATCATCGGCGACCGGGGACAGGGACTTTCCGGTGGGCAGAAACAGCAACTTCTTTTAGCCCGCGCCCTGGTGCACGAGGCAACGATCCTTCTCCTCGACGAGTTCACATCGGCCCTGGACCATGAAACGGAAGAAAAGATTCTCGATACACTGTTTGAACTATTCCCGACGATAACCATCCTTTGCGCTACACACTCCGAGGCGGTTGCCCGCCGGTTCGCCAAGGTCGTTCATCTCCGCAAGTTGTGACGGGGGCGTCACTTCCCTCCTTTTATAGTACCCTCGTCATTTAATATCGACTTCAGATATTGCTGAGTTTCTGTCGATAAAATGTGGAAATGTGGTTCGATGAGCTTGGCGACGGCAGTTGGAATGCCTGTTTGCACCATGTTAACGCTTGTATATTTATTGATAATCGCTTTGGTATCCAATGATGGAAAATGTTGCATGAATAATTGCATCGCTTTTCCCGTCACCCCTTTGCGTTTGCATAATTCAAATGCAAGCTGAACTTCCTGAATTTGCCCGATGCACTCAAAGGGGGTGTTTTCACCCAATCCAAGCATTTGGTAAAACCATTGTTGATTTTCTTTGAGATCAAACAGATTGGCGTGAAAAATGGAATCAACCAAATTCACATCCAGATAAGCCATATAGTTCAGCCAAACATATGCACATTTAGGACAACGGCAACACCAGGGTTTATCAACATTACAGGAATGTGTGGCGGGAACGGCTTCGATGGCCCATTTCAAGCCGTTAAATATCAATACGTCATACACCGGCTGAAGAATACTGAAGTAATTGCAATCAATGATGAATTCAGCCCGCAAATACTCATTCAGGAGTTGTTCGGCGGCAAACGATTTTCCCCACTGATGATTGATTTCTTCACCCGTCAAGGTCCAAATCAGATTGCCCACATTAGCGCTGTGCTCATGCGCCAGCACGATGTTCTGGTAACCGTGTTGCAATAAAACAGGCAATGCACTGAATATGGAACTGGGGGTTTCCGCCGCTGTAATATATTTACTGCCATATTCAGGATAAATACTCAGGACAGGCGAATCAATGCAACTGTCATACACCCAAAGTTGATGTTGTTTGGTCATCTGCGCATGATTCAAAAGATTTTGAATCAGCTTATGTTGCATATCGGCTCTACCATAGACACTGTTGGAGTAAGCGAAAGATGCGTAGGGCAATTGCAGTCGCTCTAAAATCGTCATGGCAAACAGACTATCCTTGCCGCCGCCACAAAAACAGAGGATGTCCTCTGTCGGCGTAGCTTGCCTTTGAATCGCCTGAATGGAACGCACCGCCGGTTTACTGGTAAATTCAGGCCCTGAATAGTCAGGCCTTTGATGTTCATAACGCCATTGGCCCCACACATTCCGGGTTATTTTTAGCCACAGCGTTTCAAAGGCGGTGGTTTGATATGCGGCAAAATTACCGAAATCAATGGTTGCAGGCTGCAAACTGATCAGTTTGTTGATTTCAAACGCCATGATATGAAAGTAAACTTTGTTGAGCATGGCTTGACCGTATTGCCTTTCCAAAGCAATCAGATCAACATCGTTATACCAATAGGCGTTTTCAAAACGCAAATCATCAATGCCGTAAGTAAAAGACAGTTGGCGGCGGGAACGGGTAAAGCTTTCAAGCCACAGCTTGTTTGTTCTCATTTATGAATCTCCCTGAAAACTACAGTAATAATCTGACAACTGGGGATTCCGGGGGCGATAGACGGCAGACCACAGTGAATCACGACCGTGGCGTTTCGTGCGTCGAAAAATCGGTATTGATAAAGTGCGAACGACCTTCGATACTGCCGATTCGCAATAAGCGAATCTGCCATTCCGAGATCTCATGGTAATTTAGGTAGCGGGTATTGACCGAGGGTGTCCACAAACCACCGACAATGCTCGGATCATCAAACTGCAGCAAGCCGGATTGGTGCAACTGTTTCCATT